>SVQU01000002.1 GCA_015065165.1 Oscillospiraceae bacterium | reverse complement strand
TATAGCTGAGCTGCAAAATGTATCCTCTATTCCCGCCTACGCAAAAAAGGCTATCGGATCGTTGAGATATTGCCGTGATGAAACGGATCGCAACTCGAATTCCGTTGCCTATTATGTATTGGCTATAGTCCTTACACAAAAAATCCGAAAGCTTTTGCTTTCGGATTTTTCATTTGTGTCCTTAGGACACAACATCGTTTGTCCGAAAGGACAACATCATTTTGAGCGAAGCGAAAACATCGTTTTTTCATTATGGACACAAATGAACGATGTTACGGCTCTGCCGTAAATGATGTGCTTCGCAATGATGTGATGCTTTGCATCAATGATGTTGCGACTTCGTCGCAAACGAAATTGCTTGTATTGGGTAGTTAAATAAATAAAAACGAGCCATAGATGCTTTTAGTTTATAAATATCTTGAGTTTCGGCTCTATTGTTAACCACGGTATATAATTTAAAAAGGCGGTGCGATATGAAAGAAGATAAACTCGGCGATCTTTCTATGGAGCTTTCTGTTGATGTTTTAGGTTTATCAAAAGAGCTTCGTTCAAAACACGAAAACGTTATTTCCAACCAAATCGCGAGAAGCGCTACCAGCATTTGCGCTAACATTGCCGAAAGCAAATATGCCCACGGCAGGGCGGATTTCATCGCAAAGCTGGAAATATCCTTAAAGGAAACAAATGAAACAAGCAAATGGCTGGAAATGCTGTGGAAAACAAGTTATATCGATGAAGAACGGTTCAATTTACTTAACCGCAAATGTTCAACGATAAGATTTTTGCTGATTAAATCTATCACAACAGCAAAAAACAATCTTCACTCTGACAAAAAATAAACAAAAACCGATTTGACGGGACTTAACCCAACAAATCGGTTTATTTTTTCGGATATTTTAAATTTTGGGGGATATCAAGCATATAATCGGCGGAGATTTTGAAAAAGTTGCAAACTGCCCGTATATCGTCAACGTTGGGCTCGCATTTTCCGCATTCTAAATATGAAAGCTTGCGCTGGGTTATCCCAAGCTTTTTGCCCAATTCGGTTTGATTAAGTTCCTGTTCTTCCCGAAGATATCTTAATTTTTCTCCGAAAGTTAATGCCATTTTCATCACCCGTTATTATTTTACCATAGACAAAAACTTTCTATTGACAATTAGACAGAAATTGTCTATAATTGTGTTGTGAAATACCTTCCCAATTTTTTAGGAATGAAAAGGAGATTATTATGGAAGACAAAATTTTAATTAAAGCCGAAAAGATCAACATCGAAAAAATTCGAAGAATCTTTATTTTAATCGGTATCGGATTATCGTCTTTTGGGTTATTTTCCGTTATATTGAATACAATTTCCAATATAATTCAGGACGGCTTTAGTAAATACACTTTACCCCGCCTTACATCCGGTCTGTTCGAATGTGTTGTTATTGCCTTGCCCTTTGTTTTGATCGGCGTTTTGTTCCATTATTTTATGTCCAAGGTGGAACTTACCGTTACCGACAAGCGTGTTTACGGTCGTACCGCATTTGGCAAACGTGTCGATTTACCTCTCGATTCCATTTCCGCCGTTGCTGTAGACTGGCTTAAAAGCATCGCAGTTACCACTGCTTCCGGCGCAATTAAATTTTCTATGATTAAGAACAGGGACGAAATACACAAAACCATAAGCAATTTGCTTATTGAACGTCAGAACAAGGGCGCAACAGTAAGACAGAATCCCGAACCCGTTGCCCCTGTTTCTTCGACTTTCTCTGCCGACGAATTGAAAAAATACAAAGACCTTCTTGACAGCGGTGCAATCACCCAAGAAGAATTTGACGCAAAGAAAAAGCAGATTTTGGGTTTATAATTCTGCACATACAAAGAACGGAAACCTCAACCGGTTTCCGTTCTTTTTTGTTTTATAGCTTTTTATATTTTTTGTGTATTTCCTTCGGCTCTTTCCCCTCGCCGTTGGGGGGCAGAACAAAGGAAGAATCATCGAAAGCCAAGTGTCTCAACTATACATAGTATCTATCTTTATAACGCAACGATATTCGGGATTAATAGCGGTGATTGCAGTGGAAACGGCAAGCTTAAGCTCATCACCCGAAACCTTACTATCGACGGGCACGACCAAATCGAAAAGCACGTTGGTATGGGTATGACCGGGGACAATACGGAAATCGTGGGCGTTGAACCCTTCGCCAAGGGGGGTTAAAAGGTCCTTCACCGTGGCGCGGATAGCGTTAATACGCTGGTCGCGGGTGTCGATAGGGTCCATATGTATAACCGTTTCGATGGAATATTTTTGGAAAATTTCAATCTCCACGTTGTCGATAACGTCGTGAACAAAAAGGATATTTTCATCCATAGGCACTTCGGCGTGAAGGGACAAAAACTGTCTGCCGGGGCCGTAATCGTGAAGAATCATATCGTGCACGCCCGTGATGGGGTGCTTCGAGAGGATAAGCTGGGAAATTTCCTCCATAAGCTCTTTATCGGGGCGTGTGCCCAAAAGGGGCTCGATAGTTTCCCTTGCCGAACGGAAGCCCGCAAGAAGAATAAACACCGCAACCGCCATACCTACGTAGCCGTCGATGATGATATCGGTGAACTTGGCAAAAACCAAGGATGCGATAACCGCAAGGGTGCTTACCGTATCGCCCAAAGAATCCGAAGCAGTGGCTTTCATCGCCGCGGAATTAAGCTTTTTGCCGTATTTTTGGTTGTAAAAATACATATAAAGCTTTATCGCCACCGAAACTGCAAGAATTATTGCCGAAACAACCGAAAGCTCGGTTTGGTTTGGGTTTTTAATTGCATCAAAGGAGGAAAGGGCAAGCTCGAAGCCCATTACGAAGATTAAAATCGAAACGATAAAGCCTGTAATATATTCGATTCTGCCGTGGCCAAAGGGATGCTCGGGGTCGGGCTTTTTACCCGCAAGGCGGAAGCCTATCATGGTTATTGCCGAGCTGCCCGCATCTGAAATATTGTTAAAGGCATCGGCGGTAACCGCCACCGAGCCTGTGAAGATTCCAACCAAAAGCTTTAGAATAAACAAAAGCGTATTAAGTGCAATACCGCAAGCGCCCGCAAGGATTCCGTATTTTCTGCGGACCTCTACGTTTTCTAAATTTTTATGGTCTTTTATAAATATTTTCGCTAAAAATCCAATCATTTCGAAACCTCTGAATTAAAGTTTAAATGAATTATAACACAATCTGTCTTCATATTCAATAAATGTTTACAAAAATAGATTTAAAACCTATTGACAAACAAAAAGGGTTTGATAAAATGTTAGGGTACTAATTGTTAGGAGGCTAATAATGTCCGACGTAAAGAATACCGTGGGGTTTCGCGTGCGTACTCTTTCGGTTGCCATAAAACGGGCGGTTGATACCCGACGTGAGGGAAAATGCACCAACACCCACGGCTGGGTTATCGGCTATTTGCTTGAAAACCGTCATAGGGATATCTATCAAAGGGATATAGAAAAGCAGTTTTCGGTACGCCGTTCTACAATGACCGAAATTTTAAAGCTTATGGAGAAAAACGGTCTTATCGAGAGAATTCAGGACGATAAAGATGCAAGGCTGAAGAAAATTAAGCCAACCCCTCTCGCCTTGGAGATTGACGATAAGCACAAGCAGGATATCTGCGAATTTGAAGAATATATAAAGCAAGGCATTTCAAAAGAAGAGCTTGACACCTTTTTTGCCGTTATAAATAAGCTTTCCGCCAACGTGGAAAGGGCAGAAAAAGAGGCAAGTGAAAAATGAAAAATTGGGGATGTGGGCAACCTTTTGCGGGACGTCGAGGAAATTGGGATCCCCGTCCTGTCATCCTGAGCGTAGGTGATTTTTAATCGCCGAAGTCGAGGGATATAGATAAAAACAAAATAAACGCTTCGCTGAAACGGCGGGAGTAGAACCCCCGCCCTACAATGTAAAAAATGTTACAATATACAAAAAAGGTTGCATAATTCAAACCGTCCGCAGAGAAGGGGCAACAATAATGAACCGAAACCGCATCGAGACAACAAAATAAACAAAACCACACCACGTTTGTAGGGGCGATTCACGAATCGCCCGTTTCGTCCGCGGGGAATAGAAAACGATTATAACTCAAACCACATCGCGAATGTAGGGACAGGCGTCCTCGACTGTCCGTTCTGTTCGCGGAGAAGAAGTAACAAATTTTAAAAAAACACATCGCGGTAGTAAAAAAATGCGACCGTAAAAAGCACCTTGTTCTATCCGTTCGCGGAGAACAGGAAGCGAATACAACCCAAACCACATCGCGACAGTAAAAAACGGAGGTAAATAAATGCTAAAAAAACTTGCAAAAAACATAAAGGGCTACACAAAACACTCTATATTGTCGCCCTTGCTTATAATGGGCGAGGTAATTATGGAGGTTATAATCCCTTTGCTTATTGCCAAATTGATAAACAACGGTATCTACGGCGAGGATATTAAATATATCGCCTACGTGGGCGGGATGATTGCGCTTTGCGCCCTTGTTTCGTTGTTTTTCGGCGCGGCGGCGGGCAGAAGTGCCGCCTTGGCATCCACGGGATTTGCAAAGAATTTGCGTAAAAGTATGTTCGATAAAATTTCCCACTTTTCTTTTAAGAATATCGACAAGTTTTCCACATCGGGGTTGGTAACCCGTCTTACAACCGACGTAACCCGTTTGCAGGAAGCCTTCCATATGATAATCCGCATTGCGGTGCGAAGCCCTGCAATGGTTATCTTTTCGTTGGTAATGGCTTTTAGCATTAATGCAAAATTGGCGCTTGTTTTTCTTTGCGCCGTGCCGATTCTTGCCTTTGGTATCTGGCTTATTATGTTTAAGGCGCACCCTATTTTCAAGCGTATGTTTAAGCGTTACGACAGATTGAATCAGGTTGTGCAGGAAAATTTGCGCGGTATACGTGTTGTAAAGGCCTTTGTCCGTGAGGAGGAGGAAATCGAAAAGTTCGAAACCGTTTCGGCGGACATTAAGAACGATTCGGTTTCTGCCGAAAGGATTTTGGCTTACAATATGCCTTTAATGCAGATGACCGTTTACGGCTGTATTCTCCTTTTGTGCTGGCTGGGCTCGGAGGCAATCGTTAACTATAACGTTTTGGGTATAGGCGACAGTATGAACACAGGCGACCTTACCGCCCTTTTGAACTACACAATGCAAATTTTGATGAGCCTTATGGGACTTTCTATGATTTTTATGAACATAATTATGTCCCGCGCATCGGCAGAGCGTGTTTGCGAGGTTTTGAACGAAGAGCCTTCTATTACAAACCCCGAAAGACCTGTTTTTGAAATTGAAAACGGCGATATCGAGTTTAAGAACGTTTATTTTGCCTACCACACCGACAAAAACGTGCTTCACAAGGTTAATTTAAAGATTAATTCGGGCGAGACCGTTGGTATAATCGGCGGTACGGGCAGCTCGAAATCCACATTGGTTCAGCTTATCCCCCGCCTTTATGACGTTACCGAGGGCGAGGTTCTGGTTGGCGGAGTAAACGTTAAGGATTACGATATACATACACTTCGCGATTCTGTGGCGATGGTGTTGCAGAAAAACCTGCTGTTCTCGGGTACAATAAAAGAAAACCTCCGTTGGGGCAACGAAAACGCCACCGACGAGGAAATTAAACAGGCTTGTATTTCTGCCTGCGCCGACGAATTTATACAAACCTTCCCCGATGGCTATGATACCTATATCGAGCAGGGGGGCGCAAACGTTTCGGGCGGTCAGAAGCAAAGGCTTTGTATTGCCCGCGCCCTTATTAAGAACCCGAAAATACTTATTATGGACGATTCTACCTCGGCGGTGGATACCCGTACCGACGCGATGCTTAGGGAAACAATGGCGAAAAGCATACCCGGTACAACCAAGCTGATTATCGCCCAGCGAATTTCCTCGGTTAAGGATTGCGACAAGATTATTGTTATCGACAACGGTAAAATCGACGGTGTGGGCGACCACAACAGTCTTTTGGAAACCAACACCATTTACCGCGAGGTTTATGAATCACAGATGAAAGGGGATGAACAGGAATGAGCAACGAAAAGGAAAGAGATAACCGCCCTCAACCCCAGATGCGACCGGGTAAGGGTGTGCATATACCCGGTCAGAAGCTTGATATGAAAACCGCAAAGCGGGTTATTAAGTATCTTATGGCTTATAAATGGCGCTTGGCTGTGGTTGTTGCTTGTATAATTTTCAGCGCCCTTGCGGGTGTTTACGGCTCGAAATTCCTGAAAACCCTTGTTGACGGATATATCGACCCGTTGATAAAAGCACAAAGCACCGATTTATCGGGCTTGCTTAAGGAAATTATCAAGCTTGCCGTGGTTTACGCGCTTGGTGCGTTTTCTACCTTTGCCTATAACCGCATTATGGCGGTGGTTTCCCAATCGGTGTTGAAAAACATTAGGGACACTATGTTTATCAAAATGCAAACTTTGCCTATTAAATATTTCGACACCCATTCCTTTGGGGACACAATGAGCCGTTATACCAACGATACCGACACAATGCGTATGATGATATCAATGAGCTTTCCCCAAATTGTTTCCTCCCTTTGTACGGTTATCGCCGTGTTCTTTGCAATGCTGACCACCAATATCTGGCTAACCCTGTTTGTGGTGTTAACCGCGTTTTTAACAATGCTTTTGGTTAAGACCATCGGCGGAAAAAGCGGTAAATTCTTTATAAAACAGCAAAAATCCGTGGGCGAGGTTAACGGATATATCGAGGAAATGATAAACGGTCAAAAGGTTGTTCAGGTCTTCTGCCGTGAAGAGAAAACCAAAGAGGGATTTTCCAAGCTTAACGATAACCTTTTTGAAAACGCAAGCAACGCCAACATTTTTGCAAATATCCTTGGTCCCGTTTCTAACAACTTGGGCCATTTGCAGTATATTTTAATCGCAACCCTGGGCGGTCTTTTGGTTGTGTTAACCGAAAGCCTCACCCCCGGCGGATTGGTGGCGTTTTTGCAGCTTTCCAAAAACTTCACAAACCCCATAAACCAGATAACCCAACAGATAAACTCTATAATTATGGCTATGGCGGGTGCAAAGCGTATTTTCGAGCTTATGGATGAAGAACCCGAATCCGACGACGGATACGTTACCCTTGTTAATGCCAAATATAACGATAACGGCGAGCTTACCGAAACTGCCGAACGTACGGGAATTTGGGCGTGGAAGCACCCCCACGGGGACGGAACGCTTACCTATACACAGCTTAAGGGCGACGTGCGTATGGTAGAGGTGGATTTCGGCTATACCCCCGAAAAAACCGTTCTTCACGACGTAACTCTTTATGCCGAGCCCGGTCAAAAGGTTGCCTTTGTTGGCGCGACGGGTGCGGGTAAAACCACAATAACCAACCTTATAAACCGCTTTTACGATATTGCCGACGGCAAAATCCGATATGACGGCATTAACATAAACAAAATTAAAAAATCCGACCTTCGCCGTTCGTTAGGTATGGTTTTGCAGGACACTAATTTGTTTACGGGAACGGTTATGGAAAATATCCGCTATGGCAGACCCGACGCCACCGACGAGGAATGTATGGCGGCGGCAAGGCTTGCCAACGCCGACGGATTTATTTCGGTGCTTCCCGACGGCTATGACACAATGTTAGAGGGGGACGGCTCGGGCCTTTCCCAAGGTCAAAGACAGCTTTTGGCTATTGCCCGCGCCGCTGTTGCCGACCCGCCCGTTATGATACTTGACGAGGCGACCTCCAGCATCGATACCCGTACCGAGGCTATCGTTCAAAAGGGTATGGACAGCCTTATGCACGGCAGAACAGTTTTCGTTATCGCCCACCGCTTGTCCACCGTTCGCAATTCCGACGTAATAATGGTGCTTGACAAGGGACGTATTATCGAGCGAGGCAACCACGAAAAGCTTATTGCCGAAAAAGGTCAGTATTACCGCCTTTATACAGGTGCGTTTGAATTGGAGTAATTATCCCCAATGACAAAAATCCTTAAAAGTCTTGTTCTTTTAACAGTTGTTCTTTCGCTCTTGCTTTGCGGTTGTGTGGAAAGGTACGTTCCCGATTTTGCTCAATCCTCTCAAACCTCCCAACCCCAAGAAAACGAGAGAATTGCAAATCTGAAAAACGGCATTATCGACCTATCGGAGATACCAGATTTTTCGGGTTCACCCTATTACGTTATTAACAATAATATCCCCAATTTCACCAAGGGCGAGCTTGAAGAGTCCGCTTTCGAATATTACAGCGAATTGGATTCTCTGGGACGTTGCCAAGGGGTTATCGCTTGTGTGGGCAGGGATACAATGCCCACCGAGCCAAGGGACGAAATCGGTATGGTTAAGCCCACAGGCTGGCAGATTTCAAAATATGAAAGCGTGGATGGGAAATATCTTTACAACCGTTGCCATCTTATAGGCTTTCAGCTTACGGGGGAAAACGCCAACGAGAAAAACCTTATAACCGGCACAAGATATATGAACGTTCAGGGGATGCTTCCCTTTGAAAACCAAATTGCCGATTTCGTTAAGGATACGGGCAAGCACGTGCTTTACCGCGTAACCCCTGTTTTCTCGGGGGATGACCTTGTTGCCCGCGGTGTGCATTTAGAGGCACTTTCGGTTGAGGACGGCGGAGAGGGCGTTTGCTTTAACGTTTTCTGCTATAACGTTCAACCCCGCATCGCCATTGATTATTCCAACGGCGATAACGATTATGCGGGTATTGACGATTATGAATTAAACAGCGGGATTAAATTTATAATTAACACCGCTTCAAAGAAATTTCATATTCCTTCCTGCGATGCTGTGGAAAATATAAAGGAATCCAACCGCGAAACCACGGCAAAATCCCGTTCTGCCCTTATTTCCGAGGGATATTCTCCTTGCGGCGGATGTAATCCGTAGATTTAATATAAGGGGTGTTTTTAAAACACTCCTTTTTTACTATCGCGATTTTTTTGCTGTCGCGATGTGGCTCGGTTTTTATCGCCGTAGGGCGGGGGTTCTACTCCCGCCGTTTTTACGGGACGTCGAGGACGCCGTCCCCTACAATACAAAAATTGCGCTATCCCGTTTCGTCCGCGGAGAAGAAGTAACAAATTTGAAATAAACCAACATCGCGGTAGTAAAAAAATCGCGGCAACAAAAAATGCGATAACGGAAAATATCAACCCACGGTTTGTAGACAAACGGGTAAAAACGGTATAAAATAAAACCGAAAGGAGGACAAATATGGACCAAATTAAAATTGGAAGATTTATCGCAGAGCGAAGAAAAGCAAAAGGTCTGACACAAATGCAATTGGCAGAGATGCTGGGCATAACCGACCGCGCGGTTTCCAAATGGGAAAACGGCAAATCTATGCCCGATTGCTCCATAATGCTTGAGCTTTGCGAGATACTTCAAATTAACGTTAACGATTTATTAAACGGAGAGGTAGTTTTTATGGAAGATTATAACAAAAAAGCAGAAGAAGCCTTGTTGGAAATGATAAAAGAAAAAGAGCAAAACGATAAACAATTGCTAACTTTAGAATGGGTAATCGGCGGGCTGTCAGTTATTGTTCTGTTAATCCCCATCATTATTGCGGCTGTTGTGAATATCGAAGAAGAATGGGTGAGAACACTCATAGCGTTCTCCGGTTTTGTCCCTTGCTTTGTAGGATTCTTTTTTGCCTTGAAAATCGAGCAGGTGGCAGGATATTACGAATGCCAAAAATGCGGATACAGATACGTACCCACCTTTAAAGCCGTTAATTTAGCGATGCATATGGGCAGAACAAGAAAAATGCGTTGCCCCAAATGTAACGAAAAATCCTGGCAGAAAAAGGTTTTGAAAAAATAATTCGGCGCAAAATCCAACATTTTGCGTCTTTATAAGAGAGCAAGAACAAGGGGGGCTT
The DNA here is from genome assembly GCA_015065165.1 of Oscillospiraceae bacterium. Classification (GTDB taxonomy): domain Bacteria; phylum Bacillota; class Clostridia; order Oscillospirales; family CAG-382; genus Coliplasma. The sequence goes on along the minus strand of SVQU01000002.1, from coordinate 92,543 downwards.
TCCCTCTCGGATTTTTGCTCTCTTTGTTTTTATATTGTTCGCCTCGCTCGGGGCAAACGATATGGCGGGCGGAACGGGTTCGGGCGACAAATATGGCAGGCGGTACGGGTTCGGGGAGGATATAGAGGCAGAGGAGATTTACAGGGTTTTATCCCGTTAAGGCAAAACCCAAGATATAGTCGGCTTTTTGGGGGCGGGCACAAAGGGTGGGACTTGACAAATGTGGTATAATATGTATGATAGATTATTGTGCGCAATGGGTTTTTGGGGTATTTTTACCCCGAAAAATGCGGTTTTTAACGTCAAAATGCGCGCATTTTCGCAGGCGGAAAAGCATATAATGGTTAACGTGTACTTGACCGAAAAAATATTTTTCGCCAACGAAATATCAAGGAGAGAATTATTTGTGAAGAAAATTACCGTTTCGCTTTTAATTGTCCTTACCGCCTTTGCCGTGGTATTTTCCGCTTTTGCGGTTAACGCGCCTGCGGAGGATTCATCAAAAGCCGGCGAGTCTATTCCCGACAGCACGCTTATTGATTATGGATACCTAAAGGTTTTTAAGGAAGAATTGAAAAAGGAAATTCTCGACGAGATTGCCCAAAACGGCGGTCTTTCGGGAGGCTCGGGTTATACCGACGTTTCGCTTACCGAGGGACAGATGGTTATTCTTTCCCCCAATTGCGAAATAATTTTCCGCGGCGGAAGCGCTGTTGCCGTTACCTCGTCTTGCTTCGATGGCGAGGGGATTACCGACGTTTCGGTTAATACCGAGCTTTTCTCGGGTATGCCCTTGGAGTTCGGTCATATCTATTATCCCTCGGGAAGCTCTGCGAAAAAGGCGATACTTATTACGGGACAAACGGCGCATTTCACATTGAAAGGAAGCTATGAGATTGTATAATTTCAAACGTTTTGTCAGCATTTTGCTTGCTCTTGTATTTTGCGCGGGCATGCTTGTTGACAGCACGGAAAACCTTATGCCTGCCGAGGCGGCGGGTTCGGGGGGACATATTGTGCGCGTGGGAATGTATGCAAACACCACCACCGACACCCGTATGTTCTGCTCGAAAACCGATTCGGCAAGCGGATTTGAGATGGGATATTCTGACGGAACAAGCTTTATACCGTCCTTCTCTATCCCCAACACAACAATTTATATTATGCCTCAGGTTAATGCCGATTTTGTTGACGGAAGCGTCCGCAAGGGCGACGGCAACGTGGGCTCTTACAGCCTTTTTGTCAGCAAGCACGGTTCTTTTGGCGAGGCTTCGTCAAAGGCGAAATCGGTTGGCGGCTTTGTTGCCATTGTTGCGGGCGGCTTTGAGGTTCGCAAGAACCCCGCCTCCTCTGCCGAAGCAGCGGGCGCAGGCAAGGTTGTTGCCCCCGCGCAGAACGGTTTGACCGTTTTGGACGCTAACGGCAAAATTCTTTTCACCTTTGAAAACACAGGCAGGAAATTTGCCCTACGCGGCAAAAACGGCAGTGTGGAATTCCCCATGATTCACCGCACGGGCGCAGTAAACACCTTTGCTTATTGGGGCTTTTTCGAATATGGCGTTTCCGACGGACTGTTAACAATGGTTAACTGCCTTGGTCTTGAGGATTATACAAAATGTATTATGGCAAACGAAATCGGCACCAACGTTACCGTAGAAACCCGAACCGCCTTTGCTATCCTTGCCAGAACCACCCCGCTGGGCAGAAAGCACAGAGACGACGGCTTTGACGTTTGCTGTAACTCTGCCTGCTGTCAGGTTTATCAGGGTCTTAAGCGTATGAGCGAGGAAAACAACGCTATCGTTGATGCCACAAAGGGTATGATTTGTACCTACAACGGTTCGCCCATAACCGTTCTTTACCACAACTCCAACGGCGGCGCAAGCTGTTCCTCGGTGGCGGCGTGGGGCGGCAAGGAGATCCCATATCTTACCACCGTTTTTCTTGATGAAGACGGCGAAACCGACCTTTGGGAGCGTTCCTTTACAAAAGAGGAATTTGCAGATTATATCGCATCCCGAAGCAGAATTACAGGTCTTTCGGGTGATGCGCTGTCTATGACGGTTCTCGAAACCGACCCCTACGGCTCGGATTATATCACCGTTCTTTCACTCACCGACGATAAGGGCAACACCACCGAGCTTCGCACTGCGGAATTTATCCGTTCTGCCTGCGGCTTTGACAGCGCAAACTTCCGTGTGGAATACAGCGCGGACGTTTCGGTTACCACCACAAGCGGTACAGTCCAAACCAAAACGGTAAACGGCGTTCTCACTGCCGACGGATATAAAACCTTTAACAGCTTTGACGACGTTTACGAAACCGCCTCGGGCGAAAGCATCGCACCCGACAGAATCACCATTAAAGGTCAGGGCGCAGGCCACGGCGTTGGGTTCTCTGCATTGGGCAGCGACAAGCTTGCCACAGACGGCTACAGCCATAAATATATCCTTGAATTCTTCTTTAACGGAAGTAAAATTACCGATCTTTATTAAGCTTTTCGGTTTTTTGCAGGGACGAATTTTAATAAAATGTTAAAAGAGGAGTTTTCCTCTTTACAAACCCCTTTTCTTGAATTATAATAACTTCACGTGTTATAATTTCGGAAAGGGGTTGTTTTTTATGTGCAAAAAGCGTGTCGGCACGGTTGTTGCCGTTTCGGTTCTTATGTCCTTTTTAAGAACGGTTGTTATAATTAACAATATGGAAAACAACTACAACAACTATACCTATTATCTTTTAGACAACTTCCAATCCAATTCCTTTTCGGTTCTGGCGGTTGTTATTATTCCCCTTTTGTTCGCCCTCGGCTTTTTTTACGGCAAAGGCAAAAAGCCTGTCCCCCAGCTTTCCGACGTTTTAAATTCGGCGGCATCCTGTACCCTTGCTTTTGTTATCTTCGGAACGTTTATCATTTTCGCCCAGAATTGCTTTACCAAGCCCGAATCCCTCGGCGTTTTTGATTATCTCGTGGCGTTTTTGTCGGTATTGTCCGTAGCGGTGTTTTTGTTCGCAGGGCTGGAGGTTATCAACCGCAAGCTTTTATCGGTTTTAATTCTTTTCCCTATGTTTTTCACCGCGTCGCGTTTGCTTTGCGATTTCCTCGCCAACAATTCCGCCCCTTTTGCAAACTCCGGCGGATATCACCTTACAGGCTTGACGTTTTTAATGCTTTTCCTCTTTTGCGAGGGCAAGGCTTATTTATCCATTGGCAGCGCGATTTATTTCTATTCTTTCGGCTATATCGCAATTTTCCTGCTTTCGGTTTACGCTATCCCCAACCTTATTCTTCATTGTTTGGGCTTTGGGGTGTTTACCTTCGATTACAGCGCCGCCCTCTCGGTGGTTGACATTGTTTTTGTGTTCTATATCGCCGCAAGGTTGATTTCTGCAAAGACCGTCCCCTTGAAAGAGGAAGAAACCGCAGAAAAAGAAGCCGGTCAGGAATAAAAGTTTTTTAAATTTAATATAAATAAAGCAACCGAAGAGGTTGCTTTTTTGTTTTGCTGTCGCGATGTGGTTCAGTTTGTAATCGTTGCCCCTTCTCCGCGGACGGGACGGGCGCGGTGTGGTTTTGTTTATTTTGCTGTCGCGATGCGGGTTCGTTCGAATTTGCTATTTATCGGCGCGCGAACGGCTATTCCCCCTCGTATTCCCGCGGACGGAACGGAACGTCGAGGACGCCGTTCCCTACAATGGATGTTAAAACGGGCGATTCGTGAATCGCCCCTACAAACGTGGTGTGGTTTTGTTTGTTTTGTTGTCGCGTTGCAAACAACGGCGATAAAAAACCGCCTGTAATATTTTAAAACAAAAAATGGTTTTCGGCGGAAAAATGCCGAAAGCCTACCACAATTTTTCATTCTTCATTTTTCATTCTTCATTATCGCGGGCGTCCTCGACGTCCCGCAAAAACGGCGGGAGTAACCCCCCCGCCCTACGGCAATAAAAAAGAAAGGACGATTATTATGAAACCTTGGATTATATATTTTCTGTGTGTAACAATTATGGTTACGGGGGTGTCCTTTGGTATGGACAAACTTGTTGAACAACCCGATTTACCCACAATTTCGGTTTCGGTTAAGGGCGAAATAACCCAAATGACGGCAGAGGAATTTACCCTGCGGGTGCTTCTTGCCGAGGGGACTGAGCTTCGGCACAAGGAATCAAAAAAGGCTCTTGCCGTTGCGGCAAGGTCCTGCGGGACGTATCTTTCGCTTTTTGGGTGCAAGCACGATGATTTTGACGTATGCGATAACGGGGATTGCTGTTTTAACCTTGGCGACCCCACCCTTGCCGAAAGAGATTATCTTGAAAAATGTCTTATCGCCACCCAAGAAACCCTTGGGTTATGCCTTACCTTTGAAAATTTACCCGCTATGGCGTTATTTTCGTTATGCAACGGAAGCGGCAGCATTGATTGCCCCGAATTTAGCTATATCACCGCCGTAAAAGAGGAGGAAACCTGCCAATTACACACCAAGGAATCGGTTTTGGATTTTGCGGTTTTGCAGGAAATCGCAGGTTGCGAAAGGGATGAGCTAACCCAAAATTCGGTTTTGGTTTATAAGGATAACAACAAATGCGATTTTGCGATTTTGGGCGGTAAATATATAAAAGCAGAGGAATTGTCGAAGGCGTTATCCACCGACAGCGGAGAATTTGCCTTGGAATTTACCGATGATGGAATACATACCTTGGTTTACGGCGTGGGAAAGGGTTTTGGACTTTCGATTTGCGGAAGCGAAAAAAAGGCGGAAAGCGGTTGGGATTTTAAAGAAATTATTGAAAATTATTATCCCGGACTGACTTTGAATAAAATTTACGCCAACTGAATAAAACCCCTTGAAAGTGATAATAATAACCTTGACAAAAACAACTTTCAGGGGGAAAACCTATGAACGACAATCAGGAAAAAAACAACCGCGTTGACGATGACGTTGACGAAAAAATCGCCGAGCCCATCGGCAAGAAAATAGCCAAATTTTCGGCATTTATATACCTCGGCTTGGCAATAACCGTTGTTATTGTGGCAACAGTGGGAATCTTCAGCGTTTCTTACGATTACGAGGAAAGCCTTGCGCCTATCTCCATGCCCGAAATTCAGTTTGGCGGAGAAATTCTCAGCGATGTGCCTCATATTTCCCAAAACGATTTACCCTTGCCCGAGCCTTCGGTGAGTGCTCCCGTATTAAACGAGGAAAGCGACGTTGATGCCGACGTTTCTATCCCCGACGGGGACGGAACGCTTCCCATTTTCTATAGCCCCGTTGTAGGCGCAGTGGCAAAGGGTTATAGCATGGACAAGCTTGTTTTCTCGGAAACAATGAAGGATTACCGCGTTCATTCGGGTGTGGATATTGCCGCCGAGGTGGGCAGTACCGTGGTTTGCTTCACCGACGGCGTGGTAGAATCGGTTAGTAACGATTACTTCTACGGCACAACCGTTTCGGTTACCCACGATGGCGGTATGGTTTCTTATTATATGAACCTTGACCCGTTACTTGCCGAAGGCATCGCGGTTGGCAACGAAATCCAAGCAGGGCAGAAAATCGGAACGGTGGGCAGAACAGCGAAATGTGAAAACGCCGAGCCTGCACATCTTCATTTTGAGCTTCGATTGGAGAACGCTTTAGTTAACCCCGAGGATTATATCCCCGAAACCCACGACGTTTTTAATTAAAAACGTCAATACCACTCTTGCACAGCCCCTATAAGGGGCACCTAAATAACGTTATCGCATTACACGCACTGCAACCCGTAAACGGGTAGTTGCACAAGGCTCCCCTGTGTAAGGGGAGCTGTCAGCAACGCTGACTGAGGGGTTGTTTTGATATATTTACTATCACAATCCCTCCGTCTTTTGCTTCGCAAAATCCACCTCCCTTTACACAAGGGAGGCTTTTTGTTGCTCCACTATCTTTCCCACTGATAAAACCAGAGGGTTTCTTCCACATCTAAAGACACCAACGCAAAAAAGGACAGAGTTCAAGCTCTGTCCTTTCAGTCTGTAGACAAAGTCTACAGACTGAAGCAGAGTGAGAGAAATGAGGTTAGTTTTGAAGAAATGCGAGCGTAGGCTTACAATGGTAAGGTAGTCGAGCATTTCTTCAAAGTCCTTGAAAATACAATAAAAATTAATATTCCTTATAAAAACAATAACGAGCTTCATATTAAAAATGAAACTCGTTATTTGTCTTTTTATCCTTTCAAGGACGTAAATAATCCATTTGTCTTCGCTCTGAAAGGACAGAGAAAAATCTCTGTCCTTTGATTTTATTTATTTTCTTCCATAATCCTTGCGGCAAGGCTGCTTATACGCTTACGCTGGGCGATAATTCTGTCGAAAAGCAGGATTTTTGCCACGGCCGATGCCAGCGAGCGCAGTGTTGCCACCTCGCGGGAGGGGGCGGACATAACCGTTCTTGCGGGATATTCCTCGGGAAAAGCCGAGCTTAGGATTTCATATTCCAGCTCGTCGCAAAAGATGTTATAACCCTCGGAAACCTCAAAAACGCGCATCATCGCGTTTATAGATTCCTTAAGGTCGGAAATAGAAAGCATACGCTTGCCGATGCAAATTATAAACAGCTTTGCAAGATGCTCGCGGTTGTACTTTTTCTTCACAGGGGGGTGAAGCACGCCGTTTTTTACATAGTTGTTTATCATAGATGGTGTTATCAACGGCTCGTCGGCATTGATATTAAAAACGGCAAGCTTATCGTTGATAAAGCCGATAACCTGCTCGATATAAAGCTCGAAATCGGGAAATTCCTCCCAGCGGGGGAGGTGTATTTTAAGTAAATCGTCGGATTTGATTCTCATAAAAAGCCTACTCTAAAAAATTATATACATTATTATATAATATAGCATTTAAAAACCAAAAAGTCAACACAAGAAAAATCGAGATAATTTGTCAAACTGCTTGACATAGTTTTGAAAACTATGTATAATAGACACTGTGAAAAGAAACAATCAACTTATAAGGAGAGTATTTAAAATGGCAAAGAACGCTATTGCAAAAAAACCAAAGGTACTTCCCGTCCCCAACAGCATCAAACACATTTTACAAATGTCGGTTGCTGCAGAGGGAGACAGAATTGCTTATAAATACCGCACAAAAGATGGCGTGCGCGAAGTTACCTACAAGCAGTTTCAGCTTGAAACCTTTTGGCTTGGCACAGGCTTGAATTCTTTGGGTATGGCAAGCGGACACATTGCGTGTGTGGGCGAAAACAGCTATAATTGGATTCTCACCTATCTCACCGCTTTGCAGAGCGAGGGCGTATTCTGTCCCATCGACAAGGAATTGCCCGAGGCTGATTTAGTACATATTATCAACCACGGCGACGACGATATTATCTTTTGCGACGGCAAGCGCGAAGCAATATTCCGCAACGTGAGAGAACAGCTCCCCAACGTTAAATATTTCGTTTGCTTCGACAGAGATGAGGACGACAACGAATTTTTATCCTTCAATAAGCTTCTTCAAAAGGGCAAAGAGCTTTATGAAAACGGCGACCGCAGTTTCGTCAGCATGGAAACCAAGGACAAAGATGCAATGAAAATGCTTCTTTATACCTCGGGTACAACAGGCTTGGCAAAGGGCGTTATGCTTTCCGAAAACAACCTTGTTCATCTTGTAGATTCCGGCTTACGTCTGGCGGTTATCCGCGAGGTTGGCCTTTCCATTCTTCCCTATCACCATTCCTACGAGGCAGTTGCAGGTATTTTGGTTGCAATTCACAGCCGCGCTACCCTTTGTATCAACGACAGCCTTAAGAGAGTTGTTAAAAACCTTGCTCTTTACAAGCCGGGTTATATGTTTGTTGTTCCTGCAATTATCGAGGTTCTTTACCGCCGTATGCAGGCATCTATCGAGGAAAAGGGCAAAACCAAAACCATTAAAATGGCAATTAAGGTTTCCAACTTCCTCCGTTCTATGGGTATAGACATCCGTCGCAAGCTTTTTGCAGAGCTTCACAACGCTTTGGGCGGTAATTTGGAAAAATTGGTTTGCGGTTCTGCACCCCTCCGCGCAGAGGTTGCAGACTTCTTCGATGACATCGGTATTATAGTAACCAACGGCTATGGCATTACCGAATGTTCGCCCCTTGTTTCGGTTAACACCGAATTTGACAACGACCCCAGAACCGTTGGTTATTGGATAGACTGCATTGACGTTCGCATTGACGAACCCAACGAGGACGGCGAGGGCGAAATTTGCGTTAAGGGCGGTATCGTTATGCTTGGTTATTACAAGAACGAGGAAGCCACCGCAGAGGTATTTACCGAGGACGGATATTTCCGCACAGGGGACTTCGGCAAGATTAACAAAAAGAAACAGATTGTTATCACAGGCAGAAAGAAAAATATCATAATTCTCGGTAACGGCAAAAACATTTATCCCGAGGAATTAGAGGATTACATAGGCGGTATTCCCTACGTTTTGGAAAACCTTGTTTATGCCACCCGCGATGAAAACGGCAACGAGGATGCCCTTTGCGTTGAATGTATTATCGACCCCGAAACTCTCGCGCTTACCAACCGCGCAGAACTTCAGCAAAAGCTTAAATCCGATATTTTCAAGGCGTTGGAAAAGCTCCCCACCTATAAGCAGATTAACAACGTTATTATTCGCGAAACGCCTTTTGTGAAGACCACCACAAACAAGATTAAGCGCGCAAAAGACGGTTCTCCTCTATAATTCACCCATTTTGGGCAAGTCGGGTTGCGTTTCTCCCTTCGCGCCCGTCTTGGTAAAAAAGCACCCGAAGAGGCACACTCCGTAAGGAAGTGTGCCTCAGTTTTATTCGCCAAAGGCGAGTTGTATTGCTTCGCAGTTATATTCGGCTATAGCCGAGTGTTATTCGCTTTGCGAGTTTAGGGGCGAATAAAATATCACTAAAACCGCAAGGTTTTAATATCACTTTTGATTTATCAAAAATATCACTGTGAGACCTGTCTCACAATATCACTTATTATTTTTATCTTTGAGATAGGTAATATTTCAAAGTATGTAACCCATTATGACACTTTCAAACAGAAAATGTCAATTTTTATATAAAAAGAAAATTGGGAGAACACTTCTTTACGAAGTGTCTCCCAAATGGGTGCTTTTTCGTTTTTTGGGTTTTTGTTTTTTTGTTTTTTTGTTTTTTGTATGGAATGTTTCCCCTGCCGTCATCCCGAGCAAAGGCGAATTTTAATCGCCGTAGGGCGGGGGTTCTACTCCCGCCGTTGTTTGCAACGCGACAGCAAAACAAACAAAACCGCACCACGTTTGTAGGGGCGATTCACGAATCGCCCGTTTTAACATCCATCGTAGGGAACGGCGTCCTCGACGTTCCGTTTCGTCCGCGGGAATACGAGGGGGAATAACCGTTCGCGCGCCGATAAATAGCAAATCCGAACGCACCCGCATCGCGACAACAAAAAAAATCGCGACAACAAAAAAAGGGGATTTAAAAATCCCCCTTTTGTGTTAAAACCATATTAAAATTCAAATCCCAATCAAAACTCATTAAAAAGGTCGCCCTGAGAGGTGCGGAAAAATTGCTTGATAATTAAATAATCATAAGAATCCACCTTGCCGCTTCCGTTAACGTCCGCCGCCGCGGCGTAAACCCCCGAAAGGGTATATTTTCCGAAATATGCTCGGCGAATTATAAGATAATCCCCTACGTCAAGCCTGCCGTTTCCGTTAACGTCCCCCGCCAGACAAACGGTTGCGCTGTCAAGGGTTTTGCCCTCGATAACCAACGAAACCTTTGTGCCCGTGGCGATAAAATCCGTTGATGCCAAGTCTTTGCCCGAAGCATCCTTTAAAACAAGGCTTTGCTTGTCGAAATGCTGTGAAAAATCGTCGGGTGTCATCCTCCACATGGCGGCGCGAAGATATCCGTCCGTTTCTGAGCGCTGAATGTTCCCCGAGGGGTTTATAACCAAGGCGCTGTAAAAGGTGGTGTATTCAAGAAAAATCCATCCCGTTTTGCCCTCATAAACGGTTTTGCCCCAAAATCCGTCGGTTTCGGTTACCTTTACAATGGTGTTATAGGGGATAACAGAAAGGATTGTCGATTCGGTGTTGCTTTCGGCTCTTAATCTCAATCCGTCGTCGGAGGTAATTCGATAATAACCCTTTTCCTTTTCGGTAAGCACCACCGAGGAATCGGGGTAGTTATAGGGCATGTGGATATAGTCGATACCTGCCAAAGCCGATTCCGCAAATGCCGCCCAGGTATAACGTCTTGTGGAAACCACGCAGGATTCCGCGTTGGCGGTAACACCGTCGCCCCCTGCGTTGGCGTGATAGATAACAATAAAATCATCGTCCATTGTAAGAATCGAAACAGAATGTCCCTTGCTTAAACGCACGTGTGCGCCCGGTGCGGCTTTACGCAAAAGATTTTTAACGCTTGTTTCGTTAACCGCGCCTCGTGAGAGACTGCCCACGTTGTAAAACAGCGAGGAATTCATAGAATGGTCGATAAACCCAAAGCATTTATAAAAAACCAATCGGGCAAATCCAAAGCATTGAACCCCCAGAAGGTCAATTTCGCAGGTTGCCTTGTTGCCCGTGGGGTAATAGCGCATACAGTTGCAGGCGCTTCCGTTGGCAATACAGTCGGTAGAGTAGTGGCAGGTACAGCCCTTTCCGTTTCGGGTGAAATAGGTGCCGGGCATATGGTCTGCCAAAGGCAAGGTTACCGCGCCCACGTTAACGTAAGGGCCGGTATATGCGGTGTTGGAAGCATAAACCGCCTCGGTTTTAACCGAAATTTCGGGTTCTTCTGCATAAACGGCAGAATCGTAGGGAAGAAAAACAGAAGCAATCAAAAACAAGCAAATAAAAAGCGATAAAGCGCGTTTGTACATAAAAACCTCCAAAATATTCTTTCAATTCACATAATATCACAAAGTTGGCGTTATTTCAACTTTTTTTGTTGTCGCGATTTTTTTACTACCGCGTTTGTTTTGCTGTCGCGATGCGGGTGCGTTCGGATTTGCTATTTATCGGCGCGCGAACGGTTATTCCCCCCTCGTATTCCTGCGGACGAAACGGAACGTCGAGGAAGTGGGGTTCCCTGAAAATGCTTGCATTTTTAGGGTAAAAACGCCGTTCCCTACAATGGATGTTAAAACGGGCGATTCGTGAATCGCCCCTACAAACGCGGTGTGGTTTTGTTTGTTTTGCTGTCGCGTTGCAAATAACGGCGGGAGTAGAACCCCCGCCCTACGGCGATAAAAAACCGCCTACAATATTTTGAAATAAAAATGGTTTTCGGCGGAAAAACGCCGAAAGCCTACCGCAATTCTTCATTCTTCATTTTTCATTATTGCGACGTCCTCGACGTCCCGCAAAAACGGCGGGAGTAGAACCCCCGCCCTACGGCGATAAAAACCGCCTACATGTTTTTATTGTAGGGGACGGCGTTTTAACCCTAAAAATGCAAGCATTTTCAGGGAACCCCACTTCCTCGACGTCCCGCAAAAACGGCGGGAGTAGAACCCCCGCCCTACGGCGATAAAAACCGCCCTCGCTCAAAATGACAAATAGGGAGCTGTTTTTGAGGGTTGTAGGGAACTTTTTTCAAAAAGTTCCCTACGAAAAAACTCCCCCTAAAAGCTCATCAACCCTCCAGCATTTTCGTTATATCCGCCTTTATGTCGGCAAAATCCTCCAATCCCACCGAAAGGCGCAAAAGTCTGTCGGTTATGCCGATTTTTTGTCGCATTTCCTCGGGTATCGAGGCGTGGGTTTGGGTTAAGGGGTAGGTTATAAGACTGCAGAATCCGCCGAGGCTTTCGGCAAATTTAATTATTTTACCGCCCTTTATAAGCCTTTTCGCGGTTCCCGCATCCTTTACGGTAAATGACACCACGCCCCCGAACCCGCTTGATTGGGATTTGCAAAGCTCGTGCCCCGAATGTTCGGGCAGACCGGGGTAATAGACTTTGTCGATTTGGGGCAGAGTTTTAAGATATTCCGCAAGTGCAAAGGCGTTTTGCTGGTGCTTTTGCATACGCAAGGGCAGGGTTCTTATACCCCGAAGCACAAGCCAGCTTTCGAAGGGCGAAAGGGCGTTGCCCAAGGTCATGGAAATCATCCCAAGAGCCTCGGCGATATCATCGCGGTTGGTTACGGCTATGCCCGCCACGGTATCGTGATGTCCCGAAAGAAACTTTGTGGCGGAATGTATGGTTATATCCGCCCCAAGGGCCAAGGGATTTTGAAAATAAGGGGAAAGAAAGGTGTTATCCACCACAAAAACCGCCCCTGTTTGTTTGCACATTTCCCCTATTTCACGTAGTGGCGCGATTTTCATCATTGGGTTGGTGGGGGATTCGGCAAAAACCATATCCGCCCCTTTTTCGATTTCGGTTTTAACCGCTTGGGCAGAGGACATATCGGCAAAAACGAATTCTATACCGTAATTTTGGTAGATTTTCGTTATAAGCCTGTATGTACCGCCGTAGAGGTCATCCGAAACAACAACGCGGTTTCCCTTTTTTAACAGCGAAAACACCGAATTAATCGCCGCAAGTCCCGAAGAAAAGGCAAAGGCGTGTTTTCCGCCTTCTAATTTTGCCGTTTCTTTTTCCAACGCGCGACGGGTGGGGTTGGAAAGTCGGGTGTAGGAATATTCACCGCCGCCCCCAAAGGTTGAGGTTTGAAATATAGGGGGCGAAACCGAGGCTTCGTAGAGACAATCGCCGTCCCCAAGGATAGAAAGTGTATCTTTTTCTGTCATAATACATCACCGTTAGTAAGATTATGCCCTTTTAAGGGTTTTTGTTAAAAAATTTGGCAGAAAATTGTTACTTTTTAAAAAATTTTTTACTTAACCTATTGAAATGGCGAAAAAATAATTGTATAATTATTTAACTAACTAACGAACGAAAACACAGGAGGTTTGTTATGGCTGATTACATTGAGTATTACGGCGACGCATCGGTAGACAAAAACGCACCTATCGTTTTTGAAACCGACAACCTGCGCAGAAACCTTTTGTTGGGCTTGCCCCAAAAGATTAAGGTTTACGAGCGTTTGGCAGAAGAAACCTTAAACGATTGGAGCAATTGCAAAGCCGATTGCAAATCCTTGACCGACGGTGTCTATGCCCAAAAGGCTGAATGTGGCGACGGCGCGTTTTTCCGTTTTACGGGGGGCGGCGCAAGAAGCGTTATTTACGACCTCGGCTGTATCTGTTCGGTTGACGGCGCGAAGGTTGGCGTTCTTAAAGAGGATTCCACCGCGGTGAGAACCCCCGCAAGAATTTGCGTTCAATTGAGCGAAAACGGTGAGGATTGGCAAACCGTTGGGGAAATTACCAACCTTGTTTCCGAAAAGGAATCGGACATTATCCGCAAGGAGGTTAATTTCTGCAAGGCTTATAAGGCAAGGTTTGCAAGGTTCACCTTCCCTGTTGCGGTTCACGTTTTTATCGACCAATTTGAGCTTTTCGGTTGCCGAAACGGCGAAAACGGGGCAGAAATTGTTGCCGACACCGCCGAAAACAGCGATTATCCCGATTGCTTCTGCACGGCCAAACAGCTTGGTGCAAAGGATGTTTTACTTGCCTATTTCTGTTTAGAGGGTAAGGACCCTATTTCCAAGGATATTTTCCTGCCCCACGTGGCTTATATGGAAAATGGTGAAATTAAGGATACCCTTTTCGACAGCTTCCTTTTCCTTCCCTACGTTGCATTTCTTTATGATAGATACGACAAACGCCCCTTAACCAAAAAGGATTGGCAATTTTATATCGACCAGCAATATCTAAACGGCTTTAATATGGATGCTCTCGAGGCTGCCGCCGAAGAGGTGGGCGAAAAGCTTGGAATTAAGGATTTTAAGGTGAGCGTTTTCCTTTCGATCCTTTACCCCGTTGTAAAGGTTAAGGAATTTGGCGTTGTAGACGGCAAAAACCTTGATTTCTCACTTTTAGAGGACAGAAAAGCCGCCCTTAAATGGCTTATCGACGAGCAGGTAAAGGGATTTAAGGCGAAAAACTATAAGCATATCACCCTTAACGGCTTCTATTGGTTCACCGAGGAAATCAACTATGGCGACCTTCAGCTTTTAGAGCTTTTAAAGTACACCACCGATTACGTCAGAGATATGGGTCTTATCACCACCTGGATTCCCTATTTCCACGCTTCGGGTTATGACGATTGGCGTCATTTAGGCTTTGATATGGCTTGTTATCAGCCAAACTATGCCTTTAACCAAAGCATCCCCGATGTTCGTCTTTTCGATGCTTCTAAAACCGCAAAGCTTTTGGGTATGTGTATTGAGCTTGAAAGCGGCGGCACAGACAAATGGAACATCGAAAGAATGAAAAAATATTACGCCGCGGGGGCAATAACCGGATATATGAAGGATGCCGCGCATATGTACTACCAAGGCGGTGTTCCCGGTGATTTCTATTATGCATATAAATCGGATGATGAATATTTACATTCGATGTATGAAGATACTTATAAATTCATAAAGGGCGTTTTCGACCCCGAAACAGTTAAATTTAACGAGGAGGATTTACCCAAATGATCGACAGAATTAAGGATTCCAACACAGACAAATTAGCGGCAGGTATCGTTTGTATTCGTACCGTTGAGGAAGCATACAGATTTTTGAGCGACCTTTGCACCATTAGCGAAATTACCGAAATGAGCAAGCGTCTTACCGCGGCAGAAATGCTTAGAGAAGGCAACACCTATAACGAAATTGCAGAAAAGACACATCTTTCCACCGCTACCATCACCCGCGTTAACCGCGCTCTTCGTTATGGCAGCGACGGATATTCCATGGTTCTTGACAGAATCGGCAAATGAGTTTTTCCACTCTAGCGGATTTTTACGATTCTATAAACGGCTCGGCTTATGAACCCTATGCGGATTTTCTTGAAAAATCCTTTAAGCTATCCACTATCCCCGTTAAAGAGGTTTTGGATTTAGGCTGCGGCACAGGGGGTATTTGCGCGATTTTGGCGGACAGAGGCTTTGATATGGTCGGGGTCGATATCTCTACCGATATGCTTATGGTTGCCAGAGAACGCAACTTGGGCAAAAACACCCTTTTGCTTTGTCAGGATATGTGCGAATTTGAGCTTTACGGCACGGTTCAAGCCGTTTATTCTTCTTTTGATTGTCTTAATTACATAACCGAAAACAAAGGCCTGAAGCAGGTCTTTGTTTTGGTGCGTAATTATCTTGAAAGCGGCGGTGTTTTTGTGTTTGACATTAACACCGAATTTCGCTATACCCAAATTTTGGACGGCAAAAGCTTTGTTTATGAAACCGACGATAATCTTGCCGTATGGCGAAGCGCATTTGACAAGGAAGAAAAGCTTTGCGAATTTGAAATTGATAATTTCACCAAGCTTTCGGGGAACAAATATATCCGCGAAAGTGAAACACAAATTCAAAGGCTTTACACCCATCAAGAAATTATGGATTTTGCCGAGGGCTTTGATTTGGTTGAACAAAGCGGCGGCAAAGGGTTTGACGGCTGTGATGAAGCCGAAAAGACCTATTATGTCTTTAGAAAAAGGTAAATTATGAAAATTTCCCAAATTTTAAAATCTAAAGAAATCACGGTTTCCATAGAAATATTCCCTCCGAAGCTTGGCACGGAATTGGAGGAAAGCCGCAGAGTTGTCGGCGAAATGGCTTCACTTTCCCCCGATTTTATAAGCGTAACCTACGGCGCGGCGGGTACAACATCGCGCTTTACGGCGGAATTGGCAGATTGCGTGGAGCAAAACGGGGTTCCCGCTTTGGCGCACGTTACCTGCGTTTCTTCGGATGAAGAATCTCTGGAAAATTACCTGAATTCACTTAAAGCCCACGGCATAGAAAATATCCTTGCCCTTAGGGGCGATATGCCTTTGGGGGGCGAACCGAAAAAAATCTTCCCCCACGCCAGCGACATCGCAAGGGCGATAAAGGAAAAGGGCGATTTTTGTGTGGGCGGCGCTTGTTATCCCGAGGGACATCCCGAGGCAAAAAGCGTCAACGCAGACATCGACGCCCTGAAAATCAAGGCGGAAAGCGGTTGCGAATTCTTTACAACCCAAATGTTTTTCGACAACGAGGTTATGTATTCCTTCCTTTCCAAGTTTCAGCGAAAGGGCATTAACATTCCCGTTGTTGCGGGTATTATGCCCATTACAAACGCAAAGCAGTTAAGCCGCAGCGTTGCCCTTTCGGGCACAAGCGTTCCCAGGTCGCTTAAGGAAATGGTAGAGCGCTTTGGCGACAATCCCGAGGCTATGAAGCAGGCGGGCATTGCCTTTGCCACCAACCAGATTATCGACCTTATCGCCAACGGGGTTAACAATATTCACATTTACGCTATGAACAAGCCCGAAATTGCGGCGAAGATTTTAGAGAATATTTCCTCAATTCGGGCATAAAGAACACATAAAACAGAAATTATTAAAACCCCGCAAAGGGGTTTTATATATTATGATAGAATTAGGGAGAGCGAAGATGTTTTTCCAGAAATTTAAAAACCAAACCCTTGTTTTTGACGGTGCGATGGGCACAATGCTTCAAAAATCGGGGCTTATGTCGGGGGAGCTTCCCGAAAATATGAATTTACGCGACAAAAACGCGGTTTTAGACATCCACCGCGCATATATCAACGCGGGCGCGAAGGTTATTTCCACAAACAGCTTCGGCGCGAACAAGGCAAAGCTTGCGCCCTTTGGGTTAAATTCGGGCGAGATAACCGAAATTGCGGTTAAAATTGCCCGCCAAGCCGCCGATGAAAGCGGAAAAGAAATTTTCGTTGCCGCCGATTTCGGCCCCACGGGCAAGCTTATGCCTCCTTTGGGGGATTTTTCCTTTGAAGAAGCGGTAGACGCCTTCACCGATTGTGTTATTGCCGCCGAAAAAGCGGGGGCGGACTTTATATTTTTCGAAACCTTTTCCGACCTTTACGAATGTAAAGCGGCAATTATCGCCGCCAAGGAAAACACGTCCCTTCCCGTTGCGGTTTCCCTAACCTTTGATGAATCCGCCCGTACCCTTACGGGGGCGGATGTGAAAACCGTCGCCACCTATCTTTCGGCTTTGGGTGTGGACGCCGTTGGCGTAAACTGCGGTTTGGGCCCCGACCTTATGGAGCCTATCGCTATCGAGCTTGCGAAGGAAAGCGGTTTGCCGGTTATCGTTAACGCAAACGCAGGTCTGCCCAAGATTGACAAAAACGGCAACACCTATTTTGACGTACCCCCCGCCCGTTTTAGAGATTTTGCAAAAAAACTTGGAGAAAACGGCGTTTTTGCTGTTGGCGGTTGCTGTGGTACCAACCCCGATTATATAAATCAGGTTGCCCTTGGGCTTTCGGAGGTTACAACAAAAAAAGAGTGGAAACCCGCAGAATTTGGGGTTTGTTCGGGTAACAGAACCTTTATTTTCGGCGAAAAAACCGCCCTTATCGGCGAAAGGCTTAACCCAACGGGCAAGCCCAAGCTTAAAGAGGCTTTGAAAAACAACAATTTGGATTATCTTTGCGGTGAAGCTGTGGGACAGCAAGCCTACGGGGCGGATATTTTAGACCTTAACGTGGGTATTCCCGACATTGATGAAGAAGTTATACTAAAAGACGCTGTTTTGGCGGTGCAAAAGGTTTGCGACCTGCCATTGCAGTTGGATTCCGCCAACCCCGTTGCTTTGGAAAAGGCGGCGCGTGTTTACAACGGAATTCCTATTATAAACTCGGTTAGCGGAAAAGAAGAAATTTTAGAAACCGTGCTTCCTATTGTGAAAAAATACGGCGGTATGGTGGTTGCCCTTTTACTTGACGACGTGGGTATTCCCGCAACAGCAAAGGGCAGGCTCGCCATTGCCGAAAAAATCATTTCCCGCGCAGAAGAAATGGGTATTTCACGCCACAGAATTTTGTTTGATGCCCTTACAATGACGGTCGCAACCGACGCGGAAAGCGGCAACAAAACCCTGGATTGTGTTGAAACACTTGGCAAAATGGGGTTAAAGACGGTTTTGGGTGTTTCCAACATATCCTTCGGTATGCCCAACCGCGACAGCATAAACGCTTCCTTCCTGGGCGCGGCAAGGGCGCGTGGACTTTCGGGTGCGATAATCAACCCCGCCAGCGAAAATATGCGTTTGGCGATTTCCGATGAAAACCCCCAAAGGGATTTTGTTTTCAGTTATGAGGACAGCGGCGAAACCACCATCCACAGCGAAAAGGGGGAAATTTCCCTTTTCGATGCGGTATATCTGGGGCTTTCGGCGAAAGCAAAGGAAGCAACCGAAAAGCTTTCCGCTGAAAAGACACCTATGAAGATTATCGATAATCACCTTATACCCGCCCTTAACGCCTTGGGCAAGGGTTACGAGGAAAAAAACCTGTTCCTTCCCCGTCTGCTTGGCGGGGCAGAGGCGGCAAAAACCGCGTTTTCGGTGCTTGACAGCCTTAAAAAATCCGAAAACACCGAAAGCGGCGACAAAATCCGCATTATTATGGCGACGGTTAAGGGGGATATCCACGACATCGGCAAGAACATTGTTTCCACCCTGCTTTCCAACTATGGCTTTGAGGTTTTGGATATGGGCAAGGACGTAAGTCCCAAAGCAATTCTTGATTTTGCCCTTGAAAACAAGGTGAAAATGGTTGGATTAAGCGCCCTTATGACCACCACCGTACCCGCCATGGCAGAAACTGTCAGACTTTTGAAAGCCAACGCACCCGAAATTAAGGTTATGGTGGGCGGCGCGGTTATGACAGCCGAATATGCCGCCGAAATGGGCGCGGATTTCTACGGCGAGGACGCAATGGCGGCGGTTAAGTTTGCCGTTTCCTTCCGCGATGCCCAATGATTTTTGGTTTTTGTTTGGTTTTTGTTTGGTTTTATATGTGGTTTTATATACAAAAGGGGACTTTTTGAAAAAAGTCCCCTTTTAAAATCCCCAAAAACTCCGTTTTTGGAAAACAAAATTATCCTTAACTTTGTATAGGCGATTCACGAATCGCCCGTTTTCCATAGAGAACGAAGCGATAAAAACACACCACGCTCTATTTTCACAGAACGTGGTGTTTCTTTTATACAATATAATCCATATTTTTCAAGGACATGTGCCTTGAAAATATACCTTTCGCCTTCGCGAGCGGTGAGCGAGACGCGAGTGTCCGAATGCCCAAACCCGATGAAAAACAAGTGTTTTTCATCGAAAGCGAAGCGATAAAAACACACCACGCTCTATTTTCACAGAACGTGGTGTTTCTTTTATACAATAAAATTCATATTTTTCAAGGACACGCGCCTTGAAAAATATACCTTTCGCCTTCGCGAATTTGGACATTTATGCACAAATTCGGCGCGAGTAAATGGGTTCCCTGAAAATGCTTGCATTTTTAGGGTTAAGCGCACGAAGGCGCTTATACGACCGAAAATAAGTGTTTTCGGTCGAAAGCGAAGCGATAAAAACAATCAAAAACAGGTGTTTTTGATTGAGTGCGTAAGCACTACTCCAGCCCCGCTATGGCAAACAAATAATCCTCACACTCGGGGAACTTAATGGCAAACTTCTTAATGGTAATGCCATTAACCTTGGGAAGAAAACGCGAGCCGTCAACCACAGAAAACTTGGGGAATTCCGCAACGGTCTTGCCCGCCGCCTTAACGTAAGCCTCCTTGCGAACCCAAATCTTCAAAAAGGTGTCTGCCTCGGTTTCGCGGGTGGTGTCGTTCATATATTCTGCTTCTTCGGGGGAGAAAAAGCGTTCGGCAATCATAGTGTAATCAACCTTGTTGTCCTTGGAGAGAACACGGGGTATATATTCGCCGTCGATACCGATAGGCTTTTCGTAAAGGGCAACCAACATAACCTTGTTTGCACAGGTTATGGAGATATAGCACTTACCCTCAACGTTTTCAACGGTAGCCTTGCCGGTTTCTTCGTCATAAACAACCTTTGCCTTTTGGTTATTCAAATATTCGCGAACCGCATTGTTCACGTCGGTTTGACGTTTTTTCTTGGTGCTGCTGTTTTCAAGCACAAATACTTTTAATCCCATATTTATTGTTCCTCCCCGCCTGTGGGTTCAGTTTCTGTAGATTCAACCGCAGAATCCTCAACAGGATTTTCGGCGGTTTCAACCGTATTTTCACCATTTTCGGCGATTTCCTCGGTTTCGGGCTTTTCTTCGCCCTCGGTGTCAGGGTCAACAACCGCAAATCTTGCAACGCTTGAACCCTCGCCCAAACGCATTACACGAACACCCGAAGCAGCTCTGCCGTAAACGGGAATTTCCGAAACGCGGGTACGTATAATTATACCGCCGTCGGTGATAAGCATAATTTCGTCGCTAAGCTTAACCAAGCGGATGCCTGCCAGATATCCGGTTTTGTCGCTGATGCCGTGGCACTTCAAGCCTCGACCGCCGCGGCGCTGACACTTATATTCCTCGGTAAGACTACGCTTACCAAATCCGTTTGCGGTGATTGTGATAATATAAAGCTCGTTTTCGTCGCTGCCCTCGGGAATAATACCCGCGCCTACAACGAAATCGCCCTCATCAAGGGTAACCGCCCTTACGCCGCGGGCTTGTCTACCCATTTCGCGAACGTCGTTTTCGCTGAATCTAATGGAAATACCTCTGTTGGTAGCAACGATAATATCATCATTGCCCGAGGAACGAAGAACGTACAACAATTCGTCGCCCTCGTCAAGGTTAATTGCATAAAGACCGTTGGTGCGTTTTGTCTTATATGCCATAAGACCGATACGCTTAACAACACCGTATTTCGTAACGAGAACGAGATTTTCCTCGTCGGTAAATTCCGTAACGGGAACGATAGCGGTAATTTTTTCCTCGCTGTCAAGGGCAAGAAGGTTAACAAGGTTGGTACCCTTTGCGGTTCTTGCGCTTTCGGGAATTTCGTAACACTTCTTAATATAAACTCTGCCCTTATTGGAGAACATAAGAAGGAAATCGTGGCTGTGGGAAATAATAACGTCCTCTACAATATCCTCTTCTCTAGTACCCATCGCGGTAATACCCTTACCGCCACGGCGCTGTGCCTGATAGGTATCGCTGGGCAAACGCTTTACGTAACCCGCGCGGGTTGCGGTGATAACGCAGGTTTCGCGCTGAATAAGATCCTCGATAAGAATATCGTTTTCAGCCTCTACGATGTCGGTTCTGCGTTCGTCGCCGTATTTATTCTTAACAAATTCAAGGTCTTCCTTAATAATTGCAACCAATTTGCTTTCGTCTTCAAGAATTTCCTTTAATTCCTTAATAAGCGCATACAAGGAAGCCAATCTGTCTTCTATCTTCTGGCGTTCCATACCCGAAAGCTTACCCAAGGTCATATCAACAATCGCCTGAGCCTGCGCTTCGGAAAGCGCAAATCTTTCCATAAGGTTTGCCTTTGCATCGGCAATGCTTGCGCTGGCGCGGATTATGTTAATAACCTCGTCGATATTATCGATAGCAATCTTATAGCCCTCGTAAATATGAGCCTCGTGCTCTGCCTTTGCAAGGTCGAACTTAACTCTGCGGGTAACAACCTCTTTGCGGTGGGCAAGATAATGGCTTAAAACCTCTTTAAGGTTAAGAAGCTTGGGCACACCGTTAACCAAAGCAACCATATTAATTGCGCAGGTGTCCTGAAGCTGGGTGTATTTATAAAGCAAATTAAGAACTATCTGGGCGTTGGCATCCTTTTTAATGTCAACAACAATTCGCATACCCGCCTTACCCGATTCGTTACGGATATCGGCGATACCCTCGATTTTCTTGTTCTTAACAAGCTCTACCATGCTTTCCAAAAGCATCGACCTGTTTACCTGATAGGGTAATTCGGTGATAATAATGCTGGTTCTGCCGTTCTTTTCCTCGAAATGAGCCTTTGCTCTAACACGAACCTTGCCTCTGCCGGTCATATACGCTTCGTAAATGCCGGAGGTGCCGTAAATTGTACCGTAGGTGGGAAAATCGGGACCCTTGATATATTGCATAAGGTCGGGAACGGTACAATCGGGGTTGTCGATAAGATATGCGGTTGCTTCGATAACCTCTTTCATATTATGTGTGGGAATGTTGGTAGCCATACCAACGGCAATACCCACGCTACCGTTTACCAAAAGGTTGGGAAAACGGGAGGGAAGCACCACGGGTTCGGTGCGCATATTATCGAAGTTGGGGATAAAATCAACAACGTCCTTTTCGATATCATCCATCATTTCGTCGGCAAGGCGGGAAAGTCTTGCCTCGGTATAACGGTAAGCCGCAGGGGGGTCGCCGTCGATGTTACCGAAGTTACCGTGTTTGTCGATAAGAACGTATCTAAGAGAGAAATCCTGACCTAAACGAACCATCGCATCGTAAACCGAAGCGTCGCCGTGGGGGTGATATCTACCCAACACGTTACCAACGGTGGTTGCCGATTTGCGGAAGGGCTTGTCATAGGTAAGTCTGTCCTCGTACATCGCGTAAAGAATACGGCGGTGTACGGGCTTCATACCGTCCCTAACGTCGGGCAAAGCTCTGCCCACGATAACGCTCATTGCATAGTCGATATAGCAGCTTTTAATTTCTGCCTCTATGCCTGTATTATGTATAACCTGTTCTTCGTGGTTACTGTAATCATATTCGTGTGCCATAGGCTAAAAACCTCCGGTTTTTAGAATGAAAAGATAAGAGAGAATGTAGGGGCGATTCACGAATCGCCCGTAAAATATTTTAATACCGCAGGGAACGGCGTGTTAACCCTAAAAACCTTGCGATTTTCAGGGAACCCGTTTCCTCGACAACCCGATATATCAAATACAATTGGGTACTATTGTAGGGGCGATTCACGAATCGCCCATTGGATTAAAAGCAAAACAAAATGTAAATTATATTTAAGATACAAAATGAAATATTGTATTTTTATGATTTTTTATTATTTGCGGGCGATTCTTGAATCGCCCCTACAATGCCATCGAAAATTATAACCTCATCCAAAAAATACAATAAAATCTCATAAAAATCGGCGACACGCGCGTCGATTTTTATACCTTAGAGTTTCGCAAGTTTGGACAAGGTGCGAAGCACCGCGCACAAACTTGACGCGAGTGAACGAAACTCAATAACCGATGAAAATGCTTGACATTTTCATCGAGAGCGTTAGCTCTTAGGTATCGAGGTTAGCATATTTGGCGTTTTTCTCGATAAATTCACGGCGGGGCTCAACCTTATCGCCCATAAGCACCGAGAACAAAGCATCCGCCTCGAAGGCATCCTCAATGGTAATGCGCTTCAAAATACGCTTTTCGGGGTCCATGGTGGTGTCCCAAAGCTGGTCGGGGTCCATTTCACCAAGACCTTTATATCTTTCTGCCTGAGCGTTACCGCCAAGCTCTTCAATATACATATCCCTTTCTTCGTCAGAGAAGGCATATCTTTGCTGTTTACCGCGGTAAACCTTATAAAGAGGAGGTGTTGCCGAATAAACGTGCCCCGCCTCGATAAGGGGGCGCATATGTCTGAAGAAGAATGTCAAAAGAAGTGTTTTAATGTGAGAACCGTCAACGTCGGCATCCGCCATAATAATAATTTTGCCGTAGCGAAGCTTGGTTATATCAAATTCACTGCCGATACCCGTACCCAATGCAAGAATAATGGGGATAATCTGCACCGAGGAGTAAATTCTGTCGATACGGTTCTTTTCAACGTTAAGAATCTTACCTCTAAGAGGAAGAATAGCCTGGAAGCGAGAGTCGCGGCAATCCTTTGCCGTACCGCCCGCCGAATCACCTTCCACCAGATAAAGCTCGGTATATTCCATACGTCTTTCGTTGCAGTCTGCCAATTTACTGGGGAGCGAGCTGGATTCCAACAAGCCTTTTCTTCTTGTTAATTCTCTTGCTCTCTTTGCCGCTTCTCTTGCTCTTGCGGCAAGCACGGATTTTTCTATAATAATACGTGCGCTTTCGGGGTTTTCCTCGAAATAAACCGAAAGCTTTTCGTTAACGATAGATTCAACAAGGGTTCTGATTTCACTGTTACCCAATTTTGCCTTTGTCTGGCTTTCAAACTGGGCATCCTCAAGCTTAACCGAGATAACCGCGCTCAATCCCTCGCGAACGTCATCCCCCGTAAGCTTTTCGTCGTTCTTAAACAAATTATATTTCTTGCCGTAATCGTTAAGCGCCTTGGTTAGACCAACCTTAAATCCGGTTTCGTGGGTACCGCCGTCAATAGTGTGCATATTGTTGGCGAAGGACAAAATAGAATCGGTAATGGTTTCGTTATATTGCAAAGCAATTTCCGCCACCGACGAACCCTTTTCCCCCGAAACGTAAATAACGGGATGTATCGGGTCTGCGCCCTTTTTGGTGTTAAGAAATTCTACAAAAGACCTTATACCACCCTCGAAGCAGAAGTTTTCCTCGGGACCGTCCTCGCTTCTTTTATCGCAAATGGTAATAGAAACACCCGCGTTAAGGAAGGATTGCTCACGAAGACGGGTTTTTACGGTTTCATAATCGAACTCTACCGTTTCGAAAATAGTTTCGTCGGGCCAAAAACGAACGTGAAGACCGTGCATATCGGTTTCACCGGTTTCGCGGAATTCCTCAACAACGTTGCCCCTTTCGAAGGCTATATAATAACCCTTGCCGTCGCGGTGGTTTCTAACCTCTACCCTTTTGGAAAGAGCGTTAACAACGCTGGCGCCAACACCGTGAAGACCGCCTGCGATTTTATAACCGCCGCCGCCAAACTTACCGCCCGCGTGCAAAATTGTGTAAATAACCTCAAGGGTAGGCTTACCCACCGTGGGGTGGATACCTGCGGGAACACCACGGCCGTCGTCCCTTACCTCACAGCTGCCGTCGGCATGAAGCATAACGGTTATATTTTTACAATAACCCGCCAGTGCTTCGTCGATAGAGTTGTCAACGATTTCGCTTATAAGGTGGTGCAAACCCTTAACCGAAGTTGTACCAATATACATACCCGGACGTTTTCTAACCGCCTCCAGACCCTCAAGAACCTGAATTTGGCTATCGCCGTAATTGTTTTCTTCGGGAATCTGCGAATTTTTTACTTCTTCCATAGTATTCCTATCCCTTTCTCGGATTCTATACGTTTGCGGATGCTTTCGGTTGAAAGACCGCTGATATATATTCTGTCGGTATATTCGCTGTCGGTTACCAAAAAGCTTTTGGGAAGGTCGTTACAAAGGCTTATAACGCCCTTTTCTTCCTCCATCCGCTTGAAAATCTCTTTAGTACCGCCTGACATACTTGCCATATCTATGTCAAATATTCCGATTATTTCTTTTTTGTTTATGCTTTCGCCTTTTTCTAACTGTAAATACATTTTTTACTACCGCAATTTTTTTACTACCGCGATGTGGTTTGGGTTGTATTCGTTTCCTGTTCTCCGCGAACGGATAGAACAAGGTGCTTTTTACTGTCGCGATTTTTTGTTGTCGCGATTTTTTTACTGTCGCGATGTTGGTTTGAGTTATAATCGTTTTCTATTCCCCGCGAGCATTTCGGGCGGTCGGGGACGCCCGCCCCTACATTCGCGATGTGGTTTTTTTAAAATTTGTTACTTCTTCTCCGCGGACAAAACGGGCGGTCGGTGAAATTGGGTTCCTCGACAACCCGATATATCAAAATAGAATTCGGTGCTATCGTAGGGGCGATTCACGAATCGCCCGCGTATTTTTTATTGTCGCGATGCGGTTTGGGTTGTAATCGTTTTCTATTCCCCGCGAACGAATAGAATTCGGTGCTATCGTAGGGGCGATTCACGAATCGCCCGCGTTTTTTATAACCCGATTTGTATATCGTAACGTAATTTGTTTATCGTAGGGAACGGCGTTTTAACCCTAAAAATCTTCGATTTTCAGGGAACCCGTTTCCTCGACGTTCCGCCGCGTAACATTTTTTGAAAACTCTCGCTCAATCCACGCACAAATTATAACCCCAAAACTCGGATGTTTCATCCCGTTTATCTTTCGTTGTATTCCCACGAAATTCCCAACGTTTATTCCACGTTGGTAGAAACACCGTTTTCAACCAAAATTCGGTTTACCGACACATCCGTATCGAAAACCTCTCTTTCACAACCGGTTATAATAACCTGTCTGTCGGTTATACGGGAAAGAATATAACTTTTTCTGTCCTTATCAAGCTCCGAAAGGATATCGTCCAACAAAAACACGGGATATTCACCCGTAAGGTTTTTCGAAAGCTCGCCCTCGGCAAGCTTTAACGATAAAACCACCGACCTTTGCTGACCTTGGGATGCGTAGGTTTTAACGCTTTTTTTGTTAACCGAAACGGCAAAATCGTCCTTATGGGCACCATACCAAGAGAAAAATTTGTCCTTTTCGAACTGCATCTTTTCCCTAAGGATTTCTCGGTATTTATCCCGAATTTCCTCTTGGGTTTCCAAATCGCCCGCCTGACTTTGGTAAACAAGCCTTAATTCTTCCTTGTTTCCACTCATATCAAACAGAAACTTTTTTGCTTCTTCCTCAAGCCTTGCAACGTATTTTCGGCGGTTAACCGTAATAATCGCCGCCAAGGTTGCCAAACGCTCGTTATAAACCTCTAAAAGCTCGTCAACCACGTTACCCTTTTTCAAAAGGGCGTTTTTTTGCGCCAAAACGCGGTTATATTCCGAAAGTGAAGATGCATATCGCGGAAAACTTTGACAAATAGCCAAATCCAAAAACCTTCGTCTGTTTTCGGGGGCGCCTTTAACCAAACTTAAATGGTCGGGGGTGAAAATAACCGCCCTGAACCTGCCGATATATTCCGAAAGGCGCAAAGGAGAACTTTCACCGATAGAAATCGCCCTTCTGCCCTGCTTGGAAAGTGTGGCAGACATCTTATTTTCCACACCGCAGGTGTTAAAAACCATAGAAATCTGCCCTTTGTCGCTGCCAAAGGAAATCATTTCTCTGTCCTTGCAGTTTCTAAAGCTTTTTCCCGCCGCGAAATAGAAAATAGATTCCAATATATTGGTTTTTCCCGCCGCGTTACAACCGCAAATAACGTTTACACCGCTTTTAAAGGTTATATCGCTGTCGGTAGCATTACGAAAATCACGAAGAATTAAACGCTTAATCTCCATTAACTTTTAAAACTAATCCTTCAATTTGCAGGGAAGAACAAGATAGGTATAATTGCTGTCGGGGTCCTTCTCTGCGGGTTCAATAATCATAGCCATAAGCGAGCTGGACATAGAAACCTTAATATATTCATCCTTGCAGGCACGCAAAGCGTCAAGCAAATATCTGTTATTAAAGCCGATTTCTATATCGTCGCCGTCTTTTTTAATCTTAA
Organism: Oscillospiraceae bacterium; assembly: GCA_015065165.1. Taxonomy (GTDB): domain Bacteria; phylum Bacillota; class Clostridia; order Oscillospirales; family CAG-382; genus Coliplasma. The sequence goes on along the minus strand of SVQU01000002.1, from coordinate 65,210 downwards.
TATTATCGTTAACACTGCCGTATTGGGTACTGCAGGAAATATTCAAGCTGTTATCCTCAAATTTACAGCGCAAGGGTGTTCTAAGCTTTTCGTCCACCAAAAGCGAAGCTCTTTCCGCGCTTTCGATAAAGGCGTGTCTGTCAATCTTGGCAAAAATCTTGTTCTGTGTGGGAAGGGCGCGCTTATAATCCAAATATTCGCCCTCCAAAAGCCTTGTAAAGAACACGATATCATCAAGCTTAAAGATAATATATTTCGCGGTAAATTCAACCCTCAAGGGTTCTTCGCTGTCATCAAGAAGTCTTGAAAGGTCGTTAAGCGCTTTACCGGGAACAACAAAAGAAAATCTGTTATCGTTATCGAAAATACAATTTTTTTCTTCTCTGATAGCCAATCTGAAGTTATCAAGAGCAACCACCGTAAGAGTTCTGTTTTCTATCATAAACAGCTCGCCTGTCAAAATAGGTCTTGCCTCGCTTTGAGCAACGGCAAAAACGGTGGAATTGATAATATCCTTCATAAGAGGACGGGAAATATGAAAAGAATTTTCACCGCCAAGGTCGGGAAGATTAGGGAACGCCTCGGCAGTAACACCGTGAATGGTAAAATCACTCATACCGCCGGTGATACGAACCATATTTCTGCTGTCGGATTCGATACAAATATCGCAATCGGGGAAGTTTTTGATAATGGAGGTAATCTTCTGGGCGTTAATAATAACTGCGCCCTCCTCCATAGTCATAACCTTACCCAAGGTTCTTACACCCTTTTCAAGGTCATATCCGCAAACCGTAAGGGTTTCTCCGTTCAGCTTGAACAAAAGACCCTCCAAAGCGGGCAAGGTGCTCTTGTTGGAAGCCGCGCTTGCCGCAGGGATAATTAAAGACAACAGGGTTTTTTTATCCGAAACAAATTTCATATCTACTTACCTCTCTCATATTTTCAAAAATAAACTATTTATCCTTTATTTATCCTTGAAAACCCATATTTTTCTGCCGTTATGCGCTTTTTTTACAGCTTTAAACGGCAAAACCTAAACTAATAAAAAATTTTGTCAAAATTGAATGTCAAATTTTGGTTATCCAAAAGTTATTTTGAGTTTTCCACACAGTTTCCACACTCAAAACCCCACTTGTCCACCCAAAATCCTCCGCTTGTCCACAACCCGAAAAACCTAAAAAACATTTAACCTAAAGGCTTTTCAAGCTTATCCACAAATCCACCGCACACTACTACAACTAATACTACTAATAAATACTATAAAAAATAGTTTCTTTTCTTCTTCCGCGGTGGGGGTAGCTCTTTTAAAATCAGCTGCGGATTTCGGATATAATTCTCTGCATTTCTTTTTCAAAGCCGGGTTCTTCCCGCATCTTCTTTGTCATTACGGAAAGAGAATTCATAACTGTTGTGTGGTCCTTTTTGTTAAAAAGCTTTGCAATAGCCTTTTGTGAAAGGTTTGTTGTTTCGCGGATTAAATATATCGCGCAATGCCTTGCCGCAATAATGTCCGCATTTCTTTTCGAGCTTTTAAGCTCTGCCTCGGTAACGCTGAACCTTTGACCGACGTATTCGAAAATGCGTTTAATCATAGCGTCCTGCGTAACGTTTTCAACGAAAAAGTCCTTAAGAACCTCTTTGGCAGAAAAATAATCGATTTTTTCACCCGAAATCATCATACGCGCTCTCAATTTCTTTAACGCGCCCTCGATTTCACGGATATTGTTTGTAATGCTCTTTGCAAGGTAATAAAGCACGTCCATTTCCAATTTAAAGCCGTAATCAATGGCTTTTCTTTGGAAAATGGCAATTCTAAGCTCTAAATCCGGCGGTTGAATGTCCGCCATCAAGCCCATAGAGAATCTTGTGATAAGCCTGTCCTCTAACCCTGCGATATCTCTGGGAGGTGAATCTGCCGCCAAAATAATTTGCTTATTATTTTCAAACAAGGTGTTGAAGGTATGGAAAAATTCCTCCTGAATCATCATCTTGCCTGCAATAAACTGAATATCATCCACCAAGAAAACATCCACGTTTCTATATTTTTCGCGGAAAATCATAGGCTTTTTGTTAGAAAGTGCCTCGATAAGCTCGGTGGTAAATTCCTCACCCGTAACGTAAAGTATGTTATATTCGGGGTGTTTATCTCTTATAGCGTTAACTATTGCAAACATAAGGTGGGTTTTACCCAACCCCGACGGACCGTAAAAATACAAAGGGTTATTAAGCTCTGCAGGGTTGTTTGCCACCGCCACCGCCGATTTATAGGCAAGCTCGTTTGCCTTGCCCACAACAAAGTTTTCAAAGGTATAATCGGGGTTAAACTTAATTTTATAAGCCGAAAGCTGTTTTTCTTCCTTTACCTTTTCTTCCTCGGTCATAGATTCGGAAAGACGCATTTCTGCTTCCTCGGTGTCGGTAATAAGGGTTAAATCAACGTTAAAACCCAAAACCTCCGAAAATTTCTCCTTTAACACGTCGTAATATTTCATTTCCACAAAGGATTTTTTGTTTAACGGCAGTGAAACCGTAATTTCGTTACTCTCTAAAGCAACTACCCGCATATCCTCAAACCACAAAGAAATGGTTGTTGGAACGTAAAGGGTTCGAAGCTCGTCCAGAACGAAGTTTTTTATCTGTTTATAGTCTTTATCTGTCATTGCATTTCTGCCTTTTTTACATATATAAATATATTCATACAATTATAGCATATATTTATTTAATTTACAAGTCTTTTAGGAGTATTTTTCACCTTTTGGTGGAAAATATTAGGGATGTTTTTTGAAAAAAACACCCCTATAACCCCAAAAAACTTTTTATTGTCCGAAAATTACATTTTCGGGAAAAATAAAATAAACAAGATATGTTTCCTCGGGGTTGTTTTGTTATACGGTAAACAATTTTAGGGACAGGCATTTTAACCCTAAAAATCTTCGATTTTCAGGGAACACATTTCCCCGACTGTCCGTTCTGTCCGCGGAGAAAAGGCAACAAATTTAAATAAATCCACATCGCGTTACAAAAAAAACGGCGGGAGTAGAACCCCCGCCCTACGAAATTTTATTGTAGGGAACGGCGTATTAACCCTAAAAATTCAAGCATTTTCAGGGAACCCCATTTTCTCGACGTTCCGTTTTCCCACCGTAGGACGGAGGTTCTGCACCTCTCTGTCCTGTCATCCTGCGCGAAGCCGAAGGATATAGGCAACAAATTTTCATTATACCGTAGGGGCGATTCACGAATCGCCCGAAAAAGCAGTAATCCCCGCTTTTCTCTACAATCTACAAATTTCGTAATATTGTAGGGGACGGCGTCCTCGACGTTCCGTTCTGTCCGCGGAGAAAAGGTAACAAATTTAAATAAATCTACATCGCGATAGTAAAAAATACGCGGAAACGTGGCAACAAATTACAAACCCAAACCGCATCGCGACAGCAAAAAACAACAACATTTAGACATAAAAAAATACAAAACACAACAACTTGTATTTCGTTAAAAAATCCTTTATTTTCAACCCTATCCGCCCTAATTATTCAAAATAAAAAAATTCAAAAAAATAACCCTGCGTAACTAAAAAAAGGTTGACAAACGGGGTAAGGGACTGTATAATGTAGGTTGCATTGCCCTGCGTGGGTATTAAAAACTATCCTGGGTTTTTCATACCTTTCCACGGCGTAGAGCAATGAAATAAAAAATGCTTTTAATCTCAACAGGAGGTGCAATACCATGCTTAGAACATACCAGCCTAAGAAAAGACACAGAAAGAAAGAACATGGCTTCAGAAAGAGAATGGCTACCACTAACGGCAGAAAAGTTCTCAAGAGAAGACGCGCTAAGGGCAGAGCAAGACTTACCTATTAATTACAAAACCTATGAACAAAACACGTAGGGTACAATCGCTTAAGGAAAACCACCTGTTCAGCAGAGCATACCGCAAGGGCAGGTGCTTTTCCGGCAGGTATATTGCTCTGTATACCTTGAAAAACCAAATAAAAACAGAAAACAAGTTAGGAATCACCGTATCTAAAAACCGCGGTAACGCCGTTAAACGAAACCGCATTAAGCGTGTTATCCGTGAGGCATACCGTGTGTTTCATCCGTTTATAAAAGAAGGAAATATTATCGTTATCGTCGCAAGACAACCTTGTGTTGACGCTCACGTTTCCGTGGTAACCAGTGAGCTTGAATATTTATTGGCAAAGGCGGCGCTTTTATAATTCAGACGGGCTTTCCCGTTACGGATAAAGTATGAAAAAGCTTTTAATTTCTTTGATACGGTTCTACCAAACCCAAATTTCTTCGACACGGCCCCGTTCCTGCCGCTTTGAACCAACCTGCTCGGCTTATGCCATAGAAGCAATTCAAAAGCGCGGCGTAGTAATAGGGCTTTTCCTTGCGTTGTGGCGTATTTTGCGTTGCAACCCCTTTAACAAGCATTGTGGGTTCGACCCTGTGCCGGAGAAAAAACCAAAAAAGAAGAAGCCGCGGGGTTAAAATTAAATAATCCAAAGGGCTTCAACCCGTTCCCTCGGCAAAAAACATTTGCTTTTTGCCCCAACGAAAAGGAGAATTTAAATGAGTTTAATCTACCAGCCTTTTTCATGGATAATGAAATTGTGCCTTTCCATCTCGGGCAACTCCTATCTTATCGCCCTTTTCTTCTTTGCATTGGTAATGCAGATAGTTCTTCTCCCCCTTGCTATTAAACAGCAGAAATCCCAGATCCTTATGGCTAAGGTAAGACCTAAGGAAATGGCTATCCGTGAAAAGTATAAGGGCAGAAACGACCAAGTTACCCGCCAGAAGATGACAATGGAAATTCAGGAAATGTACCAGAAAAACGGTTACAACCAGTTTTCCGGCTGTCTTCCTTTGTTAATTCAGCTTCCCATTATTTTAATTCTTTTCACTATCGTAAGAGAACCCATTACCTACGCTTCCAACGCAACAGTTAACAGCGATACCTATGCAACCGCCATAGAATTTTATCAGACCAAAAAAGAAATGCTTGATAAAGAAGCATTTGAAACCGAAACCCAATATAACGAATACGTTATGCTTTTAGAGGGTTATCAGACGGCTCTCGGTGGTAAAAAGACCGAGGAGGAATCCAACGGCGTTTACGTTTATGAATATTCCTCAGGCGTTAAGGTTAGCGAACACGAAATGGCTCTTTCCCGTCTTATAATCGACGGCAGAGAGGATTTGGAAGCACTTGTTGAAGAAGGCAAGATTTCCGAAGATATTATCGGTATTTACGAGGAAACCAAACTTGAAGAATACAAGGATGACCTTGCAGATTACCGCGTTGGTCCTTTAAACCTTCTTAACGAGCCTGATTTCGAAGCCAATATCTGGCTTATGATTATCCCCGTGCTCGTTTTCCTTACTTCTTATTTCTCCACAAAGCTTATGCGCGCATTTTCGGGCAATACCCAGACAGATGCTAACGGCAACCCTGTTGGCGGCGGCTTCTTTATGGAGGTCGGTATGCCCCTTATGTCGGCTATTTTCGCTTATAGCTTCCCTGCGGCAATCGGCGCATATTGGGTATGGCGTACCCTTATAAGTATGGTACAGACGGTTATTTTGGGCAAGGTAATGCCTATCCCTCAGGTTACTGCCGAGCAAATCGCCGAAGCAAAGCGCGAAATGAAGTCCAACACCAAGAAAAAGAAGGTTATCACCATCGAGGTGGATGAAGACGACACTTCCTATGACAATATGATTGTCGGAAACGGCAACCAAAAGAACAACTCCTCTGATTCTATCAGAAACGCTCCTCGCAGAATCGAAATGCTCACCGCAGACGACGAGGATGAAGACTAATTTAATTTGTAATAAATCGAAAGGTAAATAATATGTTGAAACAAACCGTTGCAACGGCAAAAACTGTTGACCTTGCAATCGAAGCCGCTTGTGCAGAGCTTGGCGTTTCTGCCGATGCTGTTGAAGTAGAGGTTCTCGAAGAGGGCAAAAAAGGCATCCTCGGCTTGGGCGCAGTTGATGCAAAGGTTAGCGTAACCCTTAAAAGCACACCCGCACTCCGCGGTTTAGAATTTGTAGAAAACCTTGTTAAAAATATGAGCCTTGATGCTACCGTTGAAATCACCGAGCAGGACGACGAAGGCGCAACAATCGCTATTAACGGCGACAAATTGGGTATTCTTATCGGCAGAAGAGGCGACGTTTTGGATTCTCTCCAATATCTCGCTACTCTCGCCGCAAATATTAATAAAAACGGCTTCTATCGTATCACCGTTGACGTTCAGGGCTACCGCGAAAAGCGCGCTGAAACCTTGCGTGGCGTGGCAAAGCGTATGAGCGAAAAGGTGCTTAAATACAAGCGTAGCTTCGCTTTAGAGCCTATGAATGCTTACGAACGCCGTATAATCCATTCTGCCTGTCAGGATATCCCCGGTGTAACCACCCGTTCCATCGGCGAAGGCGCAGACCGTAAAATCATCATCTCCCCCGAAAAGAAATAACTTTTTTACTACCCCCAAAAATCTCCGATTTTCGGGGACCCCGTTTGTTACCCCAAAAATCTACGATTTTCGGGGACCCCGTTAAAATTCAAATCTACGTTCTTTAAATAAAAAACCGAAGGCATACCGCCTTCGGTTTTTTGTTCCCTTCGGTCTTTTTTCCTCGCTCTGCCGTCATGCTGAGCAAACCGAAGGAAATATAAACAGGTTTGTTTTTGCGGGTCGTCGAGGACGCCGACCCCTACAATTATAACGTTTACGGGACTTAACCCACCCGTATAACAAAACCAACCCCAAGGAAATTAATCTTCGGGGTTCTTTTTTACCTCCGCGGTGTGGGTTCAAGCCTAATCGAAATTCCCTCCCCGCGTGGTTTAACGTTCTCAATAATTGCGAACACCGTAGGGAACGGCGTCCTCGACGTTCCGTAATACAAAACTTAATTAATAACCTCTCCCGCGTGGTTCAACGTTTTCAACAATTGTTAACACCGTAGGGAACGGCGTATTAACCCTAAAAATGCAAGCATTTTCAGGGAACCCCATTTTCTCGACGTTCCGCAATACAAACCAATATTTTTGCAACAAACCCCAAGGAAACCAAACCGTGGGGTTATTTTGATTTTCCCTAAAATTTAATTTTCGGGCGATGAAAAGTTTTTGGGGTTTGGGGTCCCCGCAAAATATGGTTTTGCGGGGTTGTTAGGGGGATTTTTTCAAAAATCCCCCTAATAAAGAGCCTACCCTAATAAAGAACCTACCCCCTAATAAAGAACACACTAAATAAAAAAGAGGTGTTTTTTCAAAAACACCCCTTTTTGCATATTCAACTTAAAACGGTAAACGAAATTAAAGAGCCGCGTTGATAATGGTTGCGAAATCAGCAGACTTGAGAGCCGCGCCGCCGATAAGACCGCCGTCAACGTTTTCCTTGGAAAGGAGCTCTTCGCAGTTCTTAGCGTTCATAGAGCCGCCGTACTGAATGGTGGTAGCCTTAGCTACGCAATCGCAGTAAAGACCTGCAACAACGTTACGGATAATGCCGCAAACCTCGTCTGCCTGGTCAGAGGTAGCGGTTTTGCCGGTACCGATAGCCCAAACGGGTTCGTAAGCGATGATGATGTCCTTCATCTGCTCTGCGGTAACGCCCATAAGAGCAATCTTGGTCTGGATAGCAACAACTTCGCCGGTGATGCCCTGTTCGCGTTCTTCAAGAAGCTCGCCAACGCAGAGAATAACCTTAAGACCTGCTTCCAAAGCAGCGAGAACGCGCTTGTTAACGGTAACGTCGGTTTCGCCGAAGTACTGTCTGCGTTCGCTGTGGCCGATGATTACGTACTTAACACCGCAAGCAACGAGCATATCTGCGCTGATTTCGCCGGTGTAAGCGCCACTCTTTTCCCAGTGGCAGTTTTCTGCGCCGATTTCAATGGGGCTGCCTGCTGCAGCCTTAACAGCAGCATCGATGTCAACGTAGGGTACGCAAGCGATAATGCCGCAACCGGAGGTGTCCTTGCCTGCCAATTCAGCCTTGATAGCTTCGATAAGTTCAACTGCTTCTGCAGGAGTTTTGTTCATTTTCCAGTTACCTGCGATAACTGCTTTTCTGAATTCCTTGTTCATAATTTATTCATCCTTTGTTAAAGTATTGTTTACGAATATATCGTAACTAAATGTAGGGGGCGGCGTTCCCGACGCCCCGCCACGTAAATTCATACAATGAAATTTTACATATGTGGTTTTCGGGCGATTCGTGAATCGCCCCTACGGTACCACGTGTATCACGAAATATACCTACAAACGCCTATAAAACCAATCAAAAACAGGCGTTTTTAATTGAGAGCGTAGCGATTATTTGTCGGTCATCGCAACGATACCGGGAAGCTCTTTGCCTTCGAGGTATTCGAGAGAAGCGCCGCCGCCGGTAGAGATGTGGCTCATCTTGTCGCCGAAGCCAAGGGTGTTAACTGCTGCTGCAGAGTCGCCACCGCCGATGATGGTGGTAGCATCGGTTTCTGCAAGTGCTTTAGCAACTGCAATAGTACCTGCCGCAAGAATGGGGTTTTCGAAAACGCCCATAGGACCGTTCCAAACAACGGTTTTAGCGGTCTTAACCTTGGAAGCGTAAAGTTCACGGGTCTTGGGACCGATATCGAGAGATTCCATATCTGCGGGAATCTTGTCAACGTCTACAACTTCAACTTCGATTTCAGCATCGATAGGCGAAGGGAAGGATTTGGTGATAACGCAGTCAACGGGAAGAAGAATTTCAACGCCCTTTGCCTTTGCGCGTTCAAGCATTTCCTTGCAGTAATCAATCTTTTCGTTGTCAACAAGGGACAAACCAACCTCATAGCCCTGAGCCTTAAGGAAGGTATAAGCCATACCGCCGCCGATGATAAGAGCATCTGCCTTGTTAAGGAGGTTTTCGATAACAGCGAGCTTATCGGCAACCTTAGCGCCGCCGAGAATGGTAACGAAAGGTCTAACGGGGTTGTTAACAGCATCGCCAAGGAACTTAATTTCCTTAGCCATAAGATAACCGTTTGCGGATTCTTCAACGTAGGAAGCCACACCAACGGTAGAACAGTGAGCTCTGTGAGCAGCACCGAAAGCATCGTTTACAAAGAGGTCGCAGAGAGAAGCGAGTTCCTTAGAGAATACTTCGCCGTTTTTGGTTTCTTCTGCGCGGTAACGGGTGTTCTGAAGAAGAACAACGTCGCCATCCTTCATTTCGGCAATAGCCTTCTTTGCATTTTCGCCAACAACGCAATCGTCAGCGGCAAAAACAACGTTCAAGCCGAGCTTTTCGGAAAGACGGGTTGCAACGGGAGCCAAGGAAAATTCAGGCTTGGGTTCGCCCTTGGGCTTGCCGAGGTGAGAGCAAAGAATAACCTTTGCGCCCTGAGAAAGAAGGTATTTGATGGTAGGAAGCGCCGCAACTATACGGTTTTCATCGGTGATTACGCCTTCCTTAAGGGGAACGTTGAAGTCGCAACGAACAAGAACACGCTTGCCGGCAACCTTAAGATCTTCAACAGACTTTTTTGCGTTCATTTTTGTTTCTCCTAAGTTTTTATAAATTTTATTTTTTACATAAAGCAAGATATGATTTTATTACACCATATCACAATGATTATATACCAATTAATCCCATAAATCAAGGGTTTATTGGAAATTAGTGTCGCAATATCCTTTAAAATATTTATCTGCGATTTTCAGATAGTTATCCAAGTGAACACCCTCGGTGATATGGTTGGTAACGGCATTAATGGTGCCTCTTGCAATATCATAAATTTCCGAACCGTAGGTTACGGTAAAATCGAAAACCGCGCTGTCTACGATGGTTTTTGTAAGGACAACCTCGGCGTTGTTGTTAAGGTACATACCCAGCATAGATTTAAGATAAGCATCCTTGGCGGTCTCGCCCCCTGCCCCACAGGTTGCGCTGATTACCGCAGAAACAAAGGCTTTTCGTTCTTCATCGGCGGTTTCCAAGGTTTTGGGAACGGATATCACGTGGGCATCCGTATTGATAAGACAACGGTAATTTTCCTGTTCCTCGCTGTATTTAGGTATGGGCAAAATGCCATATTCCTCACCCTTGCTCGAGCCGTCTCTCAGGGTGTATAAATAGTTTAAATCGTTGCAATAAAAGGCTATTCTTCCCTCTTCAAAGGCCTTTTTTGCAGAATTGTCCCCCAAGGGGAATCTTCCGCGGGCGCTGTATAATTTGCGGAAATATTGGGCGATTTCCTTGGTTTCTTCAATATCCATGCTAAGCTCAAGTGATGTTTTGTAGCTGTTCGAAACAAAGGGCTTGTTGGCGGAAACCCACATCGCCGCAGGGAATTCGAAACCCGTCTTTTCCGCGCCGAAGCCGAAATTGTCGGTGTTCATATTACTGCCCGAGCTGGAATAGGAATTAGGTGCGGAAGCGCGGGCGTATTCGTTAAACTTATCCCAAGTCCACTTCCCTTGCATGGCAAGTGTTTCTACGTCGGGGGCAAATTTCGGTTCCTCACCCTCGCTCACTTCCCCGCTTTCTTCTTTAATTTCGGGAGATTTAACCAGATTTCGGTTAAAATATATCACGTTTGTGCTGTCATAAACCAAAGTGCAGGGGTCGGCAAGAAGATAAAGGGAGTTGTTGGTTGCCAAGGGCATAAAAAGGCTTTTATCAAAAAATCCGTTCTCAAGGTTAAATTCGGGCAAAAGGTTCATATCCCCCAACAAACCCAAGGTATAAAGCTTAACGCTGTCCTTTGCGGAAACCGAAATCATATCGCAAACGACCTTTCCCGCCTTTTGGGCGGCGTCCAGCTCGTTAATAAGCGTTTCTGTGTCCTTCTCCTGAACCACCACGTTTGCTCCGTATTTGGCACGTAAAAAGGCATTTCTTTCTATAATTGCGGTATTTATGGCTTCGGGAGTTGTTTCGTCCTCTAAAAAGGTGGCGGGAGAATCGGTAAAGATTACAAAATCCCGTTCGTTGTCAAATTCGATATCAGGAAGCTGTGATTCCAGCTGTTGGTTTCTGTCCAACTCCTCTTGGGAGGAATCTTCGTGATAACTTACGTTTTCGCACCCTGCAAGAGCCAAAACAAGCAAAATTGATATAAATGACATTAATTTTCTCATTAACGTTAACTCCTTTGTTCCACGTGAAACATTTTCTGCTTTTGTTCCACGTGAAACATTCTTGCTTTTGTTTCACGTGAAACGTTTTATATAACAGGCTTCAAAAGTGCGGTGTTTTCCCCGCTGTTTATAGAAATAACCTCAAATTCCAAGGGTTGCGCCTTTTTATATTTGAAATCTACGGCATACTCTAACGGAACTTTTCCGATAATTCCACATTCCAACATAACAGCCACTTCCCCGTTTTTGTCGGTGTCTATGGGAAAGCCGAGAAAATTATTCGCCATATTGTTAGATATATATTCAATGGCGCAGGCGGAAGAAAATTGCTTCCGCGCCTTGCAAATAAACCTTTCTGCGCTGTTTGCCTCGTCGGTTGTTTCGGAAACAATCTTCTTTTCCTTGTTAAGGTTAAGATTTTGGGCAGAGCCTGCCTTTATGGCGGTTTTCAAGGTGCGCTGTATAAGTAAATCGGTATAATGGGTAACGGGGTTGAAAAAGGAAACCACGTGGTCGCAGGCACAGAAAAAGTTGTCAATCGGCTGGTTGGAAAAGCTTGCACAAGGAATCCAATATGCAATAGCATCGCAAACAAAGCCGTAATAAGGAGTACCCTTTGCCAAATTCGCAATCTGCGCCACACGGTAAGCCGAATTGTCGGCAGAGTCCCCTGCCCCAACCAATTCCGCAAGATAATCCAAGGTTTCTTTCGCTATAGAGCTTCTTCCGTTGAAAATGCAGGGTAATTTCTTCTTTAACATATATTCCCCAAGACATTCCGCGGCGAAATATCCAATTTCACGAAGCATCGCGCGGCTGTCCGGTTCTTCCAAACGTTTAAAATCAACGATACTTCCCTGCTCATCGCGAATGTAAGTTCTGTAAAAGCGTGTGCAGTCCAACCCTCCGCGTTGAATACGGCGTATGCAGAATTTTGCCGCAAGCTCGTACATATCGTCCAAAATGGTTTTAAAGGGCGAATATTTCTCTCTTAAAACCATAACTGCCGAATCGTCGCTGACGGTTTGAAGCTGGTCGATTTCGTTATAAACGCACATCCCCGAAATACGTATAACGCTTTCGTCAAGCTCGATATTCTCTACGTTCCCCTCCCCGTCAAGGTCGATAAGAACCGAAATTGCAAGCTTGTCGCCGTTTTTGGTAAAGTTGCAAAGCTCTTTAACAATGGTTTCGGGTAACATCTCGATTTTGGTGTTGATTCCTCGGATAGTGGCTTTTCTCTTTCGCGCCTCGATATCCAAGGGCGAACCCTCGCAAACATATTCGCATACGTCGGCGATGTGTATGCCCAATTGCCAACCGCTTCCCTTTCGGTAAAGCGAATAAGCACTTTCGGTGGGTGTATCGGGTGTATCGGAAAAGGCAAACACGGTTTTGCCGCGAAGGTCCAATCTATTGGACACAAACGCCGAGGTTCGTATCCTCGCGGCGGCGTTTGCTTGGTCTATAACGTTTTTCGGAAATTCTCCGAATAAAATATTTTCTGTAAAACTCATAAATTTATCCATCCTTTCGGTTTGGATTTCCTTGTTTGTATATCAAATCCCATTCAAGGCGTTGATATAAATATACATAATAATTTTACCCCATATATCCACCGCTGTCAAGGTTTATTATGTGAACAAATCGTCAAAAATAGCCGAATTTACGGTAATTTGACGGCAAAATAACAGGGAAGTGATGCCCAATTACCGCCATATAAAAAAGGGAAGTGCATCCCGCCAAAATAGCGGGAAATACACCACCCTAAAGAACATATGTTCTGTATTTTTGCGATTGCGGTCTGGGAATTTCACTATTCTTATCGAAATCGAAGGGTATATCTGCAAATTTATCCTTCCGATAATCTATGTTTTCTGCGGTAAAAAAGTTTTAAAAGGGAGTGTTGGGGTCCCCACGAAAATGTATTTTCGTGGGGCAAAGTCGAGGGGAAACTTTTCCAAAAGCTTCCCCTCATAAAACCTCCTCTTATCAAACGAATATAAGGGGTTTAGGGTTATTTTTCTCTTGATAGTTTTTTGACGAAATTAGTTGACTTTTTTCGGGATAATTCGTAAAATGAATTTAGTTCTTTATGGAGGAAAATTTATGAAAACTATATTTTTCGGTAACTATTGGCAATCAAACAGTAAAGAAAAAGAACCGATAGAATGGCTTGTTCTTAAAGAAGACGAGGACAAAATTTATTTGTTAAGTAAATACATTTTAGAGTGCCTTCCGTATGATGTTAGCGATAAGGGGTGGAAAAATTCTTCTATAAGAACGTGGTTAAACGAAGATTTTATCAACAACGCTTTTTCCGTAGAAGAACAAGAACAAATTGTTCTTAGTAACATCAAAACAAGCTCTGTTTTTAGTTGGAACGGTAAACTCGATGGCGGTACAGGAGTACAAGATAAAATATTTTTACCAAGCAAATCAGAGATGATTTTGTTTTTTGGCGGTGACACCGATGGCGATATCGTCATTGAACAAAAAAGAATTGCAATACCAACAAATTTCGCTTACGAAAAAGGATGCTGTCTTTGGCCTATTGTATTTGACGAAAATCAATCTTATTGGATTAGCGCGGGGAGATATACCGCAAAACTGGCATTAAAAGCGGATGCTTATGAGCAAGAAACAAATGAAATTCGCTGGGCAACAAGCTGGATTTTGCGTTCGGCAAAAAACGCAGACCACGTTATAAAAGAGGATGGTGAAATAGGTCCTGCATATTCACCCGAATATAATCATTTGGGAATCCGCCCCGCCATGTGGATAAAAAAATAATATTTTAACACAAAAGTTTTTGAGGGATTCGGGGTCCCCACAAAATCGTGCGTTTTGTGGGGCTATATAAAAGGGACTTCAACCGAAGTCCCTTTTGTTATTCGTTTTCCTCTTATCAAAGCTGGGGTTATAAGCATAAAAGTTCTTATAATCAAGGTTATCCTGAACGATACGCAACGCATCACCGAAGCGACTAATTCAAACAGATGTGTAAAATTACCTTCAAATCAATTCGATTTTTTTGATGTCATCTTTTGTAAATTCGTATAAACCGGATTTTGTATTTAGAATAATACCTTCTTTGTTCGAATAATTATCTTCTGCATCAATATAGTCGTCTATTATCCCCATGAAACGTTTTTCATCTATGTCGGTTATAATTACTTTTTTATCGACGAATTTTTCGAAAATCTTTTTAAGGTCCATAGCAATCTCCTGCTTTTTTACATGTACTGTATAAATATTATCACAATCTGATACAAATAGCAACAAAAAGCAGATGAGTAACAACTCATCTGCTTTTATTATGCCTATTTATCTTTACCTCTTATCAAAGCTCGGGTTATAAGCATAGAAATTCTTGTAGTCCAAATTGTCCTGAACAATACGCAACGCGTCGCCAAATCGTTGGAAATGCACGATTTCGCGCTCACGAAGGAACTTTATGGGGTCGCGCACGTCGGGGTCATCGCAGAAACGAAGAATGTTGTCGTAGGTCTTGCGCGCCTTCTGCTCGGCGGCGAGGTCTTCGGAAAGGTCAGCGATAGGGTCGCCCGTAGATTGGAAGGTGGTGGCGGACCAAGGGGTTCCGCTTGCCGCAACAGGGTAGAGACCAAGGGTGTGGTCGGTGTAGTAATCGGCAAAGCCGCCCTCCTTAATTTGCTCCGGCGTTAAATCCCGCGTCAGCTGATGCACAATGGCGCAAATCATCTCCATATGGGCGAGCTCTTCCGTACCGATATCGGTTAATATACCAATCGCCTCGTTATAGGGCATGGTATAACGCTGGGAGAGATAGCGCATGGCGGCGCCCAGCTCGCCATCGGGTCCGCCAAACTGAGAAATTACCATTTTTGCCAACGCGGGGTTGGTATTTTTAATGTTCACGGGGTATTGAAGCTTCTTGTCATAGGTCCACATTGTTATTTTGCCTCCTCGTCATAGTTTTGCCAAGGCCATTTGCCTGCAACCCAGCTCCAGCCACCGTTGCCTTTTGCGGCGTTTGCGGTAAGAGGGCCGTACATATTCTCGTATTCCTCCACGGCTTTGTTAAGAGCCTTAACCGCTTCGCCGTGTTTTTCCAAGGCTTTGCGGTTTTCGGGATGACAATCCAGATAAAGGGCGCATTCGTGGGCAACAAAGGCATACATTTGCACCTTGCGCATAAGTGTTTCACGTTTTCTGTCGGTGTTCATCTGCCGTTACCTGCCTTTCTGCCGTAAAAGGGCAAATCCAAATCGGCAAAAAGCGTTCCGCGCTCAAGGGCTTTTTCGCCGTCGTAAAGGTTTTCAAACCGCTGAAAGGGCACGTACATCATACCCAACGAAACGTGGGGCGGGAAGGTGCTTTCGGTCATTTCGGGCACGTCGGGAGCCATATCCATACAAAACAGCCCGTATTCTTGTTGATTCATCGGAAAATATCCTTTCTTTACATCTTTTTACAAGAACCGCCAAAGGGTTCTTTATAAAAGTATATGCAAGAGGGAAGAAATAGGGGAGACAACAAAAAACACACCCGATAAGGGTGTGTTTTTTGTGGGTTATAAAATGAAACGAAATCAGTTAACGTTCATTATTACAAGACGGTAGGATTCGCCGGGAACAAGAACGTCATAGGCGGTATCATCGGCATTTAAGAATCCTTCGCCAACTGCCAAAGAATTGGTGTACAAGGTACCGTCATCTACAACGTAGTTCTGGGAATTATAAAGCTTCCAGCCGATTTTACAGCTTGCGCTCTGTCCCGAACCCTTGGAATCGTAGGTTTTCTTACCTGTCATAAAGATTTTAAGGTCATCGCCGGAAACTTCAAAGGAAACCGCGGTTACCTGGCAGGAGGATTGAATGCTAGAGCCATATCCATAATAACTAATGGTTTCGGGGAGGGAGGTGTCGCAGGTAACCTTATATCCCTGCATCTTGTCTTCCTCGGGTTCTTGGGGTGCGGGAGTTACGTTAACTTTAAATGTTGCTGTGTGGGAAGTTCCTTTTGAGTCTTCTTTTGTTATGTAGACAGTAACGGTAGTGCTCTTGTTGTTTGTAGCGTAAGAATGTTTGGCAGTGGCCTTCATTCCGGGCATACAATTTGTGGCATCCTTTTCGTGGTCGCACCAAATACCGATGCCGTATTCCTCGGCTTTTTCGGATTCGCTGTCATAAACTGTTATAGAACCGAAGGTGTCGCTGTAACCGATATCTAGTTCGGAAGTGGATAAGTTCTTGTAGGTGTAATTAAGCATTACGCCATACATACCCGTAAAACCATAATTTTCGGTGCGGTGACTACTACACAAGGGGTGTTCAGTAACGTTATTAATGGTAAGCTCCCATTCGCCGGGAACTGTCCAGGTTTCGCCGGCCTTATAAACCTTTACGTAGTTGGGGTCCTTTGCGCCGCAAACCGAGCAAATGCCGTCGGAATATTTGTGCGCACCCTTGGAACCGTCGGTTTTACCGCAGGTTTTGCAGGTTTTGGATTCCTGGCAGGTAGCGGCTTTCCAATCGTGTCCTAAAGCACTACCTTCGGTTTTGCCGCAGGTTTTGCAGGTTTTTGCATCGGTACAGGTGGCATTTTTCCAGCTGTGGCCAAGAGCCGCGCCCTCGGTTACTCCGCAAACCCTACAGGTTTTTGCCTTGGTGCAATCTGCGTTCTTCCAGCTGTGGCTTGCGGTTGTACCCTCGGTTTTGCCGCAATCCTTACAAGTCTTGGGAGCCTTGCAGGTTGCTTCCTGCCAGTCGTGTTCAACGTCGCCTCTTGTTTTGCCGCAAACCTTGCAGGTTTTGGGTTCGGTGCAGGTTGCTTTTTTCCAATCGTGGCCCTTTGCTTCGCCCTCGGTTTTGCCGCAATCTTTGCAGGTTTTGGGGTTAGAGCAGTCTGCGTCTTTCCAATCGTGGTCCTTGGCTTTGCCTTCGGTTTTGCCACAGATTTTGCAGGTTTTGGGAGAGGTGCAGGTAGCGTCCTCAAAATCGTGATTGGTGCATTCGGGTTCAGAGGATTCAACCTCGGAAGAAACTGCAGAGGATTCAACCTCGGAAGAAACTGCAGAGGATTCAACCTCGGAGGAAACCGCAGAGGATTCAACCTCGGAAGAAACTGCAGAGGATTCAACCTCGGAGGAAACCGCAGAGGATTCAACCTCGGAGGAAACCGCAGAGGATTCAACCTCGGAAGAAACTGCGGAGGATTCAACCTTGGAAGAAACCGCAGAGGATTCAACCTTAGAAGAAACCGCGGAAGATTCTGCTTCGGAAGAAACCGAAGAAGAACTGTTTGTTGAGCTTTCGCCGCCGCAAGCACACATGGAAATGCACATACATACGGCTAAAAGCAAAAGAATGACTTTTTTCATCATATTTCTCCTTTGTTAATGATTTACCACGATTATAGTACAAATATTTACTAAAGTCAATAGTAAATTTCTTTACTTGGTATAATAATAGTATCAAGAAAAGGAGTGATTTTATGGTTTCTTCGGGATATATAAAGCGGCTTCGGGATTTGCGGGAGGACCACGATAAAACCCAGCAGGAAATTGCCGAGGTTTTGGGCACGTCCCAAACCATGTACGCCCGTTATGAACGGGGCGCAAACGAGTTGCCCATACACCACCTTATAAAGCTTTGCGAATATTACGGTGTCAGCGCCGATTATATTTTATTTTCCGACAATAAATAAAACCGATTTGAAAGGGAAGTTACCCTGCCAAATCGGTTTTTTCTTAATTATATAAAATCGCGAAAAGCCTTATCCCAGAGTGATTGTGGGGATTTTCGACCAATCGTTTCTGCCGATAACACCGCCGCCGTCGCGATAGGTGATGTTCTTCCACACGCCGTTGGAAACGTCGGCTTCGTTGGTGGAGTTGATAGAGAAGGTAAGACCAAGGCTCATACCCGATTCGGGCTTAATGCCGAATTCCGCAAAGGGGATTGCAACCTCATAAACGGTGGTTTGGTTATCGTCATCGCGGGTACAAGCGGCTTTTCCTGTAAATTGGGTGGTGAAACCGCTTTCATAGAAGCAGGTTTCGCCGTTATCGTTAACCGCAAATCCGTAGGAACGCACCACGCCCTCGGTAACCGCTTTGTTGTTTGCCACGTGGTCGAAGTTTGCCGAAATATAGTCCCCTGCGGGGTTTTCGGCGCTGACTTTAACCTGAATACACTCGTATTGGTACATATCGTTGGGTTTTGCGGTGGTGATGGGGCAGTAGTGATAGGGCGAATCCACTACAACGCACAAATATAAATATTCATCGTCATAAGCGGTGTAATAATTGGCGGTGGAATAATAGTTGTTAACCTCGAACTGGGCATAGGACCAAGAGGGGTTTTCGGCGTTAACGGTGTCGATGAGATAATCCTCCCATTCGCTCTCTGTTTCGCCCTCTTTTTTAACAAAACCGTCGATTTCAAAGGGTTTTTCGGTCTTTTCAACGGTGTAATCCGCGCCGTCGTAAAGGTGCAAGCCGTGAACGAAAACGGTTTGCTCGGGGGTGAGGTTTTTAACCTTTTTAACGTAATTTTCCTGCGAGGAGTGGATTGCAAGTACAAATCCGTCCTCGGGGAATTCGATTTTCAAATCTGCGCTGCCGGTATAAAGGGTTTCAAGGATATAGCCGAAACGAATCTTGTTATATTCAAAAACCGCAACGGTAAAATCGGTCAAATCGGTTTTAAGAGCATCGAAATCCTCGTAAAACAGCACAATTCCGCCCTCTTTAAGCTCGGTTTCGATGCCTGTAAGAGGGATAGAGTTGGGGGAGGATGCGTTAACCTTGGTGTCAACCGCGCCGATAGAGATAAAGTTGGCGATAAATTCCTGCTTGGGCGTTTCGGTTTCGGGTGCGGATGATTCCGCCTTGGAGGATTCCTCCTTGGATGGCTCCTTGGGCGGCTCTTTAGAGTTGATTTCGCTGTTTGCATGGTTGGAGAAGGCGGGCGCGCTTTGGTCGCTGTCCGAACCGCAGGCAGCGGCAGATAAAGCCATAACGGCAATTAACAATAATGCAAAAAATCGTTTCATAATTATACCTCCGTAAGGTTTGTGTTAATATTTTACCGCGATATATCTATTTTGTCAAGGAAAAACCGCTTGTTGGATTAATTATGTATATATTATATATATTAAGGAAGGGAAATTGCAAAAAAACGGCGTTTTCCTTCGTTTTTAAAAGCAAAACGGCAGAGATTTTTCGGTGTTTGAAAAAATTATGAAAATAAAACCATACATAATGTATATATTAGTGCTTTACAGTGCTAAAACATACTATATGAAGTAAAATAAAGAAAAAAGGTAAAAATCGGCAGATGACAAAAGGGAATTTTGCTATTGACAAACAAAAAAACGCAGTGTATACTAACGGTGTATAAATATATCCTGGTGATGATATATAATTCATATACATAAAAGGAGAAAACAACATGAAAAGAACACTTGCTTTCTTGTTGGCGGTGGTTATGTGTATCGGTATGATACCCGCAACCTTACTGCCCGTGTTGGCGCACGGTATCGGTGTTGGTATCGACAATGTCGAAAACCTTTCCATCGATAACGCGCCTAATCAAAAGATACCTGCGACGGTTACTCTCGACGGCGAGAATAACGACACCGCATGGGTAAATGACAAATGGCAGCTTGCTGATGCCCAGGAGGGTATTTGGGATGTTGTCGGCGCCAAAAACCCCAATTTTGCATATCGCTATCAATTGCACATAGACTATGAATTTGTCTATGGTATTATTGAGGTTGATAAAAAGGCAAACAGTCTTGTTGACGGCACGTTAACAGATATGACAGTTTGGCTTAACGACGGTGTCAGCGAAGGTTATCAAAACCATTACACCGCCAAAATGGTAATTACTCCTAACGGCAACG
The DNA here is from genome assembly GCA_015065165.1 of Oscillospiraceae bacterium. Taxonomy (GTDB): domain Bacteria; phylum Bacillota; class Clostridia; order Oscillospirales; family CAG-382; genus Coliplasma. The sequence goes on along the minus strand of SVQU01000002.1, from coordinate 45,190 downwards.
ATTATAAAATCGCTATGTACCGTTACGGCGGCGAAGACGTTACTACTAAGTTTGCGTCTTATAAATATGAATATGCCACCGTTGAGTCTACCGAAAATAACGGAATTTTGACGCTTGAATTCAAGGGTCTTATTTCTGCGATTTTAGGCAAGAAGACAGAAGAAAAGACAAAGGTAAATCTTACCTCTTTTGTTTCTGCAAACATCAACACCTCTGCGGGTGCTCAGTATTTCTATCACCCCCGTGTTGACGCAGAACAGGATGCTAAGAAGATCAACCTTAAAGATGCATGGCCCGAAGGCGCGGAAGAAATTACGCAAACCATGCTTTACGACGTTAACGGTAACCCCGAAACCTCTAACAAACTTGATGTTGACAAGGTTGACTATATCACCGTTGACGGCCACTTGGATGAAGAAGCTTGGAAGGAATTCACCAACTACGGCGGTTCGGGCTTTGAAACCTATAAGGATTATACCCGTTTCACCGAAGGCGGCCATAAAATCGGCAACTATGACGTCGAGTACAGTACCGAATATATGTACCATGACGGCGAAAACAGACGTGCGAACGCAGATGACCCCAACTACGAGTACAACGAACCTATACCCAACGACTATTACGATAAGTGGATTCACTATCACGTTAATAACGTAAACTTTAAAGAACACCCCAATAAGGCGGACGGTAACGTTCTTTACACACCCGGCTGTTGGAGTGGTGTTATCTGGCCCGGCTCTAAAGGCACTTACGGTGCTCAAAGTGAACACGTTTGTACAGCTCAGTGTCAGTTGAACTATCTTAACAACGTTCCCGTTAAGTTTAAGTATAACTTCAAGTCCGACGGCAGCAACATTTACGGTGCTGTTGTTGTCAACTTGAATATGTATGACACCACCTTCTATAACACCGGCAAGCTGGATACCTACTTTAAGGTTATGATTGCCGGTAAGGGTAAACCTACCGCATCCAACCCTTGGACTGCGTTTACCCAGTTGGAACTTAAGCACACCTTGGACAGCAAGGCTAACGATGCTTTCACTGACGGCAGCAAGAACCACAGAGTTATTACTGCTAACTCCAATATCGGTAAGAATGATAAAACCGATAACTACGGCAACACAATTCTTCCCTCCGGCGTTGGTGCTTATGCAAGACGTATAAATACCAACACCATGGTTTTCGAATTCTGTATTTCCTATGACCAATTGAACGCTAACGTGAAGGGCCAAGATGCGAATGGCTATCAATTTAAAAACGGCGATGAAGTTTCGGTTATTTTAACAGTTGGTAACGATACTTCTCCCAATTCTGCTACAGGTCCTGCCAACGTGAATAGCAATTCCCATGCAGTTCATGCATCCAATGCAAACTGGTTCGGCCACGCCGGTAACTATGACGTTTTGGGCAGAGAAAGCAACCACAGATATATTCTCGGCGCTAATGATCCCAAATTCAGCGTCGGTTCGGCGAACGGTACCCTTGATGAAGGTATCTTCAACGGTCTCCGCGCTCACGACAGATTTATCAACTCTGCACAGCGTAACGTATTGACTGCCGATGCCAGCAACCAGCTCTATTACGGTGAGGGCGGTAAATATTTCAGCGCTCCCGGTCCCATGGAATTTTTCGATTATGAAATTTTCATGTCCAGCGAATATCTCTATGGTGCCGCAATAGTTAAAAAGAACGGTTATACCGGTACGTCTACCACCAAAGAGACCGCTATTGACGATAATGATATGTTCCGTATCTGGATAAACAACGGAACAGCTCAATGGCGCGATCAGTATGACTATGTAGTTAACTTCCGCCTTGACCCCACTAGCAGTGATCCTATTTCTATCAGCAGAAACGCTGCTTTAAGCGACTATGTTTCCAACGGTACGAATAATTATGACGGAACGAACATGGAAAAAGGTACCGAAACCTTTGGTACTTCTATTGACGGCATCGTGTATAAAAGCCAGATTCTGTCTTCGTCCGAATATACCGGCATAGGCTCTAACAGTAGCTTGTATCCGGATAACAAGGACCCCGGCGGAGACATCGCGATTGTGGAATTTAAGATTCCTCTTGAACTTTTGGGTATTACCGAAAAATATACCGAAAAAATTAACGCAAAAGGCGATGATATAGCGCTTACCTATTACGTTTCCGCAAACGGTACCACCTCCGGCAGCGACGGTATTTATGCGCCTATCCCCGACAACAGAAACCTCAACCGCGGTAGCTCCACAACGCTGAACTATGGTATTGAAAAGGAGCTCTTGCTTTCCTTTAAAGACCATTTGAATAACAACGCTTCCGAAGGCGGTTGGACAGCCGGCGGCATAGACGGTGTTAACGGTGCGAAAATTATTAAAACTAAGAACCGCACCAACCAATTTGTTATCGACGGCATTCTTGACGAAGTTATCTGGAATGACGAAGAAGAACGTATTTGGGTTAACTCTTCCACCGGTTCCTGGGGTAACGAACCCGACGTTCCTCATATGTTCGATTACCAAAACGTTGTTTATACCGGTAGAGAATATATCTACGGCGCAGCTCAGATAAATACTGCCGCCGGCGAAAATGAAGACCTTATTTATACCCTTTGGATAAATAACAACGGCGGTAATAAGGCTTCCAAGAAGTTCAGTATCGTTCAAAAGGGCGATCATGCCGTTTGTTACGATATGGATGGTAACGAGCTTGCCCTTACCCACGATGTTGAAACGTGGGATTCCACACATGAAAAAACCTTCACTTTAAGATATACCGACGGTATGGTAGCTATGACCAATGCCAACGGTATCACCTACGTTGAATTTATGCTCAGCCTTGAGGGCATGGGTGTTACAACTCACGTAAATAACGATCCCAATGCATTCACTCAGTTTATGTCTAACGGATATGGCGGAGTAGATCCTTGGCTTCCTGCAAGTGATAAATTCTACTATACGAGAACCAGCGGCACTAATTTTGCTCTTAATAAGCAGAACGGATTTGAATATTTCGTAAGCGTTACCAAAATGGATAACGACTGCGGACATAACAACACTCTTTATTATCCCGCACCTAAGATAGATGCTCCTACTGCTATCACAGCAACCGACAAATTCTGCCATCTCGCAGATAACAGCTCTTATAACAGCGTTTCCAGATGGGATGCAGATAACGATCACGTTATCACCGCTCTTGATTACTTCCTCCCCGAAACCGTTACTATCGACGGCGATCTTTCCGACAGCGGTTGGAGAGATGATATGTGGGTTGACGTAAAACAGGGTATTAACGGTAACCTTCAAAACCCCGTTATAGATATGGAAGGCGCCAGCATCGCCGAATATAAATTCCAGATGCGTGCCGATGACGAATATATTTACGTTGCGGCTGTTGTTGACCATCCCGCATCTCCTATTCGTTATAACGTTTCCAATAATGGCGTTCACTATAGCGTTCCCCGTGTAAGACTTTGGATCCAGTCTAAGGACGAGGATTACGAAATCACCGTTAACCATAACGGTCTTAAGGTTAACGGCTCTACTCAGGCAACCTATAAGTATACTGAAGAAGACTTGTATTCCTTCACCCACCTCTATGACGTAACCTTGGGTTACGACAGCAAAACGGGTGAATTGAGCAACCAACAGTTGACAGTTACTCCCGAGGTTTACAACCCCGAAACCTACGTAACCTGGCAGGATAACAACGTTCCTCACGTTACTGCCGATAAGCTTACAAAGCTTAACGATTCCTTAAAGCCTTCGGCACTTACCATTACAGGCTCTACCTTGCGTTATGCGGCTAACCATACCGGCTTCTTCGCGCCTTACGGCGGTAACGCAAGAAAGGCAAACGACCCTGTAAGTGTATTGTCTTATAAGATTAAGGATGTAAACGACGATTTCGTAGACACCCCCCTGAGCGGCGGTAAATACGTTACCGTTCATAACTACTATGACTATGGCGCTACCGATTTCTACGGTGTAACCGAGGTTATCGAGGAAAATACCGTTACCGCACAGGGCGAAAACGCTTATACCGATAAAGACTGGTATGCAAAGCCCGAAATTAAGAAGTACGTTTATGCAAACGAACACGCGGTTATGACCTCTGACGCAACCGGTACCAAGACTATCGTAGAATTCAGAGTTCCTTTTGCTGATTTCGGTTGTGAAGACGGCGACGATTTCGAATACTTCATTCAGGGCGGCGACGACGGAGCAAGAACCGACACCGGTTACGTTCTCTTCTATCCTCCCATAAGCTACGGCTTCAGTAAACAAACTGCATACGAGGCTGAAAAGACCTCCGGTAGACCTTATTGGTATTGGGCTACCACAGGTAAGCTTGTTGACGATGCTGAAAGAGAAAGAATCAGACTTCGCAACAACTTCGAACCCGTAACTCCTATCGGTGTACAGTATAAATTGGGCACCTTCCCGGGTTATGGCAGCGATGAATATTTAGGTATGAAGTTCGGTGTTCTTTACGATGCGGACTATATGCGTCAGCCTGCAAATCTTTCTACCGATATTTATCAAAACGCTAAATATTGGGACCTTAAGGAAATCGGTATGATGGTCGGTTACACCGATTATCTCGATGCAAACGTTGAAAATCTCACCAGCGACTGCGCTGACGATTACAACATCTACCGTATCGAATCCGACGTTATCCTTAACCACGTTAAGGATACTAATATGGCTGACTACGAAAGCTATATCTTCTATGCGACAATGCTTTTGTGGCCCGATGATACCGATGTAAAGCTTACCTACCGTGGCTTTGTAGACTACTATCCTTCCGACCATATCTATTACAATATGGCTTGGAAGACCTTCAGTAAGGATTATCCTTGGACCTACACTACTCCCGAAAGCAACGGTAAGTACCTTGGTAAGCCTCTTACCTTGGCGGGTGTAAACGGCGATCCCACAAAGATCCCCCAGACTTACACCTACCGTCCCACCTTCTATAGCGATCCTGTTACACGTAACGTTAACATGATCAAATATGCTGACGATTCCTTGAAAGAAGAATTACCCGGCATCAGAGAAGAAGAAAGCGTGCAGATTGAAAAGCCTAATGCACAGGGCTCTAAGATTCTCTACGTTCCTATCGACGACAGACCTATCAACCTTGAAAGAGTTCAGTATCAGGCAGAAGCAGCAGGATTTACCATTGTTACTCCTCCTGCCGAATACATCACCACCAAGATTGATACCTATAAGGAAGGTAAGTCCGACCAGGGTAACCCCAAGGACCTTTATACCTGGCTTGAAAATCAGTTCAACAGCGGTGAATATAGCTACTATATCATCTCTGTAGACCAGATGTTCTCCGGCGGTCTCGTAGGTTCCCGCGAACCCTTCTATGATACCGGCGATACTATCGCAAACACATCTATCCTTTCCGGTTATAACACCGAAACCGGCGGTTATACCCTTTCTGCAGATGAAACCAAGATGGTTGCATTGCTTAAGAAAATCGCTGCTTCCGATGCAAGCACTGCGATCTTCTTCGATACCATCAAGCGTCTCGCCTCCACTCAGGACTACTTCGCAATGAACTCTACCAACTACGGCGCATTCCGTATGTACGGTACCTTCGCACGTCCTCAGCTCTACGGCAGCGAGCTTACTGTAGATAACATTATTAAGGGTTATAATAAGAATTCCGACGGTACTCCTATCGCACAGCCTTTAAGCAGCGCACCTCAGGCAGCGAAGGATGCATTAAGCGGCAGCTTTAATGTAAATACCGACTATTACTTCACCTATTACGTGAACTCCTCGGGCGACGAAATTACCCACGACGTTCCCGCAGATAAGACAGGTCTTACACTTAAATATGCAGGTCTTGATGTAGATGGCTATAAGATGTATATGGCAGCCCGCGAGCGTAAGCTTAAGATTGCCAATGCGCTTTACAGCGACGATGCAACTTATGCGTCTATCGCAAAGACTGCAGATGCACTTTATATCGGTTACGACGACTCTAAGCCCGTAGTAACCATGCAAACCAACGACGGCAGATATATCGAAGAAAAACTCATCGCAGGTTGCGACAACTCCTACGTATTCAGCGGTACTGACGAGCTGGGTATGATGGCTGTTGCTAAGCTTACCACCGGTCTTTACGGCGAAGTAAGCGCAAATGCAGTATTCTTCGGTATCGGTAAGGATGAACCCGGTGATGCTTATGACATCGGCACACTTTACGATAACGTTATGGTTCACATCAACGGCATTGGTGCTAAATATTCTTATGATAACACCGGTGATATCGACGTTCTTATTCTTACCAGATCCGACCACTACGACCACGATTCCTTTAAGACCGAGGCTAAATATTCTTCCACTGACCTTGAACAGTTGAGAATTTACGCAGGTCAGCTTATCGACCGTGTAGATGCAAACCTTAAGGCAGGTAAGCCTACAGTTGTTGTAGACTGCGCATTTAAGGATGACTATCTCGCAGCTATGCTTATGCAGAGATATGCTACAAGCTATCACACAGCCGACGTAAGTAACCGTTTGAACCAGCTTTTGGCATACAGCCAGTGGAACACCACTGCTAACTCCTTGGGTACCGCAATTTCCAATGGTGTATCCAGATATGCATATCTTAAGAATTGCGCACCCGAAGGTATAACCGAAGCCAGCCATATAGCTGCAAATAAGGTTAACGTTAAGGCTTGGGTTAAGGATTACGGTTATCAGTCGAGCGAGATTGGTAACAGTAACCTCAGCCGTACTAAGCCCTTCAACGGCGAATCCGATTTCGCTACAACCTATAACAATTTCTGGGAAATCAATAAGTATATTATGGCGAAGATTAATGCCTCCTCTGTTGCTACAGGTGTTAAGGCTGACGGTTCGCTTAATATACCTACTGAAAACGCATATCAATCCTCCGTTTCCAACCTCTGGTGGCGTTGGGATAGACGTTTCGAGGCTAACTTCGATATCGACGTAGTTCCCAAGACAGAATTCACTCCTGTAAATTACGATGATTACAAGGTTGTAAATCTTGCGTTGGGCAGAAGCTACACCGCTACTGTTACCCCCGACGATAGATATGCCGATTCCGGCGAAGAATTAACCGACGGAATTGTATATTATCAGAACGAACCCGGTAAGGTTTCTTATTCACATCCCGCTTGGGTTGGTTACGATACACACAAAGGCGGCACTGATGCTGCAGGCAACAAGTATGTTGATGTTGTTATTGACCTTGGTGCAAGATACGACGTATATCAGGCATCCGCACAGCTTCTTAATACAGGCGACGGCGGTGTAAGAGTTCCTAAGTATGTACAGCTTTACACCTCTATTGATAACGAAAACTTTACACTTCAGCGTACTATTCAGACCTCCGGTTTAACAGGAGCTTCGCCTACAGTATACCTTGGCACAAACATGACCTCTGTTAAGGCAAGATATGTAAAACTTCGTTTTGCAAATGCAGGCGGCTGGGTAATGCCTGCTGAAATTACCGTCCTCGGTTTGGATTCCAACCGTCCCGAGTACGTTGACAGCGATGGTCTTTACTTCTCCTACACCATTCCCGACGGCAACACCACCTATATAAGAACAGACGGTACTCCCGGAAGCAGCAACTATAAGGAATATATGACTGCCGACGATGGTGCAAGATTGCGTTGGTACAAATACGATACCGGCAGATCCGCAAACATGTATAATCCTACCGCACTCTATACAGAGTACAGTAAGGAATATCATTCCGGTTGGAACTGCGCAAGCGGTAAACCTATGAATATCGACATCACCGTTCCGATGAATGTCTTTATTACTCAGATTGCGGTACTTAAGCCCACCAACCACGAAGGTTGGAACACTCCCGCCGACATCAAGCTTTCTTACGAGGACGAAAACGGCAAATTTGTTGAACTTGATACAAACCTCTTCATTATCAAGTATATTGATAAATCCAAGTATGGTACTAGGTTCGACGGTAACCGTTGCGTTGTTGAAATCAAAGACGGTTTGGTATTGCCCAACGGCAAGAAGTTGAGAATCAGCATCTACCGACAGAACATGGGCGCAGAAGTGCTCGCAGGTATCCAGGTTATCGGTAGAAACGCGAACTATCGCGTTTCGATTGACGGCGCTTCGGTTGACTATCAGTTTATAGGCGATCATGCTTCCGATGCAGGCTTCGCTCAGGGTATGGTAACCATAACACCTACCTCCACAAAAAATAACGGATACTATCACGTTTACTACGTTGACAACAACGGACCTCTTGCGGAATATGATGCTTTGGCATCTATTCCCATGACAGGTCGCACCGTTTCCTACGAGATTCCCGACGGAACCTTGCTTCCTTACGGTGCAACCGGTATAGCAGTCTTCGAAAGCGATAAAGCTTTCGAGGACACTGCTCCCGATATGTCCCGTGCAGTTGCAGTTGCAGAAATCCCCGCTAATAAGCAGACGGGCGATTTGGGCGCACCCGAAGCTACCTTCGGCGTGGCTTCCGATATGCATATGAACTATGAATATTACGGAAACCGCAGTGCACAGGCAAAGTGGAAGAACGCTCTTAACTTCTTGGACGGCAAGGGTGCAGAATACGTTATCGTTACCGGCGATATGACCGGCGACGAGGCTGAACAGGGAAAAACTCTTAAATAGCAGTATGACGATTACTTTAATGTTATCAACAACTCTAACGTAAGCGCAACAGACGTTTATGAAGCTATGGGTAACCATGGTAACACCTCCGCAGGTTTAAGCCAATTTGCTCGAACCTTCGGTGCAGACGAAGTTCACCCCTATACAAATTCTCCCTACTATCACGTTCTTAAAGAGGGCGAAAACGGCGAAAAAGACAACCTCTTCATCTTTATGTGGATGGAAATGGGCGATACTGCCGCTATTTCCACCAAGAATGTGTTCTCCGCAGATCAGATCGATTGGTTGGAAGGCTTGCTTAACACCTATGATAATGACCAAACCAACGTTTTCGTTATCTGCCATTCGCCCTTCCTTAACTACGGTGCGGGCGATAGATATAAGGGCGGCGGATATACCAACCTTATCGATGCAGATCAGCCTACGGTTTACCCCCAGAACAGTGAACTCAAATACTTGTTGCAGCAGCACAAGGACGTAATCGTTATGTCGGGTCATACCCACCTCACTCTTTACGAAGGTGCTAACTACTCCGACGTAAATAACGAATTTGCACACACCGTTCACGTTCCTTCCGTAACCTGGCCTCGCGCTTACACTGCTGACGGCTCCAGCTGTCCCGCAGGTACCGACGGCAGATATTCCGCTGACACCGCAACCTACGGCAGCGAAGCATATCTTGTAAGAGTATTCGATGATTATATCGTATACGTGGGCTATAACCTTTCCACCGGAAAGATTATTCCTGCCGCATGTATCATCATCCCCACCGACCGCGGCGAAGCTCCTACTCCCGATGATGTATTTGAAGGCTCGGGTACTAAAGACGATCCTTACCTCATTCAGGACGCTCAGGACTTCCTCCTTCTTACCAGCGGCTTCAGCAATGACGCATACGACGGCAAGGGCGCATCAGATGGTTACGGCGCAGGTAAATACTTCTTGCAAACTGCGAATATCGACCTTTCCGATATCGATGCTTACATGGGCACCTATGCAGGTTCTGCTAAGGACACAGTTCTTAACGCTCACCAGCCTGCCTTCTCCGGTATCTATAACGGTAACGGTTATACTCTAACTGTAGATATAGACGGGTCGGACTCTCGCTCCGTATTCCCCTATCTCTACGGTACGGTTGCAAACCTTAAGATCGAGGGTAGCATTACCGGTACAATGCATGCAAACTCCGGTGGTGCGGCAATGCCTATTGCACGTGTACGCGATGGTGCAAACGTTGTTAACTGTTATTTCGATCTTGATCTTACCGCAAACGAAACATTCGGTGTTTCTAAGGGTGCGGCAGCAAACGGTAACATTTACAACGTATATGCAACCGGTTCTCTCACCGGTAATTCAAAGCATGCCATGACAAATAACAATGTTATCAAAAACGGCAATGCGTATTACAACTATGATGGTACGTTTACCGATACCATTGGTACAAAGAAGACCGCAGAAGATGTTGCAACAGCATTTAACAATACTTCTTCCGCAGCTTACACCACAGCTAAGTCTATACTTGATGCTTACGGTATAGCTCTTCATAAGGTTGCGGCTGATAACGGCGGTTTGATTTTCCAATAAACCCGTTATAATCATCACAAGTGATTAAATAAAAAGGACAGAGAAGAATCTCTGTCCTTTTTTTCTCTTTTGTTGTCGCGATGCGGGTTCGTTCAAAATTGTTGCCTCTTTCCCGCGGACAGTTTGAATAACGTTGTTCATTTTGTTGTCGCGATGCGGGTTCGTTCGAATTTGCTATTTATCGGCGCGCGAACGGTTATTCCCCTCGGATTCCCGCGGACATAACGGGCGATTCGTGAATCGCCCCTACAAACGTGTTTATTTTGTTGTCGCGATGTGGTTTCGGTTTATTTTGTTGTCGCGATGCGGGTTCGGTTCATTATTGTTGCCTCTTTCCCGCGGACGGTTAGAAATATGCAACGTTTTTTGTATATTGCAACGGTTTTAATATTGTAGGGGACGGCGTTTTAACCCTAAAAATGCAAGCATTTTCAGGGAACCCCACTTCCTTGACGTCCCGCAAAAACGGCGGGAGTAGAACCCCCGCCCTACGGCAATAAAAACCGCCTACACGTTTTTATAGTAGGGGATGGCGTCCTCGACGTCCCGCAAAAAGTCGCGGGGAATAGAAAACAAATACAACTTAAAGTACATCGCGTTACAAACAACGGCGGGAGTAGAACCCCCGCCCTACGATAAAAACTGTCTTGACATCCTTTGTTATGTATTGATTTCCAAAAACGGAGTTTTTGGAGGTAAAAGTTTTTGGGGTTATAGGGGGATTTTTTCAAAAATCCCCCTATAAACAACTTCATCACCATAAAACAAAAACACCGCAGAGGTCTGCGGTGTTTTGTGCTATAAACGTGTAATCTTAAAGAGAAGCAATAGAAGCCTTAAGCTTTTCGGCAAGAGCTTTAAACTTCTCTAGCTTTTCCTTTTCGGCGTTAACAAGCTTTTCGGGCGCCTTCGCAACGAATTCTGCGTTAGAAAGCTTGCCCTCTGCGCGCTTAATTTCGCTTTCAACCGTCTGAAGCTCCTTGGTAAGGCGCTGTCTTTCGGCATCGGTGTCTACAATATCCGCCAAGGGGAGGAAGATTTCGCAAGCATCGGTAACGATACGAACGGTGCCTTCATCGTCGCACTTATCGGTAACAACAATCTCGGAAGCCGAAGCAAGACGTTTGAAATAAGGCTCCTTGTCCGCAAAAAGGCTGGGTTCTGCGGTAACGATAATAACCTTTGCCGTTCTCTTGGGGGGAACGTTCATTTCTGCGCGTCTGTTACGGATAGCGCGGATAGCAGAAAGCATAATTTCCATATTTCTTTCCGCTTCGGGGAAGTCAAGCTCGGGTTTAACGTTGGGATAATCCGAAACCATAATGCTTTCGCCCTTGTGGGGAAGAGAAAGCCAAATTTCCTCGGTGATAAAGGGCATAAAGGGATGCAAAAGCTTTAAGGTGTTGGAAAGAACATAGGTAAGTGTAGCCTGAGCCGCAAGGTTTGTTTCGGTTTCCTTTTCGGCAAGTCTGGGCTTAACAAGCTCGATATACCAATCGCAGAAGATGTCCCAAATAAAATCGTAAAGCTTGGAAACAGCCATGCCAAGCTCGTATTTTTCAAGGTTGTCCCTAACTTCGCCTACAAGACGGTTGTAGAGGGAAATAACCCATTTGTCCTCCTCGGCAAGGTTTGCGGTGTTGATGCTGTCGGTATCAAAATCGCGGTCGAGATTCATCATAACGAATCTTGCGGCGTTCCAAATCTTGTTTGCGAAGTTTCTCGAAGCCTCAAAACGTTCGTCGGAAATACGCATATCGTTTCCGGGGCTGTTACCCGTTGCAAGGGTAAAGCGCAACGCATCCGCGCCGTAGGTCTTGATAACCTCAAGGGGGTCAATACCGTTGCCCAAGGATTTGGACATCTTTCTGCCCAACGCGTCGCGCACAAGACCGTGAATGAATACGTCGGTGAAGGGCTTTTTGTCGGTGTGAGCATAGCCCGAGAAAATCATTCTGGAAACCCAGAAGGTTATAATGTCATAACCCGTAACGAGAGTGTTGGTGGGGTAGTAACGCTTGAGGTCCTCGGCATCAACGTTGGGCCAACCCATTGTGGAGAAGGGCCAAAGTGCGCTGGAGAACCAGGTGTCCAGGGTGTCGGGGTCTTGGCGCATAGCCTTGCCGCACTTGGGACAAACCGCGCTTTCGTCTTTGGTAACAACCAATTCACCGCAATCGTCGCAATAGAAAGCGGGAATTCTGTGGCCCCACCAAAGCTGACGGGAAATACACCAATCGCGGATGTTTTCCATCCAGTGGAGGTAGTTCTTGGAGAATCTGTCGGGGATAAAACGGATTTCGCCGGTTTTAACCGCGTCAATAGCGGGAACAGCAAGAGGCTTCATCGAAACGAACCACTGAAGCGAAGCTCTGGGCTCGATAACGGTACCGCAACGGTAGCAGGTACCAACGTTGTGCTTAATGGGCTCAATACGAACTAAGAAACCGCCTTCTTCAAGGTCCTTAACAATAGCCTTTCTTGCTTCGTATCTGTCCATACCCGCATATTTGGGGTAGTTTTCGGTAACCTTCGCGTCGTCGGTAAGCATATTTTCCAAGGGAAGGTCGTGGCGCATACCAACCTCGAAGTCGTTGGGGTCGTGGGCGGGGGTAATCTTAACACAACCCGTACCGAAATCCATTTCAACGTATTCGTCGGCAACAACGGGAATTTCTCTGCCCACAAGGGGAAGAATAAGGGTTTTGCCGATAAGATGCGCATATCTTTCGTCCTTGGGGTTAACCGCAACAGCGGTGTCGCCAAGCAGGGTTTCGGGTCTGGTGGTGGCAAGGTAAACAAATTCGTCGCTGTCCTTAACGGGATAACGGATGTGCCAGAAGTTGCCGTCCATATCCTTATATTCAACCTCAGCGTCGGAAATAGAGGTCTTGCAGTGAGGGCACCAGTTTATAATTCTTGTGCCTCTGTAAATTAGTCCGTCGTTATAAAGCTTAACGAAAACCTCTTTAACCGCTTCGGAACAGCCATCGTCAAGGGTAAATCTCTTTCTGGACCAATCGCAGGAGGAGCCTAACTTTTTAAGCTGTTCGCAAATGCGGTTGCCATAGGTGTTGTTCCAATCCCAAGCGCGCTCCAAAAATCCTTCTCTGCCCAAATCCTCTTTGGATATGCCTTCCTTGCGCATAGCTTCAACGATTTTTGCTTCAGTAGCGATAGAAGCGTGGTCTGTACCGGGAAGCCAAAGGGTGTCGCAACCGCACATTCTCTTGTATCTAACAAGAATATCCTGAAGCGTGTTGTCCAATGCGTGGCCCATATGAAGCTGACCTGTGATGTTGGGAGGGGGCATAACGATAGAGAATGCTTCCGCATCCTTGTTGCCCGAGGGCTGGAAATAGCCCTTGGTTTCCCATTCGGTATAAAGCCGTTCTTCAAAATCGGCGGGGTTATATTTCTTTTCCAATTCTTTCATAGCTTTTTTGGGATTTCTCCTTTTTTATTCTCGCGAAGTTTTGATTTAACAAATTTGTTATCCTCTCTCCGCGTTTTTTACTTTAGTGGTGTGTAGTGGTTGTATTTTGATAAATTTCGCACCCGCGAGATTTTTCACCTTTGCGTCGAAACACCGCGGCAGCAAAATCATTCATCCGAATATAATTTGTCAAATTCCCAACAAACGGGGTTGTTGCATATATAATCGATATGCTTTTCGTAGTCCTCTTGGTTTCGTATCACGTGGTCGTAAAAGGATTTTTGCCAAATATTTCGCCCGTATTCTTTATCGCAAAATCGTTTAAAGGTTGAAACAAAACGAGAAACCTTCGAATTTTGTATTGTAGGGAACGGCGTCCTCGACGTTCCGCCCCTCTCCGAGTTCATCCCCGAATTTTGTATTGTAGGGAACGGCGTCCTCGACGTTCCGTTTCCGTTACCCTCCGATTTCACCCACAACAACAAATGAACGTGATTTGGCATTATAACGTAATTTTCTACGGACATATCGTTGTAAAATGCATCCAATTGGTTTATGTATTTATCCGCAATTATTCCTTTTGGTAACAATTCTACCGTGGCGTTTAGATAAACGTGATTGTCTTTTTGCGGGTCGTCGGGGACGCCGACCCCTACGTTTTTTGGATTTTGAGGGGTAATGACACGGGAAAGAATATTTCTTCTATCCTGCGTGCATATCGTTATAAAATACACACCCTCGGTGTTATAATCAAAATCCTTTAAACGCGTATTTTTCCGTTTTGGTAATTTATTTTCCAAAATCTCAGAGCATTATTTCTTCAAAACGTTCATAACCAAACCGGTTTTAAGCTTGGGATAGAAATATGTGCTCTTCTGGGGCATCTTGTCGCCCGCCAATGCAACGGCTTTAATCTGGGAAACCTTGGTTGCGTTAATAAGGAACGCCGCGGTGGCTTTGCCGTCCTTAACCGATTGGATAGCCTCGTCCATAGAACGGGTGTAACGAAGGTTAACCTGATTTGCCATATTTTCCTTGTCGATACCCAATGCGTTTTCCAAAACCATCGAGTGAAGCACGCTTACGTCAAGGTCGCTGTAAGCCTCGCTGCGGTTATCGATAATTCTTGCCTTTTCGGGCTTGAATTCCATAAGAAGGAAATCCTCACCGCCGGTGTAAAGAGCAAAGGTTTTGCCGTTTTCGCCCGCTTTAAGTGCATCCTTAAGGTCGGAAAGGGGTTTAATGCTTGTGTTGAAATCGTCGGCGCATTTTTCGGCGATGTCCTTTTTGCAAACTGCCTTGTCAACGATAAGACGGTGGGTGGGGAATACAACCAAGCCCTTGTCGTCCATATCCACCAAGGTCATCATAACGTGGTCAACGTCGATACCCTCGGGCATAACTCCGCTTTCATAGCAATGCTTTTTAAAGTTAAGGGCGGTTTCATATCTGTGGTGGCCGTCTGCGATAAACAACTGTTTGTCGGCAAGAGCGTTAACGATTTTGGAAATACCCTCTTGGCAATCAATCTTCCAAAGGGTGTGGGTAACTTCTTCTTCGTCGGTGAATTTATGTATGGGCGCTTCGTTCACCTTCTTTGCGATAACCTCGGCGATAACACCGCTTTCGTCATTGTAAAGAGAATAGATAGACGAGAAGTTGCAACCGGTGTTGCACATAAGGTTAAATCTGTCGGTTTTCGCCTTTGTAAGGGTTTCCTCGTGGGGAAGAACCACCTTTTCGGAAAATTCGCAAAGCTTAACCTTGCAAACGATACCCGTAAGGCAATAATCAACGTTTTCCACGTTAAATTCCTCGCGGTAAACGAAAATGCCTTCTGCTTCGTCTCTTTTAAGAATACCCTTGTTAATCCAATCGTTTAAAATAACGCCTGCCTGCTTATATTTGTCCTCTCCCTCGGGAAGCTCCAAGCGAACAAGGTTAAATTCGTTTCTTGCGATAAGCGCGGCTCTTTCGTCCGCAGAGATAATGTCGTAAGGGGGGCAAACGCAGGTTTCTATTTTACCCGCCTTTTCGGTAAAGCCAAGGGCTTTAATAGGTTTAATAACAGCCATATTTATTTTTCCTCCAATTAAATACTTAAATTTATATCAGCATTTTTTAAGCTTTGCAAAATTACCCATAAGCCGTTTTATACTTCCGTTTGCAAATTCAATTTCGTATAAAACGTCGCCGCCCATAGGCTCGGCAGAAAGAATTTCCCCCTTGCCGAAAATGGGGTGGGCAACCGTAGAGCCAACGGGTATAAAATCTGCCTTTTCGGTTTTCGCCGCGGCTTGGTGTATGTTCTCTAAATAAGAATTTCTCGAAACCTTGTTTCGCGCCGAATATGCGCTTACGGGCACACCCGTATGTCCCGAGCTGTCCTTAACTACGGTTTTTTCACAAACGTTTTCGGGAATTTCGGTGGCAAAACGGGAAATCTGTCTGGATTCGGTTCTGCCGTAAAGCATACGTGATGATGTGTGAAGAAGATAAAGCCTTTTCTTTGCGCGGGTAACGGCAACGTATGCCAACCTGCGCTCCTCCTCTAACCCTCTGTCGCCCTCGGAGAAGGATTGGGAGCTGGGGAACAACCCCTCCTCGAACCCCGCGATAAATACGGTGGGGAATTCAAGCCCCTTTGCCGAATGTACGGTCATTAAAACCACCGAATCGGCATCCTCTTGGTAGTTGTCCAAATCGCTAACCAAGGAAATTTCGTTTAAAAATTCCGAAAGGGTGGGGGTTTCGGCGGTTTCCTCAAACAAGGCGGCGGCAGAAACAAGCTCTAAAATATTTTCTTCCCGTTCGTCGCCGTCATCCTCCTCGGCAAGCATCTGTCGGTAACCGCTAACCTCGATAACTCTCGAAACCAAATCCGCAACCGAGCTTTCCTTTGCGTAATCGCGCAAATCGTTTATCATCGCGCCGAACTTTTCAAGCTTGGGTGCAACCCTTAAAAGCTCTTTAAATCCCGAAGCGCTTGACAAAACCGTAAACATAGAAACGTTGGTTTCGTCTGCAATATTACCAATCTTTTCGACGGTGGTGTCGCCGATGGAACGCTTGGGTACGTTTATAATCCTGCGAAGTCTTATACTGTCGGCGGGGTTGGCAATAACCGAAAGATATGCCAAAATATCCTTAATCTCTCTGCGCTCGTAAAACCTTATGCCCCCGAAAATACGGTAGGGAATCTTCTTTTTAACAAAGGCGGTTTCCAACGAGCTTGAAAGAGCGTTCACGCGGTAAAGAATGGCAAAGTCGGAATATTTCGCGCCCTTTTCCACCTCTTGTCGAATTGTGTCGCAGATAAAGCTTGCTTCCTCGTTCTGGGTAAAAAGACGTTTAATATAAACCTTTTCGCCGTCCCCCGAATCTGTCCAAAGCTCCTTGCCCTTGCGGGATCGGTTGTTTTGTATAATTCCGTTGGCGGCGTTAAGAATGTTGCCTGTGGAACGGTAGTTTTGCTCTAACCGAATAACCCTCGCGTTGCCGTATTCCAAATCGAACCCAAGAATGTTATCAACGGTAGCCCCGCGGAAGGAATAAATCGATTGGTCGTCGTCCCCAACCACGCAAACGTTCTTTTTGCTTCCCGAAAGAAGGGAAACAAGCCTGCTTTGAGAGGGGTTGGTGTCCTGATATTCGTCCACCAAAATATATTCAAACTGATTCTGGTATCTCTCCAAAACCTCGGGATATTCCTCGAAAAGACGGTTGGTAAGCATTATAATATCGTCAAAATCCAAAGCGTTTGCCGATTTTAACTGCTCTTGATAGTTTCTGTAAATCTTCGCTATGTTTATAAGAAAATGGTCTTTTCCCGCATCCAACGCAAATTCCGCCACGGTCTGTTGGTTTTCCTTTGCGCGGGAGATAATGGACATTGCCATTTTCGGAGGTATCACGCTTTCGGCGATACCAAGCTCTTTAAGAATGTTAACGATAAGCTTTTTAGAATCGTCGGTGTCGTAAATGGTAAAGCTGTTATCGTAACCCAAATTGTCAATATGTCTGCGAAGAATTCTAACGCAAACCGAGTGAAACGTGCCCGCCCAAATATCGTTTGCTTGGGGACCTAACGCCGATTCAAGCCTTGCCTTAAATTCCTTCGCCGCCTTGTTGGTAAAGGTTATACACAAAACCTTAAAGGGAAAAGCGGGGTTAACGGCGCATTGTCTTAAAACGCCCTCGATTTCTTTTCTGTCGCCTTTTTCCAGTGCGGATTTCATAAGGGGAAGTAAATCCTCGGCGTTATCGGGAACAATGTCGCTTTCGTATGCCGAGCCGAAAAGCAAAATATTGGCAATACGGTTAACGATAACCGTGGTTTTGCCGCTGCCCGCCCCTGCAAGCACCAGCAAAGGGCCTTGGGTGGTGTAAACTGCTTCTCTTTGACGAGGGTTCAAAAAGCCGAAATATTTATCAAAAAGCTGACCTTTTAATTTGCGAAAATCCATAAATTTCCACATCCTCCCTCATTTTACATCCTTAATAGAACTATTATAATACAACACCGCCAATAAATCAAGGGTTTTTCTCGGCTTTTTCGCCCTTTTGGCTCCCTCGAAAAAACCTTTTTTCACCAACCGAAAAACAAAAAATCCCTCTCGGCAATGGCGCGATATCCTTAACGGATATTGCGCCAACTCTATTCGCCTTATTTGCCCCACAAAAGCATCTTTTGTGGGGACCCCATACGGCGAGTTATATTGCTACGCAGTGATATTTGGCTTTCAGCCAAGTGTTATTTGCTTCGCAAGTTAAAAGCGAATAGAATATCACTAAACCGATAGGTTTTATATCACTTTCGCGAAGCGAAAATATCACGCTGACGGTAGTCAGCATATCACTTATACGGACAAAAAGAAAGAGAAGACTCGTTAAATGCGAATCTTCTCTTTTCTGTTGTGTATTTGAACGCGGAAGATATCTTCACGGTTTTACTGTGTGTTTGGAAATTACATACAAATATTTCTAACTTCTTCAAGAGTGGGAATAGAGGTAATCGCGCCCTTTTTGGAAACCGCCAAGCCGCCTGCCGCGTTGGCAAATTTCGCGCTGTCGATGATATCTCCCGTGCGGAGAAATTCGGTGGTAAGCGCCGCGGTGAAAACGTCCCCTGCCGCGGTGGTGTCAACAACGGGAACCTCGCAGGGCGAAATAAGGTGGGAATATTTACCGTCGTAAACGTAACATCCTCTTGCGCCAAGCTTTAAAACCACGTATTTAATGTCAACCTTGTTGCAAAGGGCAATAGAAGCGCGCAGGCAATTTTCCAAATTGTTGGGACGAATGCCCGTGAGAATTTCGGTTTCAACCTCGTTGGGGGTTAAAATCTCAATCTGCTCTAATTTTGAAAGGGGGAAATCGGATGTTGCCGCCCCTGCATCCAGAATGAATTTTGCGCCCTCGTCGGCGGCAGTTCTTGCGGCGGCAATAACAGCCTCGGGCTGAACCTCAAATTGGGTGATAACCGCATCGGGATAGCAGGAAATAGCCGCTTCCACGTCCGAATCGTTAATTCTCTTGTTTGCACCGCTAAAGGCTAAAATACGGTTCTTGCCGTTCTGTTCAAGCATAACAACGGCAAGACCTGTCTGTTCAAGCCTGTCAACCTTTATAAATCTTGTGTCCAAGCCCTTTTCGGCAAAAAGCGAAATAAGTCTGTCGCCGTAAGCATCATCCCCAACGCGGGTGCAAAAGCTGACGTCCGCGCCGAAAGCCGCCGCGGCAACGGCGGTGTTTGCGCCCTTTCCTCCGGGGGTAAAGACATAATTCCCCTGAGATATCAAGGTTTCGCCGGGGGCGGGGATATAGGGGGTGTTAAGCACAAAATCGATGTTTGCGCTGCCGACCACCAAAATTCTTTTTGCCATTATGAACACATCCTTTGAAATTCTTGTTATAACCGAAAAAGCCAAGCCCAATTCGGTTACTTTATATTTTACACTATATTCTCACGATTGTCAACTTTTGGATTTTTTGTTTTCTTTTTCGGCAAGATATTTAACCTTCGTCGCCATACCGCCTCTTATATGCCTTTCGGCGCGGTTGTCGGCGAGTACCTTGGAAACCTTAATATAAAGCTCGTTGTCAATGCTCTTAAGCCGTTTTGCCAAATCCTTATGTACGGTGGATTTGCTTATGCCGAATTTCTCGGCGGTATGGCGCACCGTCGCCCCCGATTCGGCAACAAATTCGCCCTCTTTTATAATTCTTTCGCGGATATCGCCCTTTAAAACAACCCTTTTCAACAGTACATCAGCTCCGTAAAAATCGGTTTTGTTGATGTATATGTGAAAAACGAAAAATAAAGTCCGAAAAATTCTTTTTATATATAAATTTTTTCTGTTGGGGACAAATACGACAAATTTTAACAAAAAATCTATGACAAATATATTTATTTAGCACACTTTATCTTGACATCAAGGAATAATAGTGTTATTATTAATCTGTATGATTGGATGGGTTGCCATATATTGGCAGGTCTGACGCGTGCAAGAAAAATACGGAGGTAAAAAAGTGGGAAGAGTTGTATTCGTCTCCGGGTTTAAGGGAGGCGTGGGTAAAACCACGGTTTCGGCAAACCTTGCGGCAACGTTACATGCTTTGGGTAATCGGGTTTTGGTTATCGATGGCGACTTTGGTATGCGCTGTATGGATATGGTTTTGGGTATGGAAAACGAAACCCTTTTCGATTGCAGTGATATTCTTGCAGGTCGTTGCGCGCCCACTGCCGCTGTTACCGAGGTTAGGGATATGACGGATTTCTCCTTTATCCCCGCACCTATGAACTACAGCGGAGAAAATATACCCGCTTCGGCGTATGCACGGCTTATTTCCGAGCTTCGTCCGGATTACGATTTTATAATTATCGATTCCTGCGCCGAAATGACCGAATATTATCTTGCCTTTGCCGCCCAGGCTGACGAGGCAGTTATAGTTACGCTTCACCAATCTACTTCTGTCCGCGCCGCAGAGAAAACCGCGGCAAGGCTTTCTGCAATGGGCATAAAAAAGCTTTCGCTGGTGGTTAACGGCTATCGGGAAAGCTTCGCCGAAAAGGGGCGTTTGCCATCCATTGCGGATATTATAAACCGTTCGTCGGTTCGTCTGCTGGGGGTTGTTCCCTACAGCGAAAAGCTTCAGGCTTCACAAGAAGCTGCCGAGCTTGCCTTTTCGGGTAATTTGCGTAAAAAGGCGACGGCTCCCGAGGGTGCGTTTTATAATATGGCTTTAAGACTTTGCGGGCAAAGAATTCGTCTTTTCGATGGCGCCGACCAATTAAAACGGCGCGGTTCATACAAAGGGATAGTAAAACCCCAAAGGATTAAAAGGGAGGAATTGTAATGAATATTGCTATCATCGCCAATGACAAAAAGAAAGAGCTTATTACCGAATTTTGCATCGCATATTGCGGTATTCTTTCGAAACATAACATTTGCGCCACCGCCACCACGGGCAAATATATTTCCGAAGCAACGGGCTTGCAGGTTGAAAGATTGCTTGCGGGTACTCACGGCGGAAGCGAGCAGATTGCATCTAAAATTTCTTATGACGAGGTTGACCTTTTGATATTGCTTCGCGATACGGGCAACGATGCGGAATATGCCGAAACCGAGCTTAATTTGGTGAAGCTTTGCGATAAAGGCCCCGTTCCCGTGGCTACCAATATCGCCACCGCCGAGGCCTTGGTTCTCGCTCTTGACAGAGGCGACCTTGACTGGCGTTTGAACAAATAATTTTACGGAGATAACACTTTTAAAAAAATGAGCAAGATACAAAAGCCCAAGGGTACTTTGGATATTTTACCCAGCGATATAAGCCTTTGGCAATATATAGAAAACGCGGTTAGAGAAACCGCAAAAATAAACGGGTTTTCCGAAATAAGAATGCCTACCTTTGAATATACCGAGCTTTTCTGCCGCGGTGTTGGCGATACCACCGACGTTGTGGGTAAAGAAATGTACACCTTTACCGATAAAGACGGCAGCAGCCTTTCTCTCCGTCCCGAGGGTACGGCGGGGGTTGCAAGGTCGGTTATCGAAAACGGTCTTTATGCCGGCGCAATGCCTTTAAAGCTGTTCTACCTTTCCAACTTCTTCCGCCGTGAAAAGCCTCAGGCGGGCAGAAGCCGCGAATTTTGGCAGTTTGGCACAGAGCTTTACGGCTCATCCTCCCCCGAGGCAGACGCACAGGTTATTCTTCTTGCGGACAGTCTGTTTAAAAAGTTGGGATTAACAAAGGTTACCTTGCGTATAAATTCCATCGGCTGTCCCGATTGCCGTCCTAATTACCGCAAAGCCCTTATCGAATATTTCTCGGGCTATGAAAGTCAGCTTTGCGACACCTGTAAGGAACGTCTTTTGAAAAACCCCTTGCGCGTTTTGGATTGTAAAAGTCCCATTTGCTCGGGTATAGCCAAGGATGCGCCCAAAACCTTAGAGCATCTTTGCGAGGGTTGCGAAAGCCATTTTGAAAAATTGAAAAAGCTTCTTGACGCTTGCGGTGTGGAATACGTTGTTGACCCATCCATCGTTCGCGGTCTTGATTATTATACAGGCACGGTTTTCGAATTTACCGTTGATTCCATCGGCGCGCAAAGCACGGTTTGCGGCGGCGGTAGGTACGATGGCTTGCTTTCCTCTATCGGCGGTCCCGAATTGCCCGCCGTTGGGTTTGGTATGGGTATAACCCGCCTTATTCAAGCACTTAAGGATGAAAATTTAGTTCCCGAATTTAACAACGGTTGCGACGTTTATATCGCGCCCCTTGGGGAAAATGCAGGTTTGCCCGCCTTTATTTTGGCGCAGAAGTTAAAACAAATGGGCATTTCTGCCGAAACAGATATCTGCGGCAGGTCCTTAAAGGCGCAAATGAAATATGCCGATAAGGCAGGCGCTTCTTACGTTTTGGTTGTTGGTGATGATGAAATCCAACAAAACCAAGCAGAACTTAGAAATATGAACAACGGCGAAAGAACTCAGGTTGAATTAACAGCAGAGGCTATTGCCGAAAAAGTGAAATAATAACACCTTGTGGATTTTTTAAGAAAACCATAAGGATTGAGGTATAATATAATGAGTGAGTTTTTAGGTAAAGACCGCCGTACACATTATTGCGGCGATTTAAGAGAAAGTAATATAGGCGAAAGAGTTTGCGTAATGGGCTGGGTTAAAAAGGCGCGCGACCTTGGCGGCTTGGTTTTCGTAGACCTTCGCGACAGAAGCGGTATCGTTCAGCTTGCTTTTGACGAAAATACCGAAAAGGCGGTTTTCGAAAAGGCGCTTTTGCTTAAAACCGAATTTGTGGTTTCGGCAAAGGGTGTCGTGCGCGAACGCTCCAGCAAAAACCCCGATATCCCCACGGGTAATATCGAAATTTTCGCCGATGAAATTAAAATCCTGGGCGAAAGCGAAACCCCTCCCTTTGATATCACCGACGATTGCAAAACCAACGAGGAATTGAGATTAACCCACAGATATCTCGACCTCCGCCGTCCCGTTTTGCAGAATAATATTATTTTCCGTGCAAAGGTTGCAAAATCGGTTAGAGATTACCTTTGCGATAAAGGCTTTATCGAAATCGAAACCCCTATTCTTATAAAGAGCACTCCCGAAGGCGCCCGCGACTATCTTGTGCCCTCCCGTGTTCACAAGGGTTCCTTCTATGCCCTTCCTCAGTCCCCCCAGCTTTATAAACAGCTTTCTATGGTGGCGGGATTTGATAAATATTTCCAGATTGCCCGTTGCTTCCGCGATGAGGATTTACGTGCCGACCGTCAGCCTGAATTTACTCAGATAGATATGGAAATGAGCTTCGTCGATACCGATGACGTTTTGGTGTTGGTAGAAGGTCTTATTAAGCACGTATTTAAGGATTGTATGGATGTGGATATCCCCACACCCCTTCCCAGATATACCTATAGAGAATGTATGGAACGCTTCGGCTCGGATAAACCCGACCTTCGTTTCGGCATGGAAATTATAAATCTTAACGATGCTCTTTCGGGTTGCGGCTTCCCCGTTTTCGCTTCTGCAATTGAAGCGGGCGGCAGTGTTCGCGCTATAAACCTTAAGGGCTACGGCGATAAATTGTCCCGTAAGGAAATCGACAAGCTTGGCGAATATGCCAAGGGCTGCGGCGCAAAGGGCTTGGCTTGGGTTAAGAGAGGTGAAACCGACAGCGGTTCCTTCCTTAAGCATATGACCGAGGACGAATTGGCGGCGATTTATAAAGCCACCGATTGTGTTGCAGGCGACGTTCTTCTTATCCTTGCCGACAGCGATAATAACAGAGTTCTCACTCAGCTTGGTCAGCTTCGCGTTGAGGCGGCAAACCGTCTTGGTGTTGAAAGAAGCGGATTTAACTTCCTTTGGGTGGTTGAAATGCCCTTCTTCGAATTCGATTACGAAAGCGGCGAATGGGTTGCAATGCACCATCCCTTCACCAGCCCTATGGACGAATGTGTTGAATATCTCGACAGCGATAAGGGCAAAGTACGTGCAAAGGCTTACGACCTTGTTCTTAACGGTATCGAGCTTTCCAGCGGTTCTATCCGTATTACCGACCCCAAGCTTCAAGCAAAGATTTTCGAGCTTTTGGGCCTTTCCAAGGAAGAAGCGCAGGTTAAGTTCGGCTATTTGTTAGAGGCTTTCCGATATGGCGCACCTCCCCACGGCGGTATGGGTATCGGTCTTGACAGATTGGTTATGCAGATGTTGGGCGTTACCAGCCTTCGCGATGTTGTTGCCTTCCCCAAAATGCAAAACGCAAAGGAGCTTATGACAGACTGTCCCGCAGAGGTTCCTGCCGAAGCTGTGGCTGAATTGGGTATTTCCTTTGTAAAAAGTGAAAAAAGCGAATAATTAATAAAACATAAATTACAAAAAGCAAGAAAAGGGCGAAACCGTTTTTCAGATTCTTTGTTCAACAAAGAGTTCTTGGATTTCCGTTCTTTTCACTTTTTGTGTATAAAACTTTTGTAAACTCTAAATCCATTTTTCAGAGGTTAAACTATGGTAGAAATAACAGAGCTTAAGAAAAGCTACGGCGATAAACAGGCTGTAAAGGGTATTTCCTTTTCGGTTGCCGAGGGTGAAATTTTAGGCTTTCTCGGCCCGAACGGCGCGGGAAAAAGTACAACCCTTAATATGATAACCGGCTATTTGTCTGCCGACAGCGGTGTTATTAAAATCGACGGCACGGATATACTTCAAGACCCTATAAAGGCAAAAAAGGATATCGGCTTCCTTCCCGAAATTCCACCCCTTTATCTTGAAATGACTGTTTTGGAATATCTTAATTTCGTTTATGACCTAAAGGGTTGTAAATTGCCCCGAAAACAGCATTTAAAGGAAATTTGCGAGGTTGTTAAGATTTGGGACGTTAGAAACCGTCTTACCAAAAACCTTTCCAAGGGTTATCGCCAAAGGGTTGGTATTGCCCAAGCGCTTATCGGAAACCCCAAGGTGCTTATTTTCGACGAGCCTACCATCGGTCTTGACCCTCGACAGATTATCGAAATTCGAAACCTTATCCGTATGCTGGGCAGAGAGCATACAATTATTCTCTCCACCCACATTCTTCCCGAGGTTCAGGCGGTTTGCGACAGAATCGTCGTTATAAACAAGGGCGAAATCGTTGCCAACGAAAAAACCGAGGACCTTATAAACGCAGTTGACGGCTCGAGAAAGCTCGTTGCCAAAATCGTCGGTCCCGAGGATGAGGTTTTAAAAACTCTCCGCGGCTTGGGCGGTATTAAAACCGCCGACGTTTTGGGTAAAAGAGATACTGACAGCGTTAGTTATTTAATCGAATCTCAGGAAAGAATCGACATCCGCAAGCCCCTTTTCTATGCTTTGGCGGGCAAGGGCTGGCCTTTGATTGGGTTAGAGGGTGTTGAACTAAGCCTCGAGGATATCTTTATCCGCTTGGTGGGTAAAGAAAAAGAAAACGAAGATAAAAAGACCAAAAAGGGGGGCAAATAATGTTTGCGATTTATATGCGTGAATTGAAATCCTATTTTCTCACGCCTATCGGATATATTTTTTGCGGAATGTTCCTTGTGGTTTCGGGTATGGCTTTTGCCCAATCCACCTTGCTTGCTCAATCTACGGGCAGCGTAGGTCAATATTTCGTTTGGCTTATTATCATTTTTGCAATTCTCATCCCCTTGCTTACAATGAAGCTGTTTTCGGACGATAAACGCAACCGTACCGACCAAATTTTGCTAACCAGCCCTGTTTCTATAATAGGCATCGTTTTGGGCAAATATTTTGCCGCATTAACCGTTTTCGGCGTTACTTTTGCGGTAAACAGCTTCAATTTCGTGCTTCTTTTCAATTACGGCACACCCAATTTGCTTTCTATTTTTATCAATATTCTCGGCGTGTTCCTTTTGGGCGCGGCATTTATTGCTATCGGCATTTTCCTTTCCTCCATTACCGAAAGCCAGCTTATCGCGGCGGTTTCCTCTATGGGCGTTAACGCGGCGATGATACTTATAAGTATGTTGGCAAGCGAGGTTGAATCCTCCTTCTTCCGCACCATTTTAAAATGGTTCTCGGTGGTGGACAGATTCACCCCCTTCACCAACCAGATGCTTGACGTTTCGGCAATTATTTATTATATAAGCCTTGCCGCAGTGGGCATCTTCTTTACCACCCGCGTTTTAGAAAAACGTCGTTGGTCTTAAGGAAAGGCGGTTATAATATTATGAATAACAATACAAACAAAACCGCAAGAGACAACAGACGTTACAAATACGGGTCCCTTTCCTTGGCGTTCACCCTTGTTTTTCTTGCTTTAATTCTTGCAGTAAACCTTATTTTTTCCTCTCTTTCGCTTTCGGGTAAATTAACGGTTGACCTCACCCCCGAGGAATTCACCACGGTTGGGGAGGAAACCCAAAAGCTTCTTACCGATTTGGGCAAGGATTTGGACGTAACCATTTATTTTATGTCCGCCCGCGATATTTTCGATTTAGAGGCAAACGATTATAACGGCATTAACCTTACCGCAATCTGCCGCGACCTTGCAGAAAATTATGCGGTTGCCTTTGACGGCAGCGGCGATAAGGGTGTTATAAAGGTTGAATATAAAGAGCTTGATAAAGACCCCGAGTTCGAGAGAAAATACCTTGAAGAAGCGGGCGCTTCTCTTGTAAGCACCAGCGTTATCGTTCAGGGTAAATATCACTATCGCGTTCTCGACCTTTCCTCCTTCTACACCCTTGACGAAAACGGAAAATACACCGCCTTCAGGGGCGAATACCGTCTTACCACCGCCATTTTGCGCGCGTCTGTTTCCGAGCAACCCGTTGCTACTCTTACCTATGGCCATGGCGAGCCGGTTAATACCGACGGTACGGTTAAGGATGCCGCATCCGGCTTGGTTTCGGTGCTTACCGATGCAGGCTTTAAGGTTGAAACCGCGGATATCTCCCGCGAGGAAATCAACCCTAACACCAAAATTCTCATAAGCTACGACCCTGTAACCGACTTTTCCTATACCGAAATCGACGTGTTGTCAAAATATCTTGCAGACCGCCATTCCTTTATGGCGTTTGTGGATTCCTCAACCCCCGAATTACCCTCCCTTCAATCCTTCTTAAATGAAAATTGGGGCTTGAACTATAAACCCTCCAACCGTATCACCGACGGTATCCATTCGGTTAACAACGAAAGCAAAAACGTTGTTGCGAAAACCCCCTCGGTGGGCAATGTCAGCGAGGACAATTCCGCATCCTATCAAATTCGCAAGACTGTTTTCGATTTTGAAGGCGCGATTAACACCGTTTTCCCCGAAAGCGTCGAGCTTGAATTAAGCGGTTCGGTTAAAGAGGGCGTAGTTTCCGAAAAGGTGCTTACCACCAACGAAACTGCCGTTTCCGAAAACTTCGGCGCAGAGCAAAACAAGGGCGAAATGCCGTTGATGCTTCTTTCTGCAAGTTGGGGTTACGGCGAAAACAACGTTACCGAGTATTCCTACGTTTGCCTTGTGGGCAGTACCGATTTTGCCAACACCGCAAGCCTTTCTAAAAACTACGGTAACCGTCGCGTTATGCTTGCGGCGGCAAGAGTTTTCGGTTCGGAAAACGTTGCCCCCAACATCGAGGCGAAAACCTTTGGTGACACCGCCCTTGATATCGAAAGCGGTGCGGCAAAAACCCTAACCTGGCTTATTTGCACAATACTCCCCGGCATTATTATGATTTTCGGCGTTGTTGTGTTCTTCAAGCGCAGACATATGTAATTGAATTTTTTATAATTTTTATAAAGGGGGATTTTTGCAAAAATCCCCCTGAATTACCCCGCAAAACCATATTTTGCGGGGACCCCAACCCCCCAAAAAACTTTTAGTGCCCGAAAATTACATTTTCGGAAAAATATTTTACTACTGTAGGGCGAGGGTGCTTGAGTTCTGTAGGGGTCGGCGTCCCCGACGACCCGCAATAAGACACGTATAAATAACCTTGAAATTTGATAAGGAACGCTTTAAACACAAATTTCTAAAAACCTTGTACCTCGCGGGTATAGGGTATGAACTAAAACAAACCTATATCGTGGGCGGTGAAAAAATGAAAAAACAAATTATAACAATTACGGCGGTTGCCGTGGCGGTGGCGTTGCTTTTCGGAGTTTACGCTATCTTTTTAAGAGACAACGGAATAGACGAGGTGGGCGACCCCTTTTATACTCTTACCGAAACGGTAAAGACTTCTCTTGCCGAAACCGATGAAAAGGTGAAGATAGAGCTTTTCGGTTATGATTCCGCAAACCCCGATTGGGAAATGATTTACCGTTTTGCCCTCTCGGTTGCCGACAGCGGTAAGAATATTTCTGTGGAAACCGATAAAAGCCCCAAGGGCGATTTTTCGGGTGTGCTTGTCAGCACCGAGAACGGAAGCGGAGAAATCCCCTTTTCGCTTTTCTTCAAAACCCTTTATGACGGCACTGTCTACGGCTTTGACGGCGAATCTCTTATTTGTAACAGAATTTTCTCGCTGACAAATAAAGACCAACAGGAAATATCCGTTCGCCCTTTGGAAGGCTTTGATGCCGACGGTGATAGAATCACCACGAGCGGCGCACCCTTTATTTTCCCCTCTATCGAAAGAAGCGGTATTTCTTATTTAACCATTTCCAACCAACACGGGGAATATTCTATCTACCAAGCGGATAACCGATTTTACTTCAACACCTCCCGCGCAATAAGCTATAACGATGAAATGTTCTCGCTTTTGACCACAAACTGCCGTCATGCCGTTGCCTATGGCAAAATGGAAATGCCCGACGGGCAAAGCTGGGACGATTTCGGCTTGAACGAAAAAGAACCCGAAAACGGTTATTATTCATTGATGACCACCGACGATAAAGAGGGTAATTACGCTATACACACCGTGTATATCGGCAAAAAATCCTCCAGCGCCAGATATTATTTCGCAAGATATATCGGCGGTATCTTCAAGCCCTCGGGCAAAGAGGACGTTGCGGATACCTTAATGCACAACCTTTCCAAGGATTTGATATATTTCATCCCCGCCGATAGCTTCGAGGGTTCTATAGGTCTGCCCCAGGCGGATATAATGAGCACCGAAATCCTAAACGCCATAGAGGATGCCACAAAGATATACAACATCGGCGACATCCGTATGGATTTGTATAAAGACGGTATCAGCGCGGTTGCAAAAAGCATTTCCTATTTCAAGCCTGCAAGCAACCTTGCGGCGGCAGACGGAAACGCTGTGAAAACCATATCGGATAAGGTCTCGGCTAAATCCGATTACAGCGCCTACGAGGGCGGTTGGACTAAAAACCTAAACGTTTTCGCAGGATTGACCAGCAGTGATGCAAAAGCCACCAATTTTGTTTGCGCCCTTGCAAAGCAACCCAAAAAGGGCGAATATAAGGTTACCTTCGGCTTGCTCAGGGACGAAGCCAACGGCGCGTTCCTCCCTGCAAAGGTTACCGTAAGTAAATCCTACGACGGCTTTAACTGGGCGTCGGTGGAAAACGGCAGCGCTTCCCCCAGCCAATCCGACAAAACGGTTAAAAATTACGAAATAAGCTTTACCGACGAAACCCTTGTAAAATACGTTAAAATCACCTTTGACGTTCCCCAAAGGGTACAGGCATACGTGGTAATGGACGAAATCCGTATCTACGGCGACGGTGAGGATTTACAGCCTATGGATGCGGTTGGCGGCACCTGGAAGCTGGTTGCCCCCTCGGAATATATCAACCCGGGATATAACTATTCCCACCTTGATATGACAAACTTCAACGATTTTATCCAATCCATTGCTGCTTTAAAGGGCGAAAAGGTTGTGGGCTTCGGATTTTCGGATAACGGCGACCTTTCGGGCGATAAGCTTAAAACCGAGGTCCTTGCCAAATTCGGCTTGGATAAACCCGAAAAGCATTTTTCCTTTGAATATCAGGGCGTGATTACGCACCTTTATCTCTCCGCCCCCAATAAAGAGGGCAAATATAATGCCTATACCACCTTTACGGGTAACGTAAACGGCAAGGATATTATTGCCACCACCGACGTTATCGTAGAGCTTTCCAAGGAAACCGCAAAATGGCTCGATTGGGGTATGCTTCAGTATATCGACCATTCTCCCATCTCTATGTATCTTACGGATATCGACCAAATCGACGTAACCGTTGACGGCAAGGAATATAAGTTCGAATTAGGTCTTGACGAAACCGGCGGCGCCTTGGGCAGTGTAACCTGCGACGGCAAGGATTATGACGTTAAAAATTTCAGAAACTTCTATGAATCTATGCTGATGATAAAGATGCAGGGCGAATATACTCCCGCCGAGGGTGAACAAAGCGAGGAATATTTGCGCATTAAGCTTCATTCCAAAACCGAAATTACCGATTTGGTGTTCTATCGCGTGGATGCCGCAAGATGCGCCTATACGATAAACGGAGTGGGCGGATTTTATGCTCACGTTACCGATGTTAATAAGGTTCGCGACAATCTTGCAAAATATTTAAACGGGGAAATTATAACCCGCGGCTAAGCTTTAAAATATACGTGTTTTCGGGGGTATCATTCCCCCGAAAAATTTTCCTCATAAACCGAGGTTGAAAAATGAAAAAAACTCTTTCTTTGCTGTTGGTTTTAACAATGCTGCTTTGCTGTGGCTGCGGCGAAAAGCCAAACCCCGAAATAAAAAAGCAAATGGATTCGGCGTTGGAAACCGTCAATAGCGAAACAAAATTAAATTGCGATTATATGCTGGAAATAACCTTTGGCAACGGCGCGGTGCTTTATTATGCCAAGGGCAGTGCCTTTTGGGATAGAGAAAAGCTAAAAGCCGAAACGCTTTTCGACCAAACCTATCTGGGAAATTCGGTTAAAATGGAAAACTATTTTTCCGACGGCATAATGTACAGCCTGGAAAACGGCGACCCTTTAAAGGTAGAGAGGGACGGCGAGGTTTTGCTTTCCAAATTCCCTTATTTTAAAATACCCTCCTGCGGGGAGGAAACGGTTATTTCGGTGGGGAACAATTCCGCGGGCACAAGCTATAAATTTTCAACGGCGGATGCAAAATGGCTTTGCGAGGAAATTTTGGGCGGCGATATTTACGCCTTGGCGACGGTTATTAAAAAGCCCCAACCCGAAAAAACAAAGTATAGCGACGCCCAATATACCTATACCGAAAAGGACGGCAGACTTGTTTCCGCAAGGTACGAATTTGATATAAAGCTTTTCGATACCCCAACCGTCAGCGCCAATTATACTCCCCCCGAATCCGAATATACTCTCGATTTGCATTTTGTTGCCAAGGTAGAGTATAAAGGCTTCGGCGAGGACGTAAGTATAAAGGATTACAGCGCGCCCGAAGAAAAATAACTCTTGACAAAAGATAACCAAAGTGGTATTTATAAATTAACAGGCCTGTTAAATAAAAAACAAAATTAAAAATTTTAAACGGGGTGCTGTGTTTTATAACACGGCTGAGATTATACCCGAGGAACCTGACGCAGATAATGCTGCCGTAGGGAGAATATATACGTGCTTTGCCGTATGGTTTTTTCTGTTGCGCCATATAATATTTTTGTAAAATCAAAAATGTTCGGCGCGGAAGTGTTATTCGTTCGGTTCCGGAAAGGATTTAGAATGATTCAAAAAACCAATACGGCAAAAAATATTCGTTGCCTATGTGAAGCGGCGGTGTTTATCGCTATCGCCGCAGTTTTCGCCCTTTTAAAGTTCCCCCCTTTCCGAATCGATTTGTGGATTTTCGGAGGAAGCATCGATTTTGTTATGCTTCCCTTGTTCCTGATGTGCTGGCGCTTGGATATGAAATGGTCCCTGCCCGCCTGCTTTATATTCGGAATGGTTAAATTTCTTATAACCGGCGACAGTATTTCGGTTTACGGCGGCTTGCTTGCCGTTATGCTGGATTACGTTCTCGCATACGGTGTTATAGGCTTTTCGGGCTTTTTCCGTAAGCTTAAGGGCGGTTTGTTCTGGTGTATTTTGGCAGGCTCGCTGGCTCGCTTTGCGGTTCACTTTATTTCGGGTGTAACCATTTATAAGCTTGCCTTCGGCGATAGCGTAGAGCTTTTCAACATCAGCTTCGACCACACTATGGCGGCGTTTTATTCTTTGGTTTATAACGGCAGCTATATGCTGGGCGAAATGCTTTATTGCTTGGCTTTGGCGGCGGTTTTGTATAAACCTCTTTCTAAATTGCCAAGGTCTTAAGTTCAATCCCGATTAATTTCGGGTAATATTTAAAGGAGAGATTTCAATGTTCGGATACGGATACCTCGGTTATCTTGTGTTTATGCTTCCTGCCCTTGTTTTCGGTCTTGTTGCTCAGGCGATGGTGAAATCAAGGTTCAACAGATTTTCAAAAATCGCCTCCCGCAGAGGTATGACAGGTGCCCAAGCGGCTCAGGCTGTGCTTAACGGCGGTGGCGTTTATAACGTGAAAATCGGCAGGGTAGCGGGAAATCTCACCGACCATTACAACCCCAAAAACAACTCTATTTCTCTTTCGGATTCGGTTTATAACAGCACAAGCGTTGCCGCAATCGGCGTTGCCGCCCACGAGGCGGGCCACGCTTTGCAATACGCGCAGGATTATTCGCCCATAAAGCTTCGTATGGCGATTATTCCCGTTTGTAATTTAGGTTCGCGAATCGGCCCGTTGCTTATCGTTCTCGGCTGTATAATCTCCTATGGCGGTATGGCGGCAAGCGCAGAATTGGGAACAATGATGTATCTCGTTGGCTTGGTGCTTTTCTGCACTGTGGCGGTATTTCAGCTTGTAACCCTGCCTGTGGAATTAAACGCATCCAAAAGAGCCTTGCGCGCTTTGGAAATGGGCGGAACGCTTGATAACGATGAGCTTCGTGGTGCGAAAAAGGTTCTAACCGCGGCGGCGTTAACCTACGTTGCGGCGTTGGTTACCTCGATTTTTCAGGTGTTTTACTATGCCTCCCGCTTTAGACCTAGAGATTAAATACAACTTGTTGATACCTTTTGAAAAACAGCATACAAGATATAGTTTCTAATAAAAAAGTGCTGAAAATCGGCGAAAACACTTGATTTTTATAAAAAGGTATGCTATAATCAATCGAATAATATCGGGCGGTCCTCTGCAGCTCAGCATGAACGCTCTGAAGAAAAATGGAGGTAATTGCTTTGGATTTCGTAAAAGCTTTTACAAATGAGCAGCTCAAAACTGAAGTTCCCGAATTCAACGTTGGTGATACCGTAAAGGTTTACCAGAGAATCGTCGAGGGACAGAGAGTCAGAACCCAGATTTTTGAGGGTACGGTCATCGCCAGAAAGAACGGCGGTATTTCCGAGACCTTCACCGTTAGACGTGTTTCCTACGGTGTTGGCACTGAAAAGACCTTCCCGATCCACTCTCCTAACGTACAGCAGGTTGAAGTAGTAAGATGTGGTAAGGTTCGCCGTGCTAAGCTTTACTATCTTCGTGATAAGGTCGGCAAGAACGCTAAGGTCAAGGAAAAAATCTAAATCGACTCTTTGGTGTCTGCGTTTCTGCGCAGACACCTTGTTTTTTATCCACAGCCGAAAATTTTTTTCGGCTGTACCAAATTTTTAATTAAAGGCGATTTTAATGAACGAATTTGAAAACACCACCCAAAACGAGGATATACTTTGCGAATCTGCGGTTGAAGAAACCCCCGATTCGTCGGAAGTGAACGCGGAAATAATCCAAGAAAAATCCGAAAAATCCAAAAAATCCATTTTGGTTTACCTTTATGAATATTTAGAAACCTTCGTTTATGCCCTGGTGCTTATGGTGGTTTTGCTTTTGTTTGTTTTCCGTCCCGTTACCGTGGACGGCGCATCTATGCAGCATACCCTTCATCACGAGGACAAATTGGTTATTTCCAATTTGCTTTATACCCCCAAAACGGGGGATATCGTTGTTATCAACCCCGAAAACCACGATAACGACCAAGAGCCTATTATAAAACGCGTTATCGCCACCGAGGGTCAAACCGTGTTTATCGATTACGCAAATTGGGCAGTATACGTAGACGGGGTTAAGCTTGACGAACCTTATATCGACGCTATGCGTAAGGAATATCAGGCGATTTTCGGCGAGGGTGTGATTATGCACCCCTCCGAGGTGGATTTGTATAACGGCGAATTTACCGTTTCCGACGGAATGGTGTTCGTTATGGGTGATAACCGCAATAACTCCCGAGATAGCCGCAGTGCATCCTACGGCGAAATGAGCGTTAACCGCATTTTGGGCAGGGTTATTTTGCGTGTCAGCCCCGAATTCGGATTGGTAGATTAAAATTAAGTTTTACATATAAATTCTAAAGAAACGAGGTTTAATTATGGCAGATATCGTTTGGTATCCCGGACATATGGCAAGGGCAAAGCGTCTTATTAAAGAGGCGTTACCCAATATCGATATGGTTATCGAGCTTTTAGATGCCCGCGCACCCATATCCAGCCGAAACCCCGATTTCAAAAGTCTTTTCGGCAATAAGCCTATTTTAACCTTGCTTACAAAAAGCTCTCTTGCCGACCCTGTCGCCACAAAGTTTTTCGAAAACAAGCTTAGGCGCGACGGCAGAGAGGTTATCGCTATTGATTGTAAGGACGGCAAGGGTATAAAAAATATTCAAACGGGTATTCGCACTCTTATGAAGGAAAAATTAGAGCGCGATGCCGCCCGCGGTATAAAACGTCCCATACGCGCTATGGTTGTGGGCATAACCAACGTGGGTAAATCTACACTTATAAACACCATAAGCGGCACGAAAAAGGCAATTGCCCAGGACCGCCCCGGTGTTACAAGGCAAAATGCAAGAATTTCAATCCCTTCCTTGGGGTTGGAACTAACCGACACCCCCGGTATACTCTGGCATAAGTTCGAGGACCAAACGGTGGGCGTTAAGCTTGCCTGCCTTGGCTCGATTAAGGATGATATCCTTGATACTCTAGAGCTTGCCTGCCGTCTTATAGGAATTATAAGACCTTATTATTCACAATGCCTTTGCGAACGCTTTAAAATCGAGATTAATGAAGAAGACAGCGATTTTGATATTTTCGAGAAAATCGCCCGAAAGCGCGGCTTTCTGCGTTCGGGCGGGGTTATCGATGAGGACCGCGCCGCAGGTGTAATTCTCGATGAATTCCGCGCCGCCAAAATCGGCAGAATAACCTTGGACAGACTAACCAAAAACGCGGAAAACACAGAAAACGAGGAATAAAAAATGGCTCTTGATTGGGGTTTTGAAATTTCCTTTCGCGTTAACGGCGAAACCGTTGTTTGCGGTTGCGACGAGGCGGGCAGAGGTCCTTTGTGCGGTCCCGTTGTTGCCGCCGCGGTAATTTTGCCCGAGGGCTTGGTTATCGAAGGTCTTGACGACAGCAAAAAGCTTTCCGAAAAAAAGCGTGAAAAGCTTTATAACTTAATAAGAGAAAATTGTATCGATTGCGCCGTGGGACATGCCGAGGTCTACGAAATAGAAAAGCATAATATTCTCGGCGCGGCAATGCTTGCAATGAACCGCGCGGTGGAAAAGCTTTCGGTTAAACCCGAACTTGTGCTTGTTGACGGCAACGTTGTTCGCGGGTTTGAAATGCGCGCTGTCCCCGTTATAAAAGGGGATGCGCTTTGCCCATCTATTGCCGCCGCATCTGTTTTGGCAAAGGTGGCGAGAGATAGGCTTTTGGACGAAACCGAAAAATTATATCCCAACTATGGCTTTGCCAAGCATAAGGGATATGCCACAAAGCTTCACCGCGAGGCAATTTTAAATTTGGGCGCAAGCCAGCTTCACCGCCCAAGCTTTCTTAAAAAACTGTTGGGTGAAAAGAAATGACAAAGCAAATCGGCGATTACGGCGAGGATTTGGCAGAAAAATATCTTAAAAAGCGCGGATGGAGAATTCTTTCGAGAAATTACGTTATCCGCGGCGGCGAGATAGATATAATCGGCTTTCGGTTTGGCGTTTTGGCTTATTTCGAGGTAAAGGCGCGTAAGGACGAAAGCTATGGAAAGCCTGCCGATGCGGTTGACGAAGCCAAGATAATTCATATGCAAAAAACCATAAAGGATTTTCAAAATCTTCATATAAAAGAAAATAAGGTTTCGGTTTTTTATCCCCTTGGGATAGAATTAAAACGAAGAATTTTCAAACAGCGTATCGACGTTATAGAGGTTTATCTAAAGGAAAAACCACAACAAATCAATCATATAAAAAATTGGGGAAGTAAGCTATGAAATACATCAGCACCCGTACAAAAAACAGCGAAAAACAAAACAGCGCATACGTAATTAAAAGAGGTCTTGCCCCCGACGGCGGCCTTTACGTGCCCGAGGAAATTCCCGCGTTGACACAAGGGGATATAGAATCTCTTGCGAAAATGACCTACCCCGAGAGGGCGGAATATATACTTTCGCTTTTCCTTGACGATTACACCCGCGAGGAATTGAAAAATGCAGCCGAGGGTGCATACAGCACAGAAAAGTTTGGCGGTGTTGCCGCACCTATTTCCAAGGTTGCGGATAAATATTTCTTAGAGCTTTGGCACGGCCCCACCAGCGCCTTTAAGGATATGGCGTTGCAGATAATGCCCCGACTTCTTTCGCTCTCCTTGGGTAAAACGGGGGAAGAAAAGGATGCGTATATCCTCGTTGCCACCAGCGGCGATACAGGCAAAGCCGCCTTGGAAGGCTATTGCGATATCGACCGTGTGAAAATTAAGGTCTTCTATCCCGTGGATGGGGTTTCCAATATACAGAAAAAGCAAATGGCTTCTCAAAAGGGAAGTAACGTTGACGTTGTTTCCATAAAGGGCAACTTCGACGATGCCCAAAGCGGTGTTAAAAAGATTTTTGCCGACGAATCGGCAAAGGAAATGCTTGCCGAAAACGGCTATTTCTTCTCCAGCGCGAACTCTATAAACTGGGGCAGACTTGCACCTCAGATTGTTTATTACGTTTCGGCATATTGCGACCTTTTGGCAGAGGGCGAGCTTAATTACGGCGACCTTCTTGATATCACCGTTCCCACAGGCAATTTCGGTAACATTCTTGCGGCTTATATCGCCAAAAAAATGGGGTTGCCCTTGGGTAAATTGGTTTGCGCTTCTAACTGTAACGATATCCTCACCGATTTTATAAACACGGGTGTTTATGATAAACGCCGTGAATTCTTCACCACCGTTTCTCCCTCGATGGATATCCTTATTTCCAGCAACCTAGAGCGTCTTTTGTATTTCACCGCAGGTGCGGAAAAAACCAAGGAATGTATGGATAAATTGGCTTCCGAGGGTATTTATAATCTCGATTCCCACGTTATGGATGAAATCCGCAAGGATTTTGCGGGTTACGCTTGCTCGGAAGAAGAAACCAAGGCTACCATTTACGAATTCTTCAAAAAATACGGTTATCTTTGCGATACTCATACCGCCGTTGCGGCAAACGCGGCGCTGAAGTTCGAAAAGGAAAGCCAAAATAAAATGTTGGTGGTTTCCACCGCTTCTCCCTATAAATTCGCTCCCGCAGTGCTTTCCGCCCTTGGCGAGGAGGTTCCATCGGACGATTTCGACGCTTTGGAAAAGCTTAACGCAGTTACAAAGGTTGCTATCCCCGAAAATCTTGCGAATTTGCGTTCTGCCGAGGTTAGATTTACAAAGGTAATCAACCCCGACGAAATGATTAATACTTTATAAGATTCAACCCTACAAAAAACTTTCCGAATAGCAAAAAACTATTCGGAAAGTTCTTAATATTCCCGATGTGTTACTTAACCCTTTAAAACTGCTTGGGCTTAAAGGTGGCGCAAACGGTTTGTGTGCTGTTTTTCGCGGTGGAGGGCCCAACGGTAATTTGGGGCGCGGTGCAATAATGCACACCGTCGTGATAAGCACAGCTTGTTACACTACAGCTTATTCCGTGGATATGCTTGGGAATTTGGTTAAAGGATATTTCGTTCATTTTCTTATTCCTTTCTTTAAAGTTTCTATTATTATTCACATAAAAACGAAAATTATTTACGGAGAAAATAAATGTCGGTTTACACTATAGCAGACCTGCATCTATCCCATTCTGCCGATAAACCTATGGACATATTCGGGCCCAAGTGGGAAAACCACACCCGGCGTTTAAAGGAAAATTGGCAAAGCTTGGTAAAACCCGAGGATACGGTGGTTATCGCCGGTGATATTTCCTGGGGAATGCGTACCGAGGATGCCGTTGCCGATTTGGAAT
Source organism: Oscillospiraceae bacterium (assembly GCA_015065165.1). Classification (GTDB taxonomy): domain Bacteria; phylum Bacillota; class Clostridia; order Oscillospirales; family CAG-382; genus Coliplasma. The sequence goes on along the minus strand of SVQU01000002.1, from coordinate 6,759 downwards.
TTATCCATTCTCTAAACGGCAAAAAGATTATAACCAAGGGCAATCACGATTTTTGGTGGCAGACTATGAAGAAGCTCTACGAGCTTCGGGATTCTGTGGGCGCTTTCAGTATCGATTTTCTTTACAATAACGCCTACGTTGCCGAAAATTTTATAATTTGCGGAACCCGCGGTTGGTTTCCCGAAAGTAATTACAGCGAGTTTGATGAAAAAATCGTCAACCGCGAAGCAGAAAGACTTCGTATGTCTATTCTTGCGGGTAAAAAGCTTTCGGAGGACAACCCCGAAAAGGAAATGCTTGTGTTTTTGCATTATCCCCCTGCTTACGGAAGCGTTCGCTGTCAGCGCATTTGCGAGGTTTTGCAGGAATACGGCGTAAAACGGGTTTTTTACGGACATCTCCACGGGGCGCAGAAAAGCCGTTTGATTTATCAAATCGCAGGGGCAACAACAACCTTGGTTGCCGCCGATTGGCTTGATTTCAAGCCTATGCTTATTGAGGAAAAATAAAAAAGAAAATAAAGACAACAAAAGGAGAAAATACGATGAAAACATCCCTTCGTTATCTTGCCATGCTTCTTGCTTTGGTAATGATTTTTGCGGTTATGCCCTTAAGCACCTCTGCAAAGAGTATTTCCGAAATGAAAATCGTTGCCTTCGGCGACAGCTTGACTCACTATGGTAATTCAAGCACCAACACCAACGATGAATATGGCAACCTTATCTACAACAATGCTTACCCCGAATATCTGCAAAAGCTTTTGGGCGCTACCGTTTATAACGCAGGTGTCGGCGGTAACACCACCGATATGGCTATACACCGTATGCAGAACGAGGTTATAAACCAAAATGCCGACGTGGTTGTTATCTGTCTTGGTATGAACGACCAAGCCTATGCAGTTGGCGCAAAATCGGTTCTCGTTCCTATCGAAAGATACCGCGCAAATCTTGAAACCTTCGTTAAGGTGTTCGAGGGCGCAGGCATCGACGTTGTTTTCGCAACCCCCAACCCCGTTTGTGATGAACCCGGTTATTATAAGGACGGTCCCGAATATACCTATAACAACGGTCAGCTTCCCTTGTATTGTAACGCAATGCGCGAGGTTGCCGTTAAATACGGCTGCGGTCTTGTAGATATCAATTACGAATTCGACTGCCTTCCCGCAAAGGGCCCTTATATGGGTTATGGCGACGGTATTCACCAAAACGATAAGGGCAGACAGTTCTATGCAGAATTGGTTGCCGAATACGTAAACGCAACCTACGGTACCGCATCTAAATCCACAATGACAATCCGTTGTGTTGATAAGAACAACCGCGTTATAAAGGAATATACCGTTTCGGGCGCTACAGGCGCGGCAATAACCGTTCCTTCTCCCGAGCTTTACGGATATACCGCCGTTACCTCCGACATTAAAACCACCTTTGTTAACGGCGCGGTTCACAGCTTTACCTATGATTGCGATTTGGAAAAATTAATCGCAACAGCCGAAAGCATTAACGAAGAAGATTATGCCGAATCGGTTGTGGCTATGTTGGATTCCGAAATAGCAACAGCAAAATCTCTTTTGAATACAACCGTTTTGGATTTTGACGCTATAAAGAACAGCATTATTAAAATCAACAACCTTCTTGCTACCGCCGAAAGCGGCGAGCTTGTTCTCTCTCTCGGCGCAAGCTACGAATCCAGCGAGTTCACCTATTCCAACCCCATCTATGCCGATGACGGCGTTCGCCTTACCGACGGCGCAAAGGGTGCTCCCAGCGGTGCCTCCTCCTTGTATGCCGCTTGGCAGAGCGATGCAACCGTAACTATCGATTTGGGCGAAAAGGTTAACGCCGATATTTTCCGCGGTTATTTTGCCTGCACCTCCGGTTGGGGCGTTAAAAACCCCACGGGTATGACGGCTTATTACCTTTCCGACAGCGGCAGCTGGGTTAAGATTAACGGCAAACTTGAAATTAAACGTCTTGTTGATGAACAAAGCAATATAGACGGCACCTGGAGTGTTGACAGAATTACAATCACCTCCGCAACCCCCGTTACCACCAACAAAATTAAGTTTGAAATTCCCCGCAACGGCGGATTTATCTGGGTTGACGAAATGGAGGTTGCCCTTAACGTGGGCGAGCCCGTTGACATCCAGCCCGAAAACGGCAACCTTGCACTTTACAAGCCTTATACTGCCGAGGGTATTTATACCTCCAACGGTACTGCCCTTTACCCCGATGAAAACGGCGATTCTCTCACCGACGGAATCATAGCAGATACCCAAGCAGGATATGATAACTATGCCTTCGTAGGCTTTAACAGCCTGACCGATTATTATAAAACCAACGGATATGCTTCCGTTACCGTAGATTTGGGCAAAACTCAAAGCCTCGGCACCTTTGTTGCAAGAGTTTCCTCTGAAAACGCTTCCAACACCGGCGCAGGCGTTGCGGTTATTTCCAAGGCGGAATTTTACGTTTCCTCCAACGGAATCAATTGGACAAAGGTTGGCGAAGCTACACCTGCTCTCGGCGAAACCGATACCAACGCAACCCTCGCTCTCGACACCGCGGTTTCGGGCAGATATATTCAGTATAGATTTACTTCCAATAAAAGCTGGATGATGATTTCCGAGGTTGAAGCTTACAGCGAAGTCAAAGGCGATATTCCCGTTATCCCCGACCCCGAAGTTATGAAGGGCGACGTAAACGGCAACGGTGAAATCGATTCTATCGACTATGCGATGCTTAAACGCGCTTACTTTGGCATTTACAACGTAGAAGCAAACGTGGGCGACATTAACGGCAACGAAGAAATCGATTCTATCGACTATTCTATGCTTAAGCGCGTGTATTTCGGCATTTATCAAATTCAGTAAAATTTTATAATTGCATAAAATAAAGGGGGACTTTGCAAAAAGTCCCCTTTTGTCTTTGCACCGACACAAAAATCGCTGTCGTTTTTTGTGTATTTTTCCAAATAGTTATATGTTGACAATGTATGGTGATTGTGGTATCATTACTTTAGAATATTAATATAAAGGAGAATAGGCTATGAAAAAGTTTATTTCATTTCTTCTCGTTGCTGTAATGCTCGTACCCCTTTTCGTGGTAGCGCCTGCAGCAGCGGACTATGACACCACGGGCAACATCGCTCTTGGCTGTTCCTATGAAGGCAAGGGCTATATCATTTCCGACGGCGAATGGCCCGCATCCTACAACGCCAACCTTACCGACGGTAATGCGTATGGCGAAATCTCTTATGATCCCAATGTCTGGTTTGGCTTCTGTGCTTCTTCAGGCGATAACGGTTATATCAACGCTCCCGACAAAGTTGGTAGCGTAGTTATCGACCTTGGCGCAGTTAAGAGCTTCAACTCCATCAAGGTTAACACCTTCGTGGGTAACGTATCCGGTATCACTGCTCCCGATAGCATGACTGCTTACGTTAGCGATACTGCCGACGGCGAATTTGTTTCTCTTGGCGATTTCGGATACCTCAATGCTACCAACGACGTTGCTTGGGCAGTGCTTGAAACCGAAGCTTCCGGTCAGTTCGTTAAGATCGAAGTTAAATTCAGCGGCGCTTTCGTGTTCATCAACGAAGTTGCTGTTTTTGAAGAAACTTCTTCTGATGAACCCGTTGTAAAGCCCGAATCTGCAAACCTTGTTGCAGGTAAGGAATACACCGCTTCCGCAGAAGGCGTTGGCAACTACACCGGCGCAAACTTTGCTCTTACCGACGGTTACACCAACAGATGGTCTGCTTACGATAGCACCGCATTTGCTTGGAACCCCACCAACACCACCGAATTGAAGGGTAACTTTATCTTTGACCTTGGCGCAATTTGCACCATCGATAAGGTTCAGTCCCACATCTACGTGTTCGAATCCAGCGGCATCAAGCGTCCCGCTGCAATCAACGTATACGTTTCCGCAGACGGCGCAGAATATACTTCTCTCGGCACTGCCGATATGCCTGCGGCTTACGACGGCTCAACCTACCCCAACGAGCTCGAATGGGCTGTTCTCTCTGCAGAGGCAACCAACGTTCGTTTCGTTATGGTTGAATTTGTAAACGACTATGGTTACAACCTCCTCGACGAAATCGAAATTTGGGGTTATGAAACTCCCGTTGAAGACGAACCCTCTTCCGACGAACCCTCTTCCGACGCACCCTCTGTACCTACCGATGACGAAGTAGATCCCGATCCCTCCGAAGATCCTTCTTCTTCCGAAGAACCTGTTGACGAGCTCCTCGGCGAAGCAAACGAAAACCCTGCTTTCACTATGGACGTTACCGTTCCCGAATCTTACAGAGCAGGCGAAGAAGTTACCGTTACCGTAACCGTTAACAACGTTAACGTAGAGGGCGGTCTCCAGCACGTACACGGCGACCTCTTCTTCGATCCCGCAATTTTCGGCTTCGATTTTGAGCTTGAAGATCAGAAGGCAATTGCAGGCGCATTTGCAGGTCTTAACGAATGGGAAGATATGACCAGACTTATGTCTGACGGCAACGGCCTCTGGTGGATCGAAATCGATGCAGGTACCTCCGGTTACCTCGACGAAGCAACCAACGAATACACCATCACCGACCAGATCGCAGACGGTCAGTTGGTATTCAATATCACCTTCATCGCTAAGCAGAACGCAACCGGCGACACCGTTGTTTACATTCCTAACAACACCGTATCCGGCGACTACTTTGAAAATGAAGAACCTTATGCTCACACCGCATACGTAGGTAACGGTTCTAAGGCTGCTATCGCAGAAAACACCGAACCTCTCCCTGCTAAACCCGAAAACCTCGTTCTCGGTATGGATGACGGCGTTACCGGTTACGGCAATTACACCGCAGACCTTACCGACGGTAAGGCTCACAAAGAAGTTACCTATGACAACAACTGGTTTGGTTTCTATTACCATGTTAACTATCCCTCCAATGTAAATGCTCCCAACGGTGTTGGTACCGTAATTTTCGACTTGGGCGCATATTATAACATCGGCGACATCAAGGTTAACACCTTCGTAGCTAACAAATCCGGTATTAACAAGCCCACTAAGATCGAAGCATTCTATGCTACCTCTGCAGATGACTATGTTTCTCTCGGCGAGCTTGCTTATGAAGACAACGGCGCTGAAGTTCAGTGGGGTTCTGTAGATGCTGCTGAAACCAGAGCAAGATTTGTAAAGATTGAAGTAACCCTTAACGGTACTTTCGCGTTCATCAACGAAATCGAGGTTTACGGTATCTTGTCCGATGACCAGACCGAGCCCGAACCTCCCGTTGATTCTTCTGACGAAACCGACGTAGATTCTTCTATTGATTCTTCTATTGATTCCTCTATCGATTCTTCCATCGATTCTTCCATCGATTCTTCTATCGATTCTTCCATCGATTCCTCTATCGATTCTTCTATCGATTCTTCCATCGATTCCTCTATCGATTCTTCTAACGATTCCGATGTAGATTCTTCTATCGATATCTCCGAAATTATGGGCGAACCCGTTTCTAACCCCAACTTCACTATGGATATCGAAGTTCCCGAATCCTTCAAGGCGGGCGAAGAAGTTATCGTAACCGTAACCGTTAACAACGTTAACGCTTCCAAGGGTCTCCAGCACGTACACGGTAACCTCTATTTCGATACCGACGTTCTCGGCTTCGACGTTCCTCTTAAGGATAAGCAAGAACTTAAGAACACCTTCCAGGGTTATAACGAATGGGAAGATATGACCAGAATGAAGACCGATGGCAACATCTGGTGGGTAGAGGTTGACGCTACCACCGCTGGTTATGAAGATCCCGATAACGCAGGTGAATACCTCATTTCCGACGTATTCGAAGACGGCGTTCTCGTATTTAAGGTTAAGTTCATCGCTAAGGAAGACGCTACCGGCGATACTCTCGTATACATCCCCAACGTTGCTCACACCGGCAAGGCTAACGTATACGGCGACCACTACGAAATCGTTCCTCCTTTTGCTCACACCGCTTATGTAGGTAACGGTTCTTACGCAGTTATCGCTTATAACGATGGCAGCAACGAATCCTCTAACGAATCCGACATTGATTCTTCTAACGAATCCGACATCGATTCTTCTAACGAATCCGACATTGATTCTTCTAACGAATCCGACGTAGATTCTTCTAACGAATCCGACATTGATTCTTCTAACGAATCCGATGTTGATTCTTCTAACGAATCCGACGTTGATTCTTCTAACGAATCCGATGTTGATTCCTCCGATGAATCTGACGAATCCGATAACTCCGACGAATCCGACAACTCCGATATAACCGATCCCGATCCCGACGATTACAAGAAGGGCGACATCGACGTTGACGGCGATATCGACTCTATGGACTACCTCTATCTTAAGAGAGTATACTTCAGCCAGTATAGAATTGATGATATCAGAATCGGCGATATCGACAACGACGGAGTAATCACCAGTATGGACTACCTCTACCTTAAGAGAGTATACTTCAGCCAGTATAAAATTAAGGAAGACTAATCTCACAAACCAAAAAGCTGACGCTTTGCGAGACTTCCCATAAGGAAGTCTCGCAGTTTTATTCGCCGTCATGGGGTCCCCGCAAAACATAGTTTTGCGGGGTTGTTTATTCAGCGAGTGGTATTGCTTCGCAGTGATATTATGCTTCGCATAGTTATATTGCCTACGGCAGTTTAAGGCGAATAAAATAACACTGAAATCATAAGATTTCAATACCACTTCCCCAAAGGGAAATATCACTCTGTGC
>SVQU01000025.1 GCA_015065165.1 Oscillospiraceae bacterium | reverse complement strand
GTTTGGCACCTCGATGTCGGCTCATCACGTCCTGGGGCTTGGAGCAGGTCCCAAGGGTTCGGCTGTCCGCCGATTAAAGTGGTACGCGAGCTGGGTTCAGAACGTCGCGAGACAGTTCGGTCCCTATCTGTCGTGGGCGCAGGATATTTGAGAGGAGCTGTCCTTAGTACGAGAGGACCGGGATGGACATACCACCGGTGCACCAGTTGTTCCGCCAGGGGCATAGCTGGGTAGCCGCGTATGGATGGGATAAACGCTGAAGGCATCTAAGCGTGAAGCCCACCTCAAGATTAGATATCCCATAGCGTAAGCTAGTAAGGTCACTTGTAGACTACAAGTTTGATAGGTCGGAGGTGTAAGTGGAGAGATCCATTCAGCTGACCGATACTAATAGACCGAGGGCTTGAACTATATTTCAAAACAGAGCATAATCTTCTATTCACTTTCAATAGCAACGCTAAAAGGCGTTGGTGTTACACATCAACCCGTTAGTCAGTGTCTTTAACAGCGAGGGTCCACCCGTTCCCATTCCGAACACGGAAGTTAAGCTCGTCTGTGCTGAAAATACTTGGCTGGAGACGGCCTGGGAAAATAGGTCGATGCTGACACTAATGTAGGAATATCCCCCTTCAATGGGGGAATATTCCTTTACATGGGCCTTTAGCTCAGTTGGTTAGAGCAACCGGCTCATAACCGGTCGGTCCTGGGTTCGAGTCCCCGAAGGCCCACCAACTTTTTAATTTAATATGCACCTTTAGCTCAGTCGGTAGAGCAACTGACTCTTAATCAGTGGGTCCCGGGTTCGAATCCCTGAAGGTGCACCACTTAAAACATTGAATATTTTATTCAATGTTTTTCTTTTACCGTATCACGTAAGTTTTAGACTCAGCGTGATGCTTCTGGCTTCTTTTTGAAGCTAAAAATAGGGGTATAGCTCAGTTGGTAGAGTCGCGGTCTCCAAAACCGTTGGTCGTGGGTTCAAGTCCTACTGCCCCTGCCAAAATCCTGCATGAATTTGCAGGATTTTTTCTTTTCTATGCATGAATTTTCGTAATATACAAAATTTTTCTCGATTTTTCTGGCACTTGTAATATGATTACGACGCACGTTTGTTTGGAGCATTGGTTGCGATTTCATCCGTTCCGAAACCGCCCAAACCGTTCCGTCTGTTACATCATCAAAAGTGCAGCACAATAGTTTTATGTCAGTATAAAAGAAAATCGCTGAGGTTTAATTCCTCAGCGATTTTGCTTTGTATGTTTCAACGAGAACTGTTTGCGTTGTTTATTAATTGTCGTTAAATCGCTTCGCTCCCCACCAATCGGGAATAAGCTCTTTTAACTTAACTGTCTTTCTTGTTTCGAAATCTACAAGTATTTCTATTTCGCCACTGTTTTTGTCTAACTGCATCATATATTCTCTACACGCACCGCAAGGAGAACCGACGCTGCCATCTTCAACAACAGCAACTACTTTATCGATTTGATGTTCACCATTGGTTATCATATTTGCAATAGCATTTCGTTCTGCGCACATACCTAACGTACTTGCAGTGTCAATGCATACTCCAACATATATATTTCCAGCTTTTGTCAAAATTGCAGAGGCAACACCACCGGCTTCTATGAATGGTGAAATAGTTCTGCTGTTTTGTACTTTTTTGGCTTCGTTATATAAGACACTCCAAATATTTTCCATTATAAATCTCCTTTTTAGAAATCAATTTCTACTAAGACTCCGTAATGATCACTTGCTGCTAATTTCGTTTCATCATATATTTTCTGTCCGAAAATTCTGCAATTTATAAGCGTAGGAAAATCACAAGGATACGTATTTCGTAACATTATCCTATCCACTCTGCTGTTAACTTCTATTGTATTATTGATGAAACGCGGATTTTCAATAAAATCAAGCGTATAATCTGGCTTTGATTGTGTTCGTTCGGCGTATGACAATGCCAAGTCATACCAAATATGTTTTGATTCTTTTCCATCCAACAAACACTCACCCAATAAGAATCGATTTACATCGGAAGTTTCGCTACAATTGAAATCTCCTGCCAAAATCACATAATCATACTGTTCGTTGTCAATAAATGAAACGGTTTCAAGTATTTGTTTTTCTCTATTCAATGCACTATTCCAAGGAAGGTGTAGATTTGCAATACATAACGTTCTGCCGTTTACTTTGTGGGTGCTGATTATAGTGTTCGATTTATCAAACATCGAAATTGCATTTATAAACGGTATTTTGCTTATAATAGCAAGTCCTTCGCTTTCGCCGCAGTAATTTTCAAAAAAACAGTAATTATAATTTATTGCTTTGGCGATATATTCTGCCATACTTTTATCTCGCACTTCTTGTAAGCAGATTATGTCGGCATCAATGTTTTTTAGTTCTATTAAAATATGGTTTTCTCTAAATGGCATTCCGTCTTGAGAATTCCAAATGTTATATGTAGCGATTTTCATATTTAAAGCCCTAACAATGTGTTATCACTATATGGATTTTATCATAGTTGTCAATCAAAATCAATATTCGAATTTTCGCTTAAAAGTTTAAACCGCCGAGAAATATCTCTGCGGTATTTGTTTAATGTTCAAATAATTCTCCATTTAAATAGGGGAGAGAAATCCTTAAAGCACTTCTCGCAAATCCATTCTTGTTTGCTAATTTCAAACTCGGATGTATAATAACCGCTATGTAAATTTTCGTCGTTTTCACTAATGGACGCAAAGCAGAACGTGCAATGCTCGTGATCCCAAGAATCATTAGTAGGGTGGTATTCCTTTACATATACTAATTCTGCATTTTTCAGATAATCCCAAGGTCTGTCTATGATTCTCCAATCATTTTCAAAAGCCATTATTCTACCTCCTTTAAATCAGATTATAGTTATGCTTTCATTTTTTATATTTCAACATTTTTAATCGGATTGAAGGTATCAATGACGAATCCGTAGCCCTTGTACTTTTGTATGCTTTATCAAGTACATCAAAAAAATCTTTGGTATTAATTGAAGGTTCATCTGCTTCTTTAGGCGGTGAATCCTCCCAAAGTTCAAAGGTTATTTCTCTGACTAAATCCGACTTGAAAACAGATTCGAAAAAATTCTGTATTTTGATTATTTTAGAATTCTTTTTATCGATTCCGTCGCATGTATAATCATCGTTATAAACGGCTCCGTAAAATAATGCATCAGATTGGGAACACCATGGATTTTCCGTTAATTCATAAGCCATCTCGGTCAATTCCAATTTTGATATATCTTTTTGTATGAACCGCTTATTTATACGTGGTGAAATATTATACTGAAGATTAACACCAATCTCGCTTGAAATTGCCGCTTTTGTTATAAAGATAGACAATTCTGTATATTCCTTGATGTTTATGGGTTTGACAAAATTTATTCTGCCTGCAGCAACAGTGCTCATAAATTAATTTTCCTTTCTATTTTTGTGATTATTTTTTGTCATGAATTTTTGCGCAAGTTTCGCAACGACCAAATTCATCCAATTCTAAAAGCGAAAAGGTTTTAGTTAATTCTTTATATATCGACTTGTTAAGCGAAAATACGCCTGGGTCTTTGTCCCTTTCGGTTAAAAAATCGGGTTGTTCTATGGCAGGACTATATCCTTTGTATCCGCATATTTTACATTCGTTGATATACTTTTTTGCATTAGGATTCCAATTTTCCAAATAGAATGAGTGACCTCGTTTGTTATATTTGCTATGCGACATAAAAACTCCTTATTGGCTTATACATAACCACGTTTTAGCGAATAGGAAGATACTGTGCGTCATTTTAACTTATTCTTTCGCGAATAAACGCATCTATTTCTGCCACGGCTTCGCTTAAAGACATATCGCTGATATCAAAAACCTTCATTTCAGGATATTCCGTTTGTGCATGCTCTCGCAAATAATCGTTGCTCATTCTTGCGGGGGTTATCCAATCGTTGTTGGTAATATTTAGTTCATTATAGCGTTGTGTAAACCTATTGTTGTCGCTTACCGTGGCAATAAAATGAATATCGGAAAACAGTTTTGCGTTATCTAAATTCTTTATCGTGGTTGGCATAAGAGATGCATTGATAACAATAGGAAGTCCGATTTTTTCGGAGATTTCAAAACACACCTTCAACCATTCGTTCCTTAAATATGCTAATTCTAAAGGAAAATTGCAAAAGGTGTTCCCGTTAACAACTATATAATCTTTGGATTCATTCAATGATTTTGCGATGTCAGAAAAATCACAAGTTCCTTGGTCATTAAGAATAAAAATGGGTGTTTTTTTGTTAGACATATAAGGCCGGCGGCAAAAGTGTGGCGTGCTCTGGACTTTTATTTCAACATATGTTATACTCGCTATATAATATAAACTAAATTTTGCGGGTCATATTATGAGTGATTTGAAACTTTCCTTTGAAATTACAAAAATTCCGTTTAATGCAATTTCATTAAAAAATCAACAAAAAACCGTTGAAATACAAGGAAATAATGAATGTGTAAAATGTTCGTTTTGGTATGATTTTCATCCCGAACCGTTGGCGCTAAACGGTTTTGCACAGGTTGGCGATAGTGTCGATGTCGTTTTGATGAAGCATAGAATCGAACTGTACGTTAACGGTTCGCTTGTTGACGAGGAATGGCCCAACGGTAATCGTTTATTTGCTTGGGGCGATAATATCAAATCTGATTCGCCAATTAAAATCGAACCATATTTCCCGCTGAAACAGGAACAACCAAGCGTTTCTTCTGTGTTCTTCAACGCAGAAGGCTGGAAGCCTGAGGAAAACGTTTTTGTTGGGGACTGTATGCCCTATGTGAACGGCGATGAATATCACGTTCTTTATTTAAAAGACCGTCATCATCATTACAGCAAATGGGGGATGGGTGCTCATCAATGGTCGCATATTTCCACAAGGGATTTTGCGGAATGGCGGGTTCACCCCATGGCTGTGGAGATAACAGATCCTACCGAGGGTTCGATTTGCACAGGCTCGTGGATAAAGCATAACGACAAGGAATATTTATATTATACCGTTCGACGCGGCGGGAATCTTCCCGCGCCTGTTTGTCGCAGTGTTTCCCACGATGGTTATCATTTCGAAAAGGATATGGATTTTGGATTTGTACTTCCTGATATATACAACAAATCCGTCGCCCGCGACCCGAAAATTATAAAGGGCGGGGATGGATTGTTCCATATGATTTTGACAACGGCGCTTGTATTTGAAAACAAGGGTTGCTTGGCGCATTTTGTTTCCGATGATTTGGAAAATTGGCGCGATACAAATCTGCCGATTTATATTTCCGAGGATAGTACCGAACCCGAATGCCCCGATTATATAGTTTATAACGGTAGGTATTATTTAATATTCAGCCTCAAGGGAAAAGCCCGTTATATGCTTTCCGATAGCCCCTTCGACGGTTGGAAGGTTCCCAAAAACCCGAATATACCCTGCGCTTCTGTTCCCAAGGGCGCAGTTTGGAATGATAAAATAGTCTTTGCAGGATTTAAAGGCATCGACGGTTACGCCGGAACGATGACGTTTAAAACGGCAAACTCCGATGATAACGGCGAACTTGTTTTTTCTTAAGATTACTTCTTTGGCAAACATTGTTCTCCAAAGACCATTCACTGAAATCTTAATGTGGAAAATGAAAAAAATTTCAAAAAACGCTTGACAAATTATGCGCGCAAGAGTATAATTCCTTACAATGAAATTTGAATATCACAAATAACGACTATGATGAAGACGGTCGGAACGTGATGCTTCCAGAGAGTTGTCGGTTGGTGCAAGACAATGGCAGAGCTTCCAAGTACCTATCACTTCTGAGTCGGAGGACCGAAAGGCGAAATCCGAGTAGACTCCTTCCGTAATGCTGCGTAAAAGCAAAGGGTTTGTCAGAACCCGTAAAGTGGCGGAAATAATCTTTCCGCAATTTGAGTGGTACCGCGGGTTTATAATCCGTCTCAAAGTCTTACTTTTGAGACGGATTTTTGTTTTATTCGAATTTGTATCCATTATCCAAGCAGTCAAATTTGAAAGGAGACAGTAAAATGGAGTACAGTTTGAAAGAAGTCGCAGGCAGAATTAAAGGACTGCGTGAGGCAAAGGGATATTCTCAGGAAGAGCTTGCAAGGCTTACGGGTGTATCTTTTGAAGATTATAAGGTTTTAGAAGAAGGCGAAACCGATTTAAGCTTTACCTTCATTTACAAATGCGCAAAGGCGTGCGGTGTCGAGGTGGTTGACCTTCTCGACGGTACCAGCACAACGTTAAGCTCTTTTTCTATCACAAGAAAGGGCGAAGGCCTTAAGATTTTAAAACAACATGGTGCCGAATACGATAACCTAGCGCCCAAATTCAAGAATAAGCTTTCCGAGCCCTTCTGGGTTAAATTCCCGTACGTTCCCGAGGAACAAAACGAGCCTATCAAGCTTAGCTCCCATAAGGGTCAGGAGTTTGACGTAATTATTAAAGGTTCGCTGAAGGTGCAGATAGGCAATCACGTGGACGTATTGCACGAGGGCGATTCCATATTTTACGATAGTATTCAGCCTCACGGTATGATAGCCGTAAGCGAGGGCGGATGCGAATTCTATGCAGTAGTTCTCAATCCTCAAGATGGCAGCGTCAGCGAGGAATACCCCGAAACTCCCTACGTTGCTCCCAAGGCTGCCGAGAAAGAAAAGACCGCGACAACCGTTGCAGATAATTTCGTTGAATCCTATTATAACGAAAACGGCGTGTTTAACGGCATCAAATTCAAAAACGAGGATAAATTCAATTTCGCTTTCGACTGTGTAGATGCTATCGCCGAAAAGAATCCCGATAAGCTTGCTATGATGTGGGTGGCAAACGATAAGACCGACCGCAGATTTACCTTCAGCGATATGAAAAAGTATTCTGCAAAAACTGCAAACTACTTTGAATCCCTCGGCATCAAAAAGGGCGATACGGTAATGCTTGTTCTTAAGCGTCATTATCAGTTCTGGTTCTGTATGCTAGCTCTTCACAAAATCGGCGCTGTGGCAATTCCCGCAACAAACCAGCTTGTAGAACACGATTTCACCTATAGATACAAGGCGGCAAAGGTTAAGGCTATCGTATGTACCGCCGACGGCGAGGTTTCGGCCGAGGCAGAAAAGGCAGCGGCGGAATTCCCCGAAATGCTTAAAATTTTGGTTGGCGGAGAAAAAGAAGGCTGGCATAATTTCAACGTTGAAATGGAACGCTTCAGCACTCATTATTACCGCACGGAGAATACCCCTTGCGGTAACGACCCGATGCTTATGCTCTTCACCTCGGGTACGACAGGCTACCCCCGCATCGCAACCCATTCTTATAAATACGCTCTCGGTCATTATCCCACTGCAAAGCATTGGCATAACGTAAATCCCGATGGGCTACACTTCACTATCTCCGATACGGGTTGGGGTAAAGCGCTTTGGGGTAAGCTTTACGGTCAGTGGCTCTGCGAAGCAGGTATATTCACCTACGACTTTGACCGTTTCCATTCCGAAGATATCCTGCCTATGTTTGCAAAATATGGCATCACAACGTTCTGCGCGCCTCCTACAATGTACCGTTTCTTTATCAAGGAAGATTTGTCTAAATATGACCTTTCTTCTATCAAATACGCTACAACGGCGGGCGAAGCGCTTAACCCCGAGGTGTTCAATCAGTTTAAAAAAGCGACAGGTTTGACGATTATGGAGGGCTTCGGTCAGACCGAAACCACTCTTTCCATCGCAAACTTTGTTGGCGAAACACCCAAAATCGGCTCTATGGGCAGACCCAGTCCTCTTTATGACGTTGTACTTCTCGACCCCGACGGAAACGAATGTAAAACAGGCGACGTGGGTGAAATTTGCATCCGCACCAAAGAAAACGTCCCCTGCGGTCTCTTTATCGGTTATTATCTCGATGAAGAAAAGACAAACGAGGTTTGGCACGACGGTTATTACCATACAGGCGACCAAGCAAGTATGGACGAAGATGGCTATCTCTGGTACGTTGGCAGAATTGATGACGTAATTAAGTCCTCAGGCTACCGTATCGGACCGTTTGAAATCGAAAGTGTTATTATGGAGCTCCCTTACGTTCTGGAATGTGCTATCACTCCCGTTCCCGATGAAATCCGCGGACAGATTGTAAAAGCAACCATCGTTCTTGTAAAGGGCAAGGAAGGTTCCGACGAACTGAAAAAGGAAATTCAGGAATACGTCAAGACACATACTGCCCCCTATAAATATCCCCGAATCGTCGAATTTGTAACCGAACTGCCTAAGACCATCAGCGGTAAGGTAAGACGTGTGGAAATTCGCAAAAACGATATTCAAAAATTACAAAAATAATACCCAAGGTCCAATTATCCTATAAAACGAAACCACCGGTTCAACGTCAACCGGTGGTTTTGGTTTAATTTCCCTAAAAAATCCCCTTGTGAAAATAAAACGGCTTTATCTGATAAAGCTTAAAAACGCATCTGCTATGCCGTATTTCGAAAAAACGGTAAGCAGATCTTTGTTTGCACTTCGCGTAACGAACCTAAATTCGGTTCGATTGTTTAAGTTTACAACTTTATTTTCTTATGCTATAATATTTAAAATTTATGTCCATTTTTGTGTCTTTCATTCGTATTATAAGTAGAAGCTTCAAGGAGGTGTCAACGTGAATAATCTTTCCTGCAACTATCGTTGCAATCAAGCATTGTGCAAACTCTCGGAGGGGGATACAACCGCCCTTACCGTTATATATGATTGCATGGCAAGACAGATGTTTGCGCTGGCGCTTTCGATTTTGAAAAATTATGCCGATGCAGAAGATGCTATGCAGGAAACCTTTCTTAAAGTGATACAAAGTATCAATACATACCGCAAAAACGGTAATGCACGTGCGTGGTTGCTTTCCATAACGCGAAACACCGCCATCGATATATTAAGAAAGAAAAACGGTTCGGTTTGCATAGAGGATGTTTCTGTTATTTCAACTCCAGCCAATGATTTTGCAGAAAAATTTGCCGTTGACGAGGCGTTAATGTCTCTTCAGGGGGAAGACCGCGAGATTGTCGTTTTAAAGATAGTTTCGGGGCTTAAATTCCGCGAAATCAGTGAGCTTGTCGGGCTTCCGCTGACAACGGTGCAAAAACGTTATCAGCGCGCCTTGAAAAAGCTTAAAACACAGTTAAAGGATTAATACAGTCAAGGTGATAATATGAAGATAAAGAGGCAAATAAAGGAACGTTTTCGTCAAATTCCGCTACCCTCGGCAGATAAAATTCTGCCAAAGGAAGCTTTGGTTGAAAAGCGACCTAAATCCTACAAAAAACTAACTCTAAGACTCGCCGTTGCGGTTTTGTGCATCGGCGCAATAATAACAAGCCTGCTCTTTGTGCTTAACAAAAACTCCAATCCTTCTCCCGTATATAACTATTCCCTCGGACATAACAACTATGGAAATAACGCTTCCAACAACAACGCATCATATAAAGACAACACTTACGGCGGTGTTTCTGACGCTATTTCCAAACCGATTATGGGCTCTCCCGATGCCTCCGACAGCGCTTCAACCGATACATCCGCCCAATTTCCCGAACAAGATTGTCCCCCTCCCATATATTCCGAGAATGATGAACAACCCATATACTCCGAACCGGATTCGCTGGAACCCGATTATCAAGAACCTACACCAAATCCGCTTACCGTTTACGGAAATCAAACCGCGGGCGAATTCGCAGGGGATATGTACCGCCCCGAGGGATATAACAAAAAAATCGGCTCGGTCCTCGCTATAATGATGTCTATGAACAAAAACGAAGAAACAAAGTTTAACGTTCTTGTTCACACCTACGATTCAATAGACCTGAAAGACCATCTTGCGATGTTCGTTGATGAAATTGAAATAATAACCGTAGAAATCAACGGCAATTTTGCAGGTCAAGCCTTTTATGTTCAGATTACCGACGCCCAGATACAAGCCATATCCGACAGCGGAATAAAATGCTATTATATCGGCAGCGGCTTGGGAGATATAAGAGATATCAATTGGGCAACCGAAGAGGGGATACGCACCTATTGCGAGATATGGGGGGATATGTATACCTTCAATAATCGAGACGTTTTGTCAAGCTCCGATATATATATGGAAGAATAGAGCCGACTTTCTTTATAATCAAGAAGGAGGAAGTATTTATGAAACGCATATTCGCATTTTTAATAGTCTTAATAATGATATTATCGTCAATGACTGCTTGTAATAAGAATGACGACGATTCCAATGGAGTATCAACGTATATCACCGAAAAAGACGGCGATTATATCCTTACACTTCCTAAAAGCCAAGAAAAAAGAAGGCTTACCGAGGAACAGGAACGTTTTGTTCCCTACATTACAGATAAATTGGTGGAAAAAGCCGAAAAGAAGATAATCAGAGAATTTAAAGACGATGACACTCCGAAATTTTTACTTATAATATCCGAAGATTATCTTTGTCTGTATGCAGAATTAATCAAGAATAAGCCGTTAGCCGGTATATTCGGTGGATTTGACCACGAGCATTGTATATTTAAGGAACGTATTTCAAGCCAACCCGTAAAACCCGAAACTAATGACGTCATCTCGAATGACGAATCCTCGCAAAGCTCCGAAGCTACAACAAATAACGAAAGCAATCAAACAGATAATGGAATCGAAACTATTTTGTCGGGTTCCGATTTATTACGACAAGAAACCATCGATTCAATAGTTTTCACCAAGTTTCCAAGCAACGTCAGTCATTCTTTTTACGGCGAATCTATACAAAAAATACGCGATTATTTATCCGACTTCAGTTTCGTACCCGATGACCTTTCAATAAAAGAAATACCCATAGGGGGAGGTTTTACCATAACGGTTAACTATGCCGATGATAAAACCGAAACGATTAATTTCTTGTGTAACTTTACTCATATTACAGTAAAAGATACTATGTACAGGGTTAATTCCCATTCTGAAATTAATATTGATGAATTTTTTGAAAACCTAAAAAATACATCGCAAAATGACGAAAGCTCCGAGGATGAAAGCTCCAACGGTGAAAAGAGTCCTGAACCTCAATATAACGGGCTTAAGATCATATCCGGAGACCAAGAGATAATTCCCTTCAGCTGCTTGATGTGGGCGAAAATCGATTACGGCAACGGCACCATCACCGAAATGTGTGTGGATAAAATCAGTGTTGAAGATGTGATAAGCGGAAAAACCTCAACTTCAGTAACTGAAATACCAACTGTTTATTTACATAACACCATAACCAATCGTGTTCAGACAAACGGAGAACTGGTGATAACCCATCTGTGGACAGAAGGGGATAACGGATATACCCAACGGGAAATAACCTTTAATGATATAGCATATCTCGACAAGGGAGTCTATTTCGTTTCCGCAGAGGTCTTGCTCAACGGTAATTGCGATGCCGATGCGCCCCAAGGCTACTATCGTTACGAACACATTTTCCGTTTGGTTGTGGAAAAAAATCCCTTTGAGTACGAAATAAAAATTTCAATACCCGACGGCAGTTATTCCCAAAAACTAAAAGAATCCGAAATGAAGCTTATCTTCGATATCTTAAATAACGAAACCGAATGGCTTTACGGAACTCCCGATTGCCTTTGGGTTGCAAATTTCAAAAGCGATTTTAGAGACCTTAATTATTGCTCTTGCGGTACGCTCATCGACACCATCAACTATCGTTCTCGTAAATTGACCGATGAAGAAAAAGAAAGCCTTGAATCTTTGATTTCTGTTTATGATAACGATATGTCAAATTCAGGCTACACGGTGGGCTTTGATATGTATCAATATACTTGGGATGGCTGGGGAATTTCCACCAAGGAAATCGACAGCTGCGACGTTGGATATAAAATCATCGACGCGTTAAAGCTAATGAAAGAAACGGGCGAAATCCTTCCTAAAATATCCGATGAAGTGTTTGAAATAGGGTCGGGTGAATATCCTGTCGAAAGAGGAACGATGTGGATAGAATGTGAGAATAAAATCTACCGCCTGACACCCGATTTGTCCCAAATCTGCCTTGTGGAAACTCATTTCGGAGAGGGTAAGGTTCTTGAAATAACCGACGATTTTATAACCGACGTATATAACGCTTGGCATTATGCGCCCTATGATTATTATAAGGGTGTTTATGACAAGGGCGATAAATCGATGGAACTGAGCAAGATTTTTACATCGGGTTCATCTGTTCAATTAAATATAAAAGATATTCATATCGAAAACACCGATAATCCTAAAAATACCATTACGGTGGAACTGACCTCTGCCGTAGACCAAACCGTAACCGTTAATCTGGATTGTCAACAAAGCAACGATAATCTTGCTGGCGGCGACCGTAAAACCGTCGAACTTCAAAAGGGTGTTCCCACAACTGTAGAACTTTCCTTTGGCGGCTGGAAAAACACCCGATATAGCGTTTATCTTCAAGTGGATTTCACTGCGGCGGAAATCATCATCAATCCGTAAAACTGCGGGATTGAAATTTTTGTCGAGTATCCTTTGGTTGAGAAAAATTTCAAAAAACTATTGACAAATCAAAACAAAAGTGATATAAAACATAACATCAAATGCGTTTTAGCAGAAACCAGTAGGTTGGAAAGAACCTTCAGAGAGTTGCCGGTTGGTGCGAGGCAATGGGGGCGTCCTTCGCGAATTCCTTCTGTTAGCAGTGCGCTGAATGAGAGAAATCTTTAGTAGGATGCAACGGGTGTTCCCGTTATAGAACAAGGGTATGCAGTACCTGATAAGGCTGCCTTCGTGAGAAAGCGGCAAACTGAGGTGGTACCACGGGATATCGATTTTCTCGTCCTCTGTATTCTTAATCGGAATGCAGAGGACGTTTTTGTTTTTGTATTTCGTTTAGGTCAATCGAAACTGTAAAAATCAAACACAACTTGAAAGGATGATTCCCAATGGCACAAAACTACTACCAAAAAGAAATCGAAACAATGTCTTCTGAAGAAATGAAAAAGCTTCAGTCTGAAAAGCTTGTAAAACAAGTTAAACACGTTTATGAAAACGTTCCTTATTACCGTAATCTTATGGACGAAAAGGGTGTAAAACCCGAAGATATAAAGGGCATCGAAGATCTCCATAAACTGCCTTTCCTCACAAAAGCCGATCTTCGTGATGCTTATCCCTACGGTCTTTTGGCAAAGCCTCTTGACGAGTGTGTTCGTATTCAGTCTACTTCGGGCACAACAGGCCGCCGCGTTGTTGCATTTTATACACAAAACGACGTGGATTTGTGGGAGGATTGCTGTGCGCGTGCTATTGTTGCCGTAGGCGGAACCAAAAAGGACGTTTGTCAGGTTGCATACGGATATGGTTTGTTCACAGGCGGCGCAGGACTTCACGGCGGTTCTCATAAGGTTGGATGCCTTACGCTTCCTATGTCCTCCGGTAATACCGAGCGTCAGATTCAGTTTATGTCCGACCTTGGCGCAACCATTCTTTGCTGTACTCCCTCCTATGCCGCATATATGGGCGAAACCTTGAAAGAGCAGGGATATAAGCCCGAGGATATTCCTCTTAAAGCGGGTATATTCGGCGCAGAGCCTTGGACAGAGGAAATGCGAAAGGGCATTGAAGAAACCCTTGGTATTAAGGCGTATGACATTTACGGTCTTACCGAAACCAGCGGTCCCGGTGTTGCATTTGAATGTAGCGAACAGACGGGTATGCACGTAAATGAAGACCACTTCTATGCGGAAATTATCGATCCCGATACGGGCGAGGTGCTCCCCGAAGGCTCAAAGGGCGAGCTTGTTTTCACTTCTCTCGATAAAGAAGCTTTCCCCCTTCTTCGTTACCGCACACGCGATATCTGCGTTCTTTCCCGCGAGAAATGCGCTTGCGGCAGAACTCTTGTTAAAATGGCAAAGCCTATGGGCAGAACCGACGATATGCTTATTATACGCGGCGTAAACGTGTTCCCCAGCCAAATCGAAACCGTGCTTCTTAACGAGGGCTATCAACCTAACTATCAAATTGTAGTAGACCGTGTTAACAATACCGACACCTTCGACGTAAACGTTGAAATGTCTCCCGAACAGTTTACCGATAAGGTGGGCGACGTTCTGGCTATGGAAAAATCTCTTGCAAACGCAATGAAGACAATGCTTGGCATCAACCCCAAGGTTCACCTTGTTGCACCCAAGACAATCGCGCGTAGCGAGGGCAAGGCTGTTCGCGTTATTGATAAGAGAAAACTTATATAATAGAAAGGGGCTTCTAATTATGGCAATCAAGCAATTAACAGTATTCATTCAGAACAAAAAGGGAAGTGTGGCATCGGTTACGGAAATACTTTCCAAAAACAACGTTAATCTAAGAGCACTTTCTATCGCAGAAACACAGGATTTCGGAATTTTGCGTATAGTGGTTAACGATAACCAAACCGCAGAAAAGGTTCTGACGGAAAACGGATATTTAATAAAGAATATTGACATAGTGGGTGTTAAAATCGGTGATGAACCCGGTCAACTCACCTCGGCGTTAAACGTGCTTGACTATGCAGGTATAAACGTTGAATATTTATATGCCTTTATGGCTCGTACCGAAAAACACGCTTACGTTGTGTTGCGAGTGGAAGAAAACGAAGAAGCCGAATGCGTTCTTACAAATGCAGGCTTTAAGCTTATAACACAAGCAGACGTAGATAAACTATAAAACATACAAAAGGGTTGATGTTGTTTTTACAGCATCAATTACGACAACAAATAACACCGCCGAGATTCCTCGGCGGTGTTGTCAATTGTATTAAATTAACCCTTATTGTCTGCTATATAATGAGTGTGCAAAAGCTCGTGAACCTTGCCCTTGAGAACGCCGTTATACAGTTCGTTCATCATAGGATTATCCTGTGAACGCTTAATAGTGCTTGTTCTGTCTGCACGGTAAAGCGCATCACCGCGTTTTTCGCGGTGGCGGAAAGAGATGTAAGGCTGTCCCGCGCCGCTTATACATCCGCCGGGGCAAGCCATAACCTCGATAAGGTCATATTTCGCTTCACCGTTTTTAATTTGATTGATAAGCGTTTCGGCGTTACCCAAACCGCTAACCACTGCAATATGAAGCTCTCTATCTCCAAAGGGAATATACGCCTCTTTAACCGATTCCATACCCCTAACACCGCTAAAGCTTATCTGTGCCAAGGTTGTTCGTGAATCATCCTTTGCAACGCGGCGTAATACCGCCTCGGTAACACCGCCGGTAACACCGAAAATAACCGATGCGCCCGACATTGTTCCAAAGGGCATATCTACGCTTTCGGGGTCTAATTCGCGGAAGACAATGCCCGATTCGCGAATCATCTTAATAAGCTCTTGGGTGGTGATAACAGCATCGGTAGCGGGGTTATCCTTAAGATAAAGTTCCTTGCGCTGTGCCTCGAACTTTTTGGCGGTACAAGGCATTAATGCCACGTGATAATGCTTGGTTTTGCCCTCGGGAAGCTTGTCTGCAAAATATTCCTTAATAATTGCCGAGAACATACTCATAGGCGATTTGCAGCTCGAAACGTTAGGCAATATTTCGGGGTATTTCTTCTCTGCAAACTGAACCCAAGCAGGGCAGCAAGATGTGAATAAAGGTAAATTTTCACCCTTTTCAAGACGCTCCATAAATTCCTTGGTTTCTTCCAAAACCGTCAAATCTGCGCCGGTGCAGGTATCATAAACCTTGTCAAATCCCATTCTGTGCAAAGCCGCAACAATAAGCCCCATAGAGTTTTCGCTTTCGCCTAAACCCAATTCTCTGGCAATACCAACTCTGACAGCAGGGGCTATTTCACAAGTGGTAAAGGTGTCTGCCATATCAATGGCATTCCAAACCTTGCCTGTGTCATCTCTGACGATAATCGCGCCGGTGGGGCATACAGCCGAACACTGTCCGCAACCCACACAAAGAGATTCCGAAAGGGGAATGTCAAAAGCGGTGCTGATGGTAACGTTAGAACCGCGATGGGCAAAGTCAATAGCGCCGACCCTTTGAATTTCGTTACACTCACGAACACAGTCGCCGCAAAGTATACACTTGCCGGGGTCTTTGATAATACAAGGCGAGGATTCATCCTTGGGCATTTCGGTACGGCTGTTTTCAAAACGAATTTCACTTATGCCAAACTGCGCCGCAAGGTCCTGTAATTTACATTTGCCCGAATTAGGGCAGGTAGTACAATCACGGCAATGCTCTGCCAATAAAAGCTCCAAAATATTCTTACGGTATCTGCGAAGACGTCCCGTGTTGGTGCGAATCTTCATTCCTGCTTCGGGAAGTGTAGAGCAGGCAGCCATAAGTCTGCCTCTTTCGTCCTCAACCATACACATACGGCAGGCACCGTAAATAGAAAGCGTGCTGTGATAGCAGAATACGGGCATAACAATGCCCACTTTACTTATAATTTCAAGAAGGTTGCGTTCGCCCTCAATAGCAACGGGAACGCCGTCAACCTGCATCATATTGTTATATTGCATTGGTTATGCCTCCTCTATAATAGCATTTAAACGGCATGCGCTTGCACATGCGCCACACTTAATACATTTATCCTGGTCAATGGTAAAGGTCTTTTTAATCTCACCCGAAATCGCGCCAACGGGGCACTGTCTTGCACATAAAGAACATCCCTTGCATTTTTCGGGGTCAATAACGTAGCGCTTAAGCTTACTGCAAGCACCTGCGGGACAGCGCTTTTGATAAATGTGCGCCTCATATTCATCGCGGAAGTTTTCAATGGTGCTCATAACAGGGGAGGGGGCAGTCTTGCCCAATCCGCAAAGGGCAGTGTTTGTAATTGTATCTGCAAGCTCCTCTAAAAGCTCAATATCGCCGTCCCGACCGTTGCCGTCAACAATTCTTTCCAAAATCTCAAGCATACGCTTTGTGCCTTCACGGCAGGGAACGCATTTACCGCAGGACTCATTCTGGGTGAAGTTCATAAAGAATCTTGCAACCTCAACCATACAGGTTTTGTCGTCCATTACAACCAAACCGCCCGAGCCAATCATCGCGCCGACCTTTTTCAAGGAATCAAAATCAAGGGGCACGTCCAAATCCTTTTCGGTAAGGCATCCGCCCGAAGGACCGCCAATCTGCACGGCTTTAAACTTTGCATCTCCGCGCATACCGCCGCCGATGTCGAAAATAACCTCTCTAAGGGTTGTACCCATAGGAACTTCAATAAGACCTGTGTTTTTAATAGTACCCGTCAGCGCAAAAGCCTTTGTGCCGGGGCTGTTTTCGGGGCCGATAGAGGTGTACCACTTGGCTCCCTTGTTAATAATCATGGGTACGTTTGCATAGGTTTCAACGTTATTCAAATTGGTGGGCTTGTCAAACAATCCGTGCTCAACCGTTCTGGGAGGCTTAACTCTGGGCATACCTCGTTTACCTTCGATTGATGCGGTAAGCGCCGAGCCTTCACCGCAAACGAATGCACCCGCACCGCGGTTAATATGCATACGGAAGCTGAAATCCGTACCCAAAATATTGTCGCCCAATAAACCCAATTCCTCTGCTTGGGCAATAGCAATACGCAATCTGTCAACCGCCAAGGGATATTCCGCACGAACGTAAATATATCCGTCGGATGAGCCGATGGCAATACCCGAAATTATCATACCCTCGATAAGACGGTGGGGGTCGCCCTCCATAATCGAACGGTCCATAAATGCACCGGGGTCGCCCTCGTCGCCGTTACAAACGATATAACGGGGAGTTTCCTTTTGCTTGGCACAGGATTTCCATTTTCTTCCCGCAGGGAAGCCGCCGCCACCTCTGCCGCGAAGGTTAGATTCCGAAACCTCGTCCAAAATTCCGTCGGGAGTCATATCGAACAAGGATTTTTCCAAAGCGGCATATCCGCCGACTGCTATATAATCCTTAATGGATGCAGCATTAATCTGACCGCAATGCTCCAAAACGGTTCTTGTTTGCTTTTTATAAAAGGGTATTTCATCCTGACGGCGGAAAATCTCACCGTTTTGCGAATAAGCCAACCTTTCGATACATTCTCCGCCGATTATTGTTTTTTCAATAATTTCGGCGCAGTCCTCAAGCTTAACTCTGGTGTAAAGCCAGCCTTGGGGTTCAATTCTAACCAACGGTCCCATTTCGCAAAAGCCGTGGCATCCGCTTTTCTTAATTCCCACAACGTCGTGGTGTATTTTATCGTGCTGAAGCTCAACGGCAACGGTAATGCCTTTTTCTTCCAATATTTCACGAAGTTTATCGTAAATTTCCAAAGAACCGCCTGCAACACAGCCTGTACCTCCGCAAACCAAAATCTTTTTGGTTTCGCAGGCTAATGCATCAACACATTCCTTGCGGAAGGCGATTAATTCTTCTCTTGAGTTAAGATGCTTCATACTTCCGCCTCCTCTTCAAGCTGCTTGCGTAATTCTTTAAGTAATTCTGTGGCTTTATCGGGGGTCATGGCAGGGTATACAACACCGTTAACGGTAATAACCGGAGCCAATCCGCACGCTCCCAAACAAGAAACAGTTTCCACAGTAAAATTCAAATCGTCGGTGGTGTTCTTGCTTCCGGTCAAGCCCAAATCAGAGCGAAGTCTTTCTAAAATGGGAATAGAACCGCGAACGTGGCAAGCTGTTCCGTCGCAGCAACGGATAACAAATTTACCCTTGGGCTCCAGCGAAAAGTTCTCATAAAAGGTTGCTACGCCGTAAAGACGCGCTTCACCGATACCAATTGCTTTCGCTACGTAGGAAAATACCTCACGGGGCAAATAATGATAATGCTCTTGAATATCTTGTAAAATAGCGATGGTAGAGGATTCGTTTTTAGGATAACGCTCCAAAATTTCATCCACTATCGAAAAATCAAAATTTTGCTTCATAACCTTTCTCTCTCTTTTTCAATATTCATTTCATTATAGCATATAGATGCGGGTTTGTAAATGATAATTTTGTCGTTTTTTACAACAAATTACAATCTATGTAATACAGCAATGTGCAAAATTACACCCGTTGGGATTTTATATAAAACTCACAAAAGTTATTTGTTTTATGTTTTATCCTTTACTATTTGTTTTTTCTGTGATATAATGTGCGAGGAATTTTTAAAATATAAAATCAGAAAGGTATGTAAAAAGAGAAAACATGAAAAAAGTTCTTTCCTTGGTATTGGTTCTCGCTTTGGCACTTGTGGTATTTCCTTTTGTGTCATATCGAACCAGCGCGGCGCCTTTGCCTTCTCCCTCTATTATTAACGGATATGAAAATATCTGTCTAACCTATCATTTCCGTCCGGCAAGCGGCCTTAGCGCAAATCAAACTATAGCAGACCTTTTGCCTTACGTTGCTTATCTTGATACAAATAAAAACATTCAGGATTTTTTCTTTGATTCTTATTTGTTCCTTCCTTATAACTCCACCGCACCCTCGGGCGCGACTTTGCATGGTGGTACAAATAACCCCACTATCGCTTCCGACTGGACAGCTTACGTTGATGACGTTTTTTTGAACAACTACAACGTCAACGCATTGAATTCGGCTATGGGTCGTGCAAAGACGACTTTGAAAAATGACACCAAAAAAGCGGGCGTATTCTTTACCATCCTTTATCCCGCCCACAATCAAAAGAACTTTGGTTCCTTGGGCGGAAAAGAGCTTGATTTATCCAAGAAAGAAGACCGTGAATATGCCATTAAATGGATAATTGATGAGCAAATCAGACGTTATACCGAAAAAGGCTATGAACATCTCGATTTGGTTGGATTCTATTGGTTAGAGGAAGAAATCTATTCTGAATTCGACAGATCTATGATGCTTTACGCCTCTGAATATCTCCACTCTCTCGGTCTTAAGTTTATCTGGATTCCTTGGTACCAAGCCCCCGGATATTCCCAGTGGCAGTCCTACGGTTTCGACTTGGCTTGCTTACAGCCTAACGAAATTTGGCAATCCACCACCATGCCCAACCGTGTTTACGATTGCGGTGAGCTCTGCAAAACCTACGGTATGAGTATGCAGATCGAAACCAGACATGAAACCGCGCAGCAAAATTATTTCGACAGATACATCAAGTATCTCCACGGCGGCATAAAGTGTGGCGCTATGGATGCGGTTAAGTTCTATTATCAAGATGGTAAGACGGGCGTTTATTATGCCGCGTGTTATTCGGACGAACCCCTTTTCCGTTCGGTTTACGACCTTACCTATCAATATGCCAAAGGCACCTTAACCGAAGAAGATTTAGGACTCGAGGAGGTTCCTCCCTTTGAGGTTCCCGAGGATGTGGATTGGGTTTCCTACGGAAAGACATATACAGGCTGTCAGTCCTACACCGACGGTAATGGTATGCCTTATCAGGATGTCAGCGGTAATGAATTAACCGACGGTGTGTTGGGTAATTCTACCAACGGTACCGAATGGCATGCTTATCATAAATCTATTCTTGACGAAGAGAATAGAATGAGCACCACCATCGATTTGGGCGAGGTTCATACAGGCTTAACCCACGTTATGGCGCAGTTTAACGATTATCATCCCTTCAATATCGGTGCTCCCAACGATTTAAAGATTTATATTTCCGAAGACGGTGAGAATTTCACGCTTCTTGCAACCCCCAAGGTTAAGCACTACGACGATGATTTTTATATCAACTACGTGCCAAAAACACCTTTTGATGCAAGATACGTAAAAATGTCCTTTACCAATAGTGCGAGCTATAATTTCGTTTTCTGTGCGGAATTCTTGGTAGGTAAGCAGATAGAAGAATCCGATCCCGGAACTTCTTCCGAAGATACCACGGAGGATTCGGCTGAAAACCCTCCCATAGACTCTTCAGAGGACTCCTCGGATGTATCCTCGGATGTCTCGTCGGATGTATCCTCGGATACATCATCTGGAGAGTCTTCAGACGAAACAACCGACGATCCCTCTGATTCCTCTGATTCCTCTGATTCCTCTGATTCCTCTGATTCTTCCGACTCTTCCGACACTTCTGACAGTTCAGACACCTCGGATACCTCCGAACCCATCGAGCCTCCCGAACCTCACGTTCACGAGCGTAACGGCGGTTGGCACCATGACGAATACAGCCATTGGTATGAATGCGATTGCGGTGTGGCACTTAACATCGGTACCCACATTGTCAGCGATTGGAAGGTTACCGTTCAGCCTACCGTTGAAAGCGATGGCGTAAGAGAAAAGCGTTGCACAATTTGTACAATGGTAATGGAAAGCGAAATCCTGCCCAAGTTAGATTACGGCTATGGCGATTTTAATAAAAACGGCGAAGTAGATTCTATGGACTATTTTATGCTAAAGCGTAATTATTTTGGAATATTGACCTCTGATGAAGAACAGTTGGTCATCGGCGACGTTAATAAGTCGGGCGCAATTGATGCAATCGACTATGTAATGACAAAGCGTATTTATTTTGGTATCTATTCCTACTAGTTAAACAAAAACTGCCGTGTCGTGCACATCGGCAGTTTTTTCTTTTGCAAAAAGGGAAGTGAAGTATAATTTGACAGCAATGGTAAAAAATTAAAAATACTATTTACTTTTGTCGCAAAATAGGGTATAATGCATTTGATTTGGAATTAAAAGTAATATAAGGAGTGTCATTCAAATGAAACTTTCACCTCTTCAGACAGCAAGATACCAGTATGCACCTAAATTGCCCGGTATGCTCAGAAACGGTATTTCCGAAATCTGTGTTAAAAACGGCAGTGCAACCGAAAGCGTAGCAGATCAGGAAAAGATCAAAGCGCTTTTCCCCAATACCTACGGTAAAAACGAAATTACCTTCCAGAAAGGCGAAAACACCGCAGAAGCAAAGAAACAGGTTGTTGGCGTTATCCTTTCCGGCGGCCAAGCTCCCGGCGGACATAACGTTATCTGCGGCTTGTACGATGCATTGAAGGCTACCGATAAAGACAACGTTCTTTACGGCTTCAAGGGCGGTCCCAGCGGTCTTTTGGAAGACGATTATATTATTTTCGACGATGAATATATCAACCAGTTCCGTAACACCGGCGGTTTCGATATCATCGGCTCGGGCAGAACCAAGCTCGAAACAGAAGAACAGTTTGCTGTTGTTGCCGAAGTTTGCAAAAAGCACGGCATAAACGCAATCGTTATCATTGGCGGCGACGACTCCAACACCAACGCTGCGGTTTTGGCAGAATACTTTGCCGCAAATAACGCAGGTGTTCAGGTTATCGGCTGTCCCAAAACCATAGACGGCGACCTTAAGAATGAAGACATCGAATGCTCCTTCGGCTTCGATACCGCTACCAAGACCTACAGCGAAATCATCGGTAATATCGAACGCGACGCTAACTCCGCTAAGAAGTATTGGCACTTCGTAAAGGTTATGGGCCGTTCCGCTTCTCACGTTGCTCTTGAATGTGCACTTCAGACTCGTCCTAACATCTGCCTTGTTGGCGAAGAAGTTGCCGCAAAGAAGATGTCCATGGCTCAGATTGCAGATTATATTGCAGATTCTGTTGCTACCCGTGCCGCAAAGGGCTGGAACTTCGGTGTTGCTATCATTCCCGAAGGTATCGTTGAATTCGTTCCCGAATTCTCCGTTCTTATTGCAGAAATCAACGAACTTCTCGCAGGCGAAAAGACCGAAGTATTCAACGCGCTTCCCACTTGGGCAGATAAATATGCTTTCATCGAAGCAGGTCTCACCAAAGAATCTATGGCTGTTTTCGCAATTCTTCCTCAGTCTATCCAGCAACAGCTCTTCTTGGAACGCGACCCCCACGGTAACGTTCAGGTTTCTCTTATCGAATCCGAAAAATTGTTCTCTGCTCTCGTTGCAGATAACCTTAAAGCACGTAAGGCAGAAGGCAAGTTCAACGGTAAGTTCTCTGCACTTCACCACTTCTTGGGTTACGAAGGCCGTTGCGCGTTCCCCTCTAACTTCGATGCAGACTACTGCTACTCCCTCGGCTATAACGCATTTATGCTCATTCAGTATGGCTACACCGGATACCTCTCTAAGGTTTCCAACCTCAGCAAGCCCGCTGAAGAATGGGTTGCAGGCGGTATGCCTATGACCAAGATGATGAACATCGAAAGAAGACACGGTAAGGATAAGCCTGTTATCCGTAAAGCTTTGGTTGAATTGGACGGCGCACCCTTCAAGTTCTTCGAAGCTAACAGAGCAGAATGGGCAGAAAACACCTGCTTCGTATATCCCGGCGCTATCCAGTACTTCGGACCTACCGAGGTTTGCGATGCAACCACCGTTACTCTCGCTCTCGAAAAAGGCGAATAATTCCTCAATTATCTGTTAGATAATCAATAAAAATAAACACCGCCTATAGGGATTAATCTTGTTGGCGGTGTTAATTTTTACGTTATAAACAAAGCCCTCGAAGGAGGGCTTTTGTATTTTAAAATTAATCCATCAAAGCTTCTGCAATACGCTTTGCAAGAATATGCTTTGTGGGCGGATGAATGTCATCGGTTTCACAAACGTCGGCGGAAATAACCGTTTTAACGTTTTCCTTTTCAAACTGAATGTTGTATTGGTGTTCTTGAATCAATTTCCAAGCATCACTCATTCTGGAATCGCAATCGGCAATCTGAACAATAACAAAAGGAAGTTTGGAATTGGCAAAATCACATCTCCAAATATCAATCATCGCAGAAAGCTCCTCCTTGTAAACTCTTGCTTCTTCAATAGAAGTATCGCTTTCGCCCTGATACCATACAACGCCCGATACCGAGAAGGGAACGATTTGCAAAAATGCAAAGGAATATAAAGTTCCGTCAAGGTTCCAATCTAAAAAGTCGGGTTCAAAATGGTCGTTGTATTTTTCTTCGGGTGAAAGATTAATTCCAAGGCGTTCAAAAGTGCCCGTAGGCACCCAGCTTTCAATAACCGATGCGCCCTGATAACACACAATTGCGCCCACGGCAATCCCTTTGGATTTTGCAACTTCTATACCGGCAAGATATCCTAAAGCGGACCAATCGACCACATTCTCTTTTTTTGCAGAAACCCATCCGTCAGCAGGGGTAAAGCGGTCTGCTTTTTCGATTCTTTCGGTGGAATAAAGGCGTAATTTGTCGCAGGTCTCGTATAAATCTTCGCTTGCCTTGGATTCTTTAAGCTTAAACTGCATATTGGACTGCCCCGCAAACAAATAAACCTCGCCTATGTATATATCGTCATAAACAATTTGTTGTTCATCCGATTTAAAGGACAATTCATAAGGTCCGCCGTATTCCATAGCAGGGAATTCGTAAATCCATTTTTCGCTGTCCGAACAAACCTTTACGGTTTGGGATGCAAAGGTGATTTCGGCTTCGCCCTTGCCGTTTCCGTAAACTCGTATAGGTAACCCTGCGGCGAAAACCATATGTGAACCAAAAATAACATTTAACTTCATTTTTGCCTCCAAAAAATTTTATTACTCTTATTATATAACAATGCTTTTCTTAACGCAATAGAATAAACTAAAATAATCTCTATAAAATATGTTGACAATCAATATAAGGTGTGTTATAAAGTGCTCAAGTGAAACCTATTTTGAAAAAAGAGGTGCAGATAAAATGAAAATCTTGGTTATTTCCCGTAGAAAAAGCGATATTTCCAACCTGCTGACGTCTGTATGCGACTATAAGCTGATTTCTCCCGACGAAAAGCTCGATGTAGATTTTAACGAATACGATGCTATGGCAATTCTGGGCGGAACGCAGGAAAAAGCGTTAATCCTTAACGGATATATGCGTGAAAAGTGCGAGGAATTTGCCGCTTTGGGCAAACCGATTTTTCTTGAATACGTAAACAGCTTCGGTTGTGTTTATTCCGCAAGGGAAGTAACCGTAATGCCCCACAGATTGGTGGCTTGCGATGATTTGACCAAAGATATTGCCAAGGGCTGCTTGCTTGACAGCGGATGTAACAGCTATATACATCCCCATTTTCTAATGCCCGATACAACACCTCTTATGTACTATAAACAGTTCACGCCCGCTCACGATAAATTAAAGGATATAAATGGCGACGATTATCTAAAGGATGTGGCGGTTTATAAAAGCAAAAATATACTTTCGGTTGCTTTTCGTATGTGCGATTATATTAAAGCGGGCTTTTCTCCAATCTACCGTTGGAATTCTTTGGTTTCCTATA
The DNA here is from genome assembly GCA_015065165.1 of Oscillospiraceae bacterium. Lineage (GTDB taxonomy): Bacteria > Bacillota > Clostridia > Oscillospirales > CAG-382 > Coliplasma. The sequence continues at coordinate 151 of SVQU01000025.1, read as the reverse complement.
TTTTCGATTTTCTTGGTATCTCGCAACCTGTCTTTCCCGAAAGGTCTGCGTGCTTCTCGTTGGAAAAACCAAACGAAAGCATAGATAAATCGATTTCAAAAGCATTAAGACTGTTAAAAAACTATCTGGTGTGCGAAAACGGTTCTAGGTA
>SVQU01000024.1 GCA_015065165.1 Oscillospiraceae bacterium | reverse complement strand
ATCTTCATCGTATTCATCGTATTCGGTGTTGCTCTCGGTCAGATCGACGCTTCCATCACCGAAACTCAGGTTGCATCCTGCCAAAGCATCCTCGGTATGATCAGCGAAAACCTCAACTTCGGCGCAGGCTTCACCATGACCCTTTCCGGTTATGCTCTCGGTTGCTCTGTTATCGCTATCTTCGCTCGTATCGGCGGCGGTATCTACACCAAGGCTGCTGACATGGGTGCTGACCTTGTTGGTAAGACCGAAGCTCACATTCCCGAAGACGACCCCAGAAACCCCGCTACCATCGCAGATAACGTTGGCGACAACGTTGGCGACGTTGCAGGTCTCGGTTCTGACCTTCTCGAAAGCTATGTTGGTGCGCTTCTTTCCGGTACCATCCTTGCTATCGAGCTCTTTGCTAAGCACGTATTCGGTAACACCGAAATGCTTAGACAGATGATCTACTTCCCTCTCGCATTTGCTGCTGCAGGTCTTATCTCCTGTATCATCGGTATCGCTTCTCTCTTTGTTCGTAAGAAGCTTTCCGACAACCCCCACAAGGAACTTAACGGCGCTACCTACATTTCCGCAGTTCTCACCATGGTTCTCGGCGGTGTTATCGCGTTCTTCTGCTTCAACCAGTTCGGCGGTGTGATGATCGAAGGTTACGAAAACCTCTCTGTTTTCGATTCCGTTGAATTCCACATTGGTTGGGTATCTCCCTGGGTTGCTGCCGCTATCGGCGTTATCGCAGGTATCGTAATCGGTAAGATTGCAGAATACTATACTTCCTATGACTATCAGCCCACCAAAGAACTTTCCGCAGCATCTGTTGAAGGTTCTGCGCTCACCATTACTCAGGGTCTTGCACTCGGTATGATCTCTTGTATGCTTCCCTGCGTAGTTCTCGGCGTTGCTATTTTCGGTTCTTACCTCCTTTCCGGTATGTACGGTGTTGCTGCTGCCGCTATCGGTATGCTCTCCTTCGTTGCTACCACCGTTTCGGTTGACTCTTACGGTCCTATCTCCGACAACGCAGGCGGTATCGCTGAAATGTCTTACCTCGATCCCTCTGTTCGTGAAATCACCGACGAACTCGACGCAGTTGGTAACACTACCGCTGCTATCGGTAAGGGCTTCGCAATCGGTTCTGCCGCACTTGCAACCCTTTCTATGATGACCTCTTACATCTTCGCTTACACTCCTGCTCCCGAAGTTCCCAACTATGCAGAAGGCGCTCTTGATAAGATCGCTCTTAACGTTATCGAACCTGCAGTTCTCGTTGGTGCTATCGTTGGTGCAGCACTTCCCTTTATGTTCTCCGGTATGCTTATCAACGCTGTTGCTAAGGCTGCAAGAAAGATGGTTGAAGAAGTTCGCCGTCAGTTCAGAGAAATCAAGGGCCTTATGGAAGGCGAAGTACTTCCCGACTATAAGACTTGTATCGAAATTTCCTCTCAGGGCGCTCTTAAAGAAATGCGCGTTCCCGCTGTATTCGCTATCGCATTCCCCGTTGTTTGCGGTTTCGTATTCGGCGCAGAATTCGTTGGCGGCGTTCTCGTAGGTGCTACCATCTCCGCTATTATGCTCGCTCTCTTCTGCGGTAACGCAGGCGGCGCTTGGGACAACGGTAAGAAATATATCGAAGTTGGCGGCGTTGAAGGTCATAAGAAGGGTGGCGACGCACACAGCGCAGCTGTTGTAGGCGACACCGTTGGCGACCCCTTGAAGGATACCGTTGGTCCTTCTCTCGACATTCTTATTAAGATTATGAGCACTATCTCTTTGGTTACCGTTGCTGCATTCGCAAACAACAACCTTCTTAACATGCTCGGTCTTTAATTAACAAGACTGTCAAACTAAAAACCAACTTTAAGTGCATTGGCTTTTTCGGTCAATGCACTTTTCTTTTCGCCAATTTTCACAAATTGAAAATATTTTTTCGTGAATTTCAACAAATAGAAAAATCGCACTTGATTATTTAATAAATAGGTGGTATAATCAATGTAATTAAAGTTGGAACTCTATGTCCGGAGGTCATTTATGAAAAAATTTCTTTCTTTGATTCTTTGTATTATCTTCTGTGTTAGCGCTCTCGCAGGCTGTAACAAGTTGGAAGAAGAGGAAAAGGGCGCGAACATTCGTATGTTCCTTACCGACTATCCTCATTCTCTCGACCCTGCCGTTATCCAGCCCAACGGCGACGTTGACCAGATTCTTTCGCTGATTTTCGAACCCCTTACCCGCATTGATGCAGACGGTAAGGTTCAGCCTGCACTTGCTACCGAATGGTACGGTCAGTACGACGATATATATCAGCTTCACAAAATGTATTTTGTACTTAAAGATACTTCTTGGAGCGACAACCGCAAGGTTAGCGCGGATGACGTTGTATACGCTTGGAGCAGAATTCTCTCCCCCGAGGTAGACAGCCCCTACGCTTCCCTTCTTTTCGGTATTAAAGGCGCAAGAACCGTTAAGTCCGGTGTTGGTACTATCGACGACCTTGGCTTGGCTGCCGTAAACAGCACCTTGCTTGAAGTTACCTTCGAATATGACTACAACTGCGAATTGTTCGCAGAACAGGTTGCAAACATTCACTTGGCTCCCTGCCGTGAAGACGTTGTTGCACGTTTGGGCGACGCTTGGGCTTCCAGCGCGGCTGATATCGTTTGCAACGGTGCTTTCCGTGTTCAGGCTATGGATATGCCTACTGCGGAAAATACCGACAGCGCTTGCAAATTGGTTCTCGAACGTAACGCATTCTATCTCCGTGAGGACGGCGATGCTCTTGATAAGTTCGTTAACCCTTACAGAATTACCTGCTACTATTATGAAGGTCAGTATAAATACTACGAAAATGAAGCAAACAGCTCTCAAAAGGTGTTCCAGGCTTCCCGTTTCTTAAACGGCGAAATCTATTATTTGTCCGCTTTCGAGCCCCAGACCTATCAGCACTTCAAGGATGACCTTGAAACCGCAAACACTCTTAACGGATTTGCATTCTATTTCAACACCGAAAACGAGCTTCTTAAGGATGCTGACGTTCGCAAGGCCTTTTCTGCCGCACTTGACAGAAACGAAATTGTCGGCGCAACCACCGGCACAGGCGAAATTGCCGCTACCGGCTACGTTCCCAACGGTGTATTCAACACCGATAGAAAGTCCGATTTCCGTACCGAAGGCGGTAGCCTTTATAACACAAGCGCGGATTTAGATACCGCGAAGAGCCTTGTTTCGGGCAAGGAAAAGGGCACTCTTACCGTTTCTTACCTTATTCCCGAAAACTCTACCACCAGAGATAAGTTCTCCAAAAAGGTTTCTTATAACAACGTTTATTGGTTGATCGCCGCACAGGCAGGCGAATATTGGAAGTCTCTCGGCTACACCATCGAATTCGAAGGTCTCTACCCCGACGAATATACCGAAGCGCTTAAGACCAGAAACTACGATATCATCGGTGTAAACGTACTTAGCGGTTCTGTTGACGCGTTCAACTACCTCGCTCCTTTCGCTAAAGAATACAGCGGCTCCAGCATCACCGTTGACAACTCTGTTGCTTCCGTTGATGAAGAATTCAACCCCCATTATACCAACTTTGACAGCGCAGATTATAGCGAAATCATCACCTCTGCACTTAAGACCAACGACCGTGCGGAAAGAGCAAGTCTCTTGCACAAGGCGGAAGAAATGCTTGTTGATGAATGCCCCGCAACAATGGTATTCTGGTATACCCGCAGCTTTGTGGCAAGCAAGGAAATCAAGGGTTACGATTGCGACAGCTGGTTCGGTTATATGGACTTCACCGACCTTCAGCTTAAAGATTGGCGCGACGTTAACGCGTCCGAGGAAGCACTTCTCGAATCCCGTAAATAATCATTTACAGCATAAAAATCCCACCCGAAAAAGAGCACAAATCTTTTTCGGGTGGTTCTTTTTTGTGCCCCGTTTGAAACCGAAGCGTTAAATATCAAATCATTTGCTATGCAAATATAACAAAGGAAGCCTTATAAGCTATGGTAAAATCACCTTTTTATAATATATTAATTATTAAAAATGACAAAAATATGCAGAAAGGTTGAAGATTAGGTCGAAATATGTTAAAATCAAAGGCAAACAAATATAAAAGAGAGGTTTAGTATGAAAAAAACTATTCTGATTTCACTTTTGTTAGTAATCGCGTTGCTCCTTCCCGCTTGTGCAAATACCGAAACCGTAACAATAATTGAAGAAAAGAACTTTGTTTGCAGTTTCATAGTTACACAGCTGAACGAAGAACAAAAAATCAACGTTGCCTTCAATACCGAAGAAAACCTGACCAAGCTGGAGGTGTTAATCACCCACGGCGAACAAACCGTTGCCGAAAAATCATTTTCGGCTGATGAACTTTCCGAAAAGAACGTTAATATCGACGCCTATTACGGAAAACACAACCTTAATTTAAAGGCATATTCAGAAAACGGTCTGGTAGCCGAATCGAAAACCACTGTTTCCCTTTCTGCAAGCGAATATATTATCGCTCCCATATCAGGCTCGATGCCCCAGCTTTATTTTACTCTTAACATAAAGGAAATCACAAATGACGGAGCCACCCCCGCTTTTGTGTGGCTTGCCCGTCCCGAAAGCTGGAACTGGGACAACCTTCCCCAAAACGTCTATGCGATGCCCACTGTATCTCTCGACAGCATCCTCAACGGCAGCTACGAGGATATGATAAACGCGGCAGATGAATATATCGAGGAGCTGTATTCTATCAATCCCGCTTCTCGCTTTAACCTTTATATAAACGATTTCAACTCTTATCTTTACCTTAAGCTTCTTGCAGGTAACGGCATTCCCGAATCCAACTACTACGTAACACTTCTTTCCGACGGCGGCGCTTCATACAAAGCATTCAACGACGCATTTAACCCCGACGACGAAAGCTTTGATGCCGATGCGAAATATGCCGATATGGCAGAAAAGCTCAACACGCTTTACGGCGAGGTTGCCACCGAAAAGGACTATTATTACAGCGATATATTCTCGGTTGATACCACCGAATTCAGACAATACACATACGTTGCGGCAAAGGAAAAGAGCAACGTGGAATGGTGGATTCTCCGTCCCCGCGAAGGCGTGCTTTGTTCTCCCGACGCGGATTTCATAAACACCGTACTCACCACCGATAAAACCGAAGGCATTATAGAGGAAAGAAACTTTGCTAACCCCTTAAAGGCTATGACCGATGAAGAAAAATCCGAGTTGAAAGCCCTTTACAACTTTAACAACGAAATGTTCAATGCCGCCGACGAGCAGAACAAGAAGGCTATGATGATTCTCGGTTCTTGGGCAACCGCCGAAAACGAACCTGATTTCGAAAGCTATGTTAAGCTTGTTAAGGCTTATTATGGCGACGAATTCGTTTATTATTACAAGGGCCACCCCAACACTCCCACAAGCAACCACCCCGAAAAACAAAAGCAGCTTGAAGAATTGGGACTTATCGACGTTGAATCTTCTATAAATGCAGAGCTCATTTTGTTCTTCTACCCCGATATTTATATGTGCGGATATAATTCCTCCACATTCCTCTCGGTTGAAAGCAAAGAAATGGCTTGCGCTATCTTCAATATGACTGCCGAGGCCGCTAATGCCAACGAAGGTATGTCTGGTTATAAGGACCTTATCGCCCTTTACGTTTCCAAAATTGATGGCGAATCTCAATATGCTTCTCTTTGCGGTAATGCTATCGAAAGCTGCTTCCTTGTAGAATTCAACGATTATGTTGATACCGAAGCAGATTTCGCAATCTTCGATGCTTCTGCATCCACCTTTACCTATTACATCGCCAACGGCACAAGCTTTGAAAAGCTTGCATAAAATCCGCATTATTCCACAAATCTATTTAATTCGGGCATCAACTGAAGCGCAAGTGTCAGAAGCAACAGTATCCCCCCGAAATTAAAACCCGTAATTGCAACAAACATCGTTGCAACAAGCAGAAAAAACAAAACAGATAAGTTTGAAAAGACAGTGCACAAACGCACTGTCTTTTTTTGCGCTTCCTCCCAATTCACCGACAGAAAAATACCCTTTGTATTACGAGAACGAAAAAGGCAAAAAAGCGCCTTCCCTCCATCTAAATGCTTTATGGGCAGAAGATTGAAAAAAGCAATAATCAGGTTCATAACAAAGGCGAAGAAAAGCGGCAAAATCGGGATAAACACAAAAATTAATCCCGATATTAATGCCAAAATTAAGGATGCCAAAGGTCCCGACAAGGCGATTTTCCATTCTTTATCGTCGGGTATACCTTCGGGCACAACGATTAATGCGCCCATGGGCAAAATGTCTATTCTGCGGATTTTATATCCCAAGCATTTAATTGCGGTCAAATGCCCTATTTCGTGAACCAATGCCGAGCACAAAAGTATCATAAAGGGCAACGCCCCCTCGCACCAATACAACAAAATCATTGCGGGAATGGCAAAAATCGAAACCCGCAATTTATAACGAGGAAACACCAAAAACATTAAATATAACTCCCTAATAACCCATAAAAGCTGTTAATTCCGCCGTTATCCCCTTGCGAAAATACGGCAACAGACCTTTCGGGCGTAAGTATATTATACAGCACGTATATACAAAGAATGAGGCAGAAAGCAAGTTTAAAATAGTCCCCGACGCTTCTTAACAGCAAAAAAGGTTTTTTCATAAAGATTCTCCTATCCTATCGGTTGCGACAAAATATTTATTCAACCCTATTTATAATTAGGTTGTGTTAATTGTTTGCGAGGTGTTTAGTATGTATGCCGAAACGGTAGTAATTTATGCCGATCTGCTGTTTGTTATAAATTTTTCTATGGATTTTCTGTGTCTTTTTATCACCGACCGACTTCTTGGTTGCGGAAGAAAGGCGTTGCCCTTGACGATTGCATCGGTTTTGGGGGCGTTATATGGGTTTCTTCCCTATTCGCTTAATCTTCCGTCTGCGATTATTATGTTGGGAAATCTTGTCGCCGCAGGGGTGATAACCCTAACAGCCTTTGGCAGGCAAAGCCTTAAACGTTTTTTCAGAACTACCGCGGTTTTTATGGTTTCCTCGGCTTTAATGGGCGGATTGATTACCGCAATTTATAATTCCTCGGGGAAATACCACGATGGCGTTTATACCGAAATGACCGCCCTTTCCTTTGCGGTTATATGCCTTATTTCGGCATTGACCGCGTTGTGCTTCGGTTTAATTTTCAGGAAGAAAATCAACACGCCCTCGGCGGAGGTGTGCATTAGTATAAAAGACCGACAAATACGTGCAAGGCTGATTGCCGACAGCGGAAATTTGGTTACCGAGCCCTTTTCGGCGTTACCCGTAATTATACTTTCATCTTCTGTTTTGCCCAAGCCCTACGATAACCCCGAAAGCGAATTTTTCCCTTTATCGGTAAGGGCGATTCCCTTTTCAACCGCCACGGGAAAAAGCTGTTTTTTGGGCTTTCGCCCCGACAAAATAGAAATTATCAGGCTCGGTAAAAAACCAACCCCGGCGGAAGCATATGTAGCCGTAGATACGTCCAACAACAACTATTCGGGTTACGACGGGATATTACCCACGTCCATACTTTGAAAACAACCGATTTCGATATTCTAAGGAGAATTAATATGATAAAAGAAAAAACAAATTTGGTAATGCATTGGATTAAAGAGGTTTTGGGCATAGAGGACGTTTTGTTTTACATAAACGGCCCGCTTACTCTTCCCCCGCCCTTAACACCCGAGGAGGAGGCAGAGCTTATTGAAAAAATGGAAAACGACCATGGGGTAAAGAAAACGCTTATTGAGCGAAATTTGCGTTTGGTGGTTTATATCGCCCGTAAATTCGAAAGCACTGCCGTGGGTATAGAGGATTTGATTTCTATCGGAACGATTGGCTTGATAAAAGCCATAAACACCTTTAAAACCGACAAGCAGATTAAGCTTGCCACCTACGCCTCGCGCTGTATCGAAAACGAAATTCTTATGTTTCTTCGAAAAAACAACGGTACAAAAAACGAGCTTTCCCTTGACGAGCCCTTAAACGTGGATTATGACGGCAACGAGCTTTTGCTAAGCGACGTGTTGGGTACAGAAAGTGATTACGTTTATAAAAACCTAGAGGAGAACGAGGACAAAAAAATGATTTTAAAGGCTATAAACAGCCTAACCCCTCGGGACAGACAGATTATAGAAATGAGATACGGCATAAACCGAGGCGGAAACGAGCTTACTCAAAAGGAGGTTGCGGATTTGTTGGGTATTTCCCAAAGCTATATTTCAAGGCTGGAAAAGAAGATTATACTTCAGCTTAGGGACTTTCTCACAAAACAAAATTATTGACATAACCGCTTAATGGTGTATAATATTGTTGTAAACCCCATTTATTTGTGGGGTAATATGCAGAAAGGAGGTTATTATATTTTAGGGTTATTTAAAAAGGATACCGCAAAAATCACTTCCGATAATACACCGCAGCGCTTAAAGGCAGTCGCCTTTGTGGATTACGAGCATTGGTACATATCACTAAAAACCAATTATGGCTTAAAGCCAAACATAAAAGCCTGGTTTGAGGATTTAAACACTAAATACCACCTTTTGGAGGTTAACTTTTTTGCGGATTTCTCTCACAAAAGTCTTGCCGATGAAATCGGGCGGATACGCCTTTTTTCAAACAAGATAATCGACACAAGAAGCCCCAACGGAGTTCAAAAGGATTTTACCGATTTTATTATTCTTGACAATATGTATCAAAAAGCGCTTTCCAGCGACGATATCGACGTTTTTATCCTTTTCTCGGGGGACGGTCATTTCAGTTCTGCCACATCGTTTTTGAAGAATTTTTATCACAAGCAGGTTGTGGTTTATGCCATTAACGGTTGCTTCTCGAAGCAGCTTCGCGAGACAGCCACAATTTCGCACATACTACCGTCAGAGCAGGACATCAGCGAAAGCTATTACGGATATATTTTCGATTATCTTAAAAACAGTCAGAACCCCACCTACAACGAGGCTATCGCCACCGCAGTGAAAAAAGCCAAGGGAAGTGCAAACAAGCAACAGATCGCAAAGGCGATGAAAACGCTTTCAGAAAACGACGTTATTTCGGAACGCACTATACCTAATTCCAAGGGCAAAAAACAGAAAATGCTGTTTGTAGATTGGGAAAAATTCGAAAAATTTATGCCTATGAATCAATGATTTTTTCTAAAACCTATTGTAAATAAAGAAAAAACGTGATATAATAAGGAAGAAAAGAAAAGTATGCTATTAAGAGAGGGTCTTGCAGACCCTCTCTTAAATCTTGAATAGGAGGATTTATGGCAGACAAGAAAACAAACATTGCCGCCAAGGTAAGAGCCGCTGTAGAGGCCGTAATTACCGATGCAGGTTATTCCCTTTGGGACGTTTCTTATTATAAAGAAGGCCCCGAAATGATACTTGAAATTTCCATCGATAAGGAAGAAGGAATTTCAATTAACGATTGCTCGGCGGTAACAAGGCTTGTAGAACCTATTATTGACGAATTAGACCCTATCGAGGAAAGCTATTGCTTACAGGTTGCATCGGCAGGAACTGTACGTCCCCTTAACAAGGATGAACACATTGAATTTGCCTGCAACGGCGAATTGACTGTTAACATCGGTCTTTACGTGGCTGTAGACGGCAGTAAGGAATATAGCGGCGTTATAGTTTCTTATGACGACGATTATATCAACCTTGATTGCGAAGGCACCGTTAGAAAATTCGAAAAGAAACAAATTGCAAAAATAAATGCCGAATTCGAAGCACCCGCTTCGGAGGAGGACACCAACACCAAGGAGAAGGAAGATGAATAAGGAACTTTTCGAGGCGCTTAACGTCCTCGAGGCCGAAAAAGGCATATCCAAGGACTATATGATTGAACGTATCGAAGCGGCTTTGCTTTCTGCGTTCAAAAAGGAACACGGCGGTTATGAAAACGCAAGAGTTAAGCTTGACCCTGTAAAGCAGGACGTTAAGCTTTACAAACAGCTTACCGTTGTTGACGAGGTACTTGACCCTCAAACCGAAATTTCCCTTGACGACGCTCATATGAAATCCAAGAGATATAAATTGGGCGACGTTTATGAAATCGAATTGAAAACCAAAACCTTCGGCAGAATTGCGGCTCAGGCGGCAAAGCAGGTTATTATTCAGGGTATCCGCGAGGCTGAAAGAGGCAATATGATTCGCGAATACGAAGAAAAGAAGGAAGAAATCGTTTCGGCTGTGGTTGTTCGTGTTGACCCCACTACCGCCAACGCTACCCTTGAAATCGGCAAGAACGAAATGGTTCTTTTCCGTAACGACCAAATCCCCGGTGAAACCTTGCAGGTTGGCGACAGAATTAAGGTGTTCATCACCGAAATCAAAAAGGAAACAAAGGGCCCCAGCATCGTTCTTTCCCGCATACACCCCGGCTTGGTTGCAAGACTTTTCGAGCTTGAAGTGCCCGAAATTAAGGATGGCATAGTTGAAATTAAGAGAATCGCCCGTGAAGCAGGCAGCAGAACCAAGATTGCCGTTGTTTCCAACGATGAAAAGGTAGATGCTATCGGTGCTTGTATCGGTCCCAAGGGTGCAAGAAAGAACAACATCACCGCCGAGCTCTTTGGCGAAAAGATTGATATTATCCCCTATAGCGAGGATAACGAAGCATTCATCAGCGCATCTCTTGCTCCCGCAACCGTTAATTCGGTTACAAAGCTTCCCGATTCCGACAGGTCTTACAGAGTTATCGTTGCCGACGACCAGCTTTCCTTGGCTATCGGTAAGGAAGGTCAGAACGCAAGACTTGCCGCAAAGCTTACCGGCTTGAAGATTGACATCAAGAGCGATTCTTCGTTTGCCGAATAACAAGGGAGGAATTCCCGTGGGCGAAAAAAAGACACCCCTTAGAAAATGTATCGGGTGCAACGAAATGAAGGACAAAAAGGAGCTTATACGCATTGTCCGCAACCCCGAGGGTGAAATCAAGGTAGACCCTGTGGGCAAAATGTCGGGCAGAGGCGCATACATCTGCAAAAGCCTTAAATGCTTCGACAGCGCGGTTAAAGCAAAGCGACTTGAAAAGGCCTTTAAATCTAAAATCCCCGATGAAATATACGATTCACTCCGTGTTAACATCCCCAACGAATAAGGAGTGAGCATTATGAAAAAGAATACAATTGGCGTTATCGGTCTTGCGGCACGCGCAAGAGGAATTTCCATCGGCACCAATCAGGTGTTAGAGGCGATACGCGGCAAAAAGGCAAAGCTTGTTCTTATTGCCTGCAACGTTTCGGACAATACCCGAAAAAACCTTACGGACAAGGCGAATTTCTATTCTGCCAAAATCCGGGAAACCGATATAACCGCAGAAGAACTCGGCAGAGCAGTTGGGCACAGCAATACCGCTGCAATAGCCTTTACGGATATAAATTTCGTTAAGGCTTATGAAAAAAGCCTGTTGAGTTGACTATAACCGAAGAGAGGTAATTAAATATGGCAACAACGAGTGAGAAACACAGAATAAATGCCCTTGCAAAGGATTTTAACCTTAAAAGCAAGGACCTTATAACTATTCTTGATAACAACGGCTTTACGGGAAAAACCCATATGGCGGTTCTTGAAGAAGCCGAGCTCAACGTTATTTTTGAAACTCTTACCCAACAGAACCAAATCGATATAACCGCATTCTTTAAGGAATACGACGATAAAAAGAACGCTAAAAAGGAAGAAAAGCGCAAGGCCGAGGAAGAAAAGCGCGCTGCTGCCGAGGAAGAAAAGCGCAAGAGAAAGGCAGAAAAGGGTGTTCAACAGCAACCCCAGAAGAAGCGTTCCAGAGATGAGGTTCGCGTTGTAGATACAAGAGGTACCACCAACGTTGACCTTTCTAAGTATGACGAAAAACTACTTAATTACGATAACGTTGTTTCTGAATCTCACACCAGCGTTCAGAAAATTAAGAAGAAAAACAAATTTGCAGAACAGCAAAAGGGCAAAAAGCAGTTTGACAAAAAACAGCAACAGCAAAAGCCCGCGCAGAAGCCCAAGCCTGTTCAGCTTAAAATCACCGTTCCCGAAACTATCAGCGTAACCGAGCTTGCATCCCGTATGAAAACCGCGGCGGCAGAGGTTATTAAGAAGCTTATGCTTATGGGTATGATGGTTTCGGTTAACGAATCTATCGATTACGACACAGCATATCTTATCGCCGACGAATTCGGCATAAAGGTTGAAAGAGAAATTGTCGTTACACTTGAAGACAAACTTTTCGACGAAAGCGAAGACAAAGAAGAAAACCTTGTTACCCGTGCGCCCGTTGTTGTTGTTATGGGCCACGTTGACCACGGTAAAACCTCTTTGCTTGACGCTATACGTAACACCCACGTTACCGCAGGCGAAGCAGGCGGTATTACACAGCACATCGGTGCTTACAGCGTTAGCGTTGACGACAAGGAGGTTACCTTCCTTGATACCCCCGGCCACGCCGCATTTACCGAAATGCGCGCCCGCGGTGCTAACGTTACCGACATTGCTGTTTTGGTTGTTGCCGCAGACGACGGTATTATGCCCCAGACTGTAGAAGCAATCAACCACGCAAAGGCGGCGGGTGTTCCTATTATTGTTGCAATTAACAAAATCGACCGTCCCGGCGCAGACCCCGACAGAGTTAAAACCGAGCTTACACAATATGAGCTTGTTCCCGAAGAATGGGGCGGCGACACCATTTGTGTTCCCGTTTCCGCACTTCACAGACAGGGTATTAAAGAGCTTTTGGATATGATTTTGCTTTCGGCAGAAATGCTTGAGCTTAAGGCAAATCCCGCAAGAGCCGCTAAGGGCGCAGTTATCGAAGCCAAGCTTGATAAGGGCAGAGGCGCGGTTGCAACCCTTTTGGTTCAGAACGGTACACTTAAGCACGGCGATATTATTATCGCGGGTAACTCTGTTGGTAGAGTTCGTGTTATGACCGACGACAAGGGCAGAAAGATTACCGAAGCAGGCCCCTCTGTTCCCGTTGAAATTATGGGTCTTGCAGAGGTTCCCGAAGCGGGCGACATCTTCAACTCGGTTGCCGATGAAAGAATGGCACGCGAGCTTGCAGAACAGCGCAGAGCCAAGAAGAAGGAAGAAGAGCAGAACAACCAAAAGGTTAGCCTTGACGACCTCTTTGCACAAATCGGCTCGGGCGTTAAGAACCTTAACATTATTGTTAAAGCCGACGTTCAGGGTACTGCCGAGGCTGTTAAATCCAGCCTTGTTAAGCTTTCTAACGAGGAAGTTAAGGTTCAGGTGCTTCACACTGCGGCAGGCGGTATTATCGAAAGCGACGTTATGTTGGCGAACGCTTCCAACGCGATTATAGTTGGCTTTAACGTTCGTCCCGATAAAAATGCTATTGATATGGCGGCACGCGACAAGGTTGAAATTCGTACCTACCGCGTAATTTACGATTGTATCGAAGAAATCGAAGCCGCTATGAAGGGTATGCTTGCCCCCACCTACCGTGAAAACGTGCTTGGCCACGCAGAGGTTAGAAACGCTATCCGCGTTCCCAACGTTGGTACTATCGCAGGTTCTTACGTTCAGGACGGTAAGATTACCAGAAACGCGATGGTTCGCGTTGTCCGCGACGGTGTGGTTATCTACGAAGATAAAATCGCATCTCTTAAACGTTTCAAGGACGATGCCAAGGAGGTTATGCAATCCTTCGAATGCGGTATCGGTCTTGAAAAGTTCAACGATATCAAGGTGGGCGACATTCTCGAAGCCTATATTATGGAGGAGATTGAACGTTAATGGCCGGACACAGGCAGGATAAATTAAACAACGCAGTTTGCTTGGAGCTTGCCGCAATTCTGCGTGAGGTAAAAGACCCAAGAGTATCGGGAGCGTTTGTCAGCATTGTCGGCGCAAACGTTTCCCCCGACCTTTCCACCGCGAGAATATTTTATAGCGTTTTGGGCGATGACACAGGGGTTCAAAAGGGGCTTGTTTCTGCTACGGGATTTATCCGCAGCGAGCTTGCAAAGCGTTTGAACCTTAGAATCACCCCCAAGCTTACCTTTGTTCGTGATAATAACACCGAACGAGCTATGGATATTTCCCGCATTCTTAAAGACATCGAGGGTTAAACAATGAATCTTATCAACGTTAAACAAGCCGCCGCTTTCCTTAAGGAGGGCGACGGCTACCTCATATATACCCACGCCAACCCCGACGGCGACACTATCGGCAGTGCCGTGGCATTGGTGTTGGTTTTGCGCGCAATGGGTAAAAAAGCATTTGCCTTTTGCATAGATGAAATCCCCGAAAAGCTTTCTTTTATGCCTCTAAACGGCGTTTTTATAGAAAGCGAGCCCGAGGATGCTTCTGAATACACCCTCGTAAGCGTTGACGTTGCAGGTGAAAGAGTTTTGGGTAACGCAAAGAACAAAAGCTTTGCCCTTTCTATTGACCACCACAAAACCAACACGGTTGATTGCGAAAATCTGCTTGTTATGGCAGACAGAATCGCCTGCGGTGAGATTATATTTTTGATTATGGATTCCCTTGGTGTGAAAATAACCAAGGATATGGCGGTTGCCCTTTACGGCGCAATATGCTCGGACAGCGGCGGGTTTAAATACGATGCCGTTAAGCCCGAAACCCATGTTATGGCGGCAAAATGTCTTGAAACCGGCATCGACCACGCGGAAATCAACCGACAATTGTTTGAAAGTAAAACAAAATCACAGGTGGAGCTTATTAAAACGGCATATAAGAATTTAGAGCTTCTTTGCGGCGGTAAATACGCCATTGTATCCATTACTTCCGAAGAAGCAGAGGCTTGCGGCGCGGTGGATGCGGATTTCGAATGTATAAACCCTATCCCGCGGGAAATCAAAGGGGTTTTGGCATCGGCGGTTATTCGCAATAAGAAGGACGGCATAAAGGTTTCTATGCGTTCCTCTGCAGACATCGACGTGGCAGAAATCGCAAGCCGTTTCGGCGGCGGCGGACATTATCACGCGGCAGGATTTACCCTTGGCGATGATTTTGAAAAAGCATTAGAAACGGTTCGCAATATTTTCACGGAGCTTGAAGGATGAGCATCAAGGACGGAATTTTAATTATAAACAAGCCAACGGGAATAACCTCACACAACTGCATTTCCAAGCTTAGATATCTTTTAAAACAGAGAAAAATCGGCCATTGCGGTACGTTGGACCCTATGGCAAGCGGTGTTTTGCCCATTATGATAGGCTCTGCCGTTAAGGCAAGTGAATTTCTCGTGGACCATGATAAAAGATATTATGCGGGAATAAAACTGGGCGTTACCACAGACACACAGGATATCACGGGAAATATCATCAGCGAACACAATGGCGCACTTCCCTCTTTTGAGGAATTTGCGGAGGTTGCCAAAAGCTTTCAGGGCGAAATTTTGCAGACACCCCCTATGTATTCGGCTTTGAAGGTTGGGGGCGTGAAGCTTTTGAACCTTGCCCGCGAGGGCGTTACCGTAGAGCGTGAGGCAAGAAGGGTTAACATATATTCCTGCGAGCCTTCACAAGAAAACGGCGAATTTTTCTTGGACGTAAAATGCTCGAGAGGTACTTATATCAGAACTCTTTGTGCTGACATCGGCGAAAAATTGGGTTGCGGTGCTTGTATGAGCTCGCTTGTACGCACCGAGGTAGAGGTTTTTAGGCTTGAGGACGCCGTTGTTTTCGACGACCTTAACGATATGACGCCCGAAGAAATACTTTCCCACCTTATCCCCACCGAAAAAATGTTTATGCATCTGCCCGAGGCAAGAATGGACGATTTCTTCGACAGGCTTTACCACCACGGGGAAAGCATCCGTTTGGGCAAATTAAAAGGCATTTACGGCGAGGTTGGCGATTTATTCCGCGTATACGACAAGGATGGATTTTATTCTATCGGCGAGATTATCGAAAGAGACGGAAAGAAGCATTTCCGTCAAAAAAAGCTGTTTAGATAGGCTTTTTTACGAATAAATTTCTTCTCACCCTACACTTTAACAAAATATGACAGAAGAATCTGCTATAGTTTTTACAGCAGATTCTTTTTTGTTACAAATTTTGGGAGAGATTATGGATATTAATATTTTAAAAGGACTAAAAAAGGAAAAAGCGCTGTTATTGCCCTTGGACGAGCTTACGCCCAACCCATTGCAACCGCGAAGACGGTTCGACACAGACGAGCTTAACGCCCTTTGCAACAGCATTAAGGTCTACGGTGTTATTCAGCCCGTGGCTGTTAAAAAAATCGAAAATCTGCCCAATTATACCCCCAAATCAAAGGCGAAATACGAAATTATTGCGGGTGAACGTCGATGGAGAGCATCGAAAATGGCAGGGTTGACACATATCCCCTGCATCGTTTTTGATGCGGACAGAAAGGATTCTGCCCTGATGGCGTTGGTAGAAAATTTGCAGCGAAGCGACCTATCCTTTTTTGAGGAAGCCTTGGCGATGCAAACTCTTATGCTTATGACGGGCAAATCCCAAATCGAGCTGGCGAAGTCCTTATCTATTTCCCAATCCACCCTTTCCAACAAAATTCGCCTTTTAAAGCTTTCCGAGCGAGAAAGACTTATGGCAATGGAAAACGGGTTTTCCGAAAGGCATTGCCGTGCTCTGGTACGTATCGAAAGCGAAAAGGAACGCCGCCCTATTATGCTTGCCATAATTAAACAAAAGCTTTCCGCCTCCGAGGCAGAACGTCTTGTGGAGAAATATATCAAGGGCACAGAGATTATTCCCCAAAAGCAGAAACCGCAAAAATCAGGGACAAAGCCTAAAATAAAAGGATATATAAAGGATATGCGGTTTTTATACAACACCCTTGACAAAGCCGTAAAGCTTTTGGACAGCTCGGGTTATAAAGCAAATTGGACAAAGGAACAAACCGAAAGCGGACTTGAGGTTAAAATTTCAATTTCTTTAGATTGACACAAAAAGGCTGCAGCAAAAATGCTACAGCCTATTTTTATTTACTGTTTATTACTCTGCCAATTGGTTATAACCTCAATTGCGCCTTGAGGCACAACAGATTCAAGGCTTTTGCCGAATTTAATAAGCTCGCGCACATAGGTAGAGCTTATGTGGTCAAAGCCGCTTTCGGCGGGCAAAATTACCGTTTCGGGCACACCCAAATCCTTATTGATTATAAACAAACTTCTTTCATAATCGAAATCACTGCCCGATCGTGCTCCCCTAACAAGAACAGGGTTTTCATACCTATTGCAAAACTCCGCAAGAAGCCCTTGGCAAAGCTGAATTTCCACGTTGGGAATATCCGAAACACTTGCCCTTATAGCGTCAATGCGAACCTCGTCGGGAAGTAAATTTTCTTTTTTTGTGTTTGTTGAAACCGCAATAATTATGCGGTTAAACATTTTCGATGCACGATTAATAATATCCAAATGACCAACGGTTATAGGGTCAAAGGTGCCCGAAATTATTGCAGTAACCATTTTTACTCCTCCTCGGGGAGACGTATCATTGTGATATGGCTTTTGCCGTAACGGTAAAGCTTAAAGTTCCAGCCGTCGATAGGTGTGGGGATGCCGTCCTTGTCCGATTCGCAAACAATTATTGCGCCGGGGGCAAGGATATCCGAATTTTTAATTTTAAGCAAAACCTCATCTAAAATCCCCTCGGCATAGGGCGGGTCGAGAAAAACAAGACCGAATTTTTCCTTACCCTTTACACCGCGGAGATATTCCTTCCAATCGGAGGTAACCACACGGCACTGCTTCATCAATTTGGTTTTTACCGCATTTTCCTTTATAATTTCACAAGCGGCACGGGAGGAATCCACAATAACCGCCCTTTCCGCCCCGCGGGACAATGCCTCTAAAGCCAACTGACCGCAACCGCCGAAAAGGTCTAAAACGATTCTATCATGAAGCTCGAACTGTATGGCGGAAAACACGCCCTCCTTGCACATTTCGGTGGTGGGACGGGTATCCAACCCATCCAAAGTTCTAAGCTTGGTTCCCCTGGCTATTCCTGTTATTATTCTCATCTTGTTCCTTTCCGAAATAATCGCATATCGCACTTGCGGTTTCAAGGGTAATACCCTTAACCTTAAGAAGTTCCTCCACGGTTGCATTTTTTAAAGCCGACAGTGTGCCGAAATGAAGCATTAAATCGTTGGCGCGCTTTGCACCAACACCCTTGATTTCGGTTAGACTGCTTTTTTTAACCGCATTTCTGCGCTTGGCATCCATTAAAGAAAGTGAATAGCGATGTACTTCCTCCTGAATTTTATATATAAATACAAAGGCGTCCTGACGGGTTATAAGAGAAATCTCGTTTTCGCCGTCGGTTAGCGTTCTCGTTTTGTGGTGTTCATCCTTTATCATACCGAAAATCGGAATATTTATGCCCATTTCGGTTATAACACTGCGAACCCTTTTAACCTGATTCTCGCCGCCGTCAACAAGAATTAAATCGGGATATTCCCAACCCTCCTCGTCGTTATCGTGAGAGAATCTGCGACGTATACATTCCTCTAAAGCGGCAAGATCGTTTCCGTCGTCAACTGTGCGAACATTGAACCCGCGGTATTTCTTTTTGGCAAAAACACCCTTTTCAAGTACAATCATACCGCAACTGGTATATTCACCGCCGGAATGGGATATATCGTAGGATTCTATCCTATCGGGGACAACCGCAAGCCCCAACAGATTTGCAAGAGTTACAAGAAAATCCTTTTTCTTATCCTCTCCCGCCCGTTTATGAATAAGCAATTGCTTTGCATTTTCGCTTGCCCTTAAAGCCAGAGCGCGCATATCTCCCCTTTCGGGAACGATAACCGAAACGCGATATTCGCATTTTTCCGAAAGGCTTTGGGAAAGCAGTTCAATATCCGCCTTTTCCAAATCGTAATGGATATATATCCTTTTGGGAACATATCCCCTTAAATCGTAATAATGCAAAAAGAACGATACCAAAGCCGTACTGCTTATAATTTCATCCGCGCCGAAAAAGAAGCTTTCTCTGTCTACAATCGCGCCGCCGCGAACGAACATAAGAGACATCGCGCTTCCCAAATCGTCAGCATACACACCCACAATATCCGCCTCGATATCGGGGGAGCAAACAATTTGCTGTTTTTCGTTTAATTTCTTAACCGCGTATATACAGTCCCTTAACTTTGCCGCAAGCTCGAAATTTAGGTTTTCCGAGGCGGTGTTCATACCCTCCTCCAAGCCTGCAATAAGATTTCTGCCATCGCCCTTTAAAAGCGTTGCCGCGCGGTTAAACAGCTCGCGGTAATCCTCGGGGCTGATATTACCCTTAACACAGGGGGCACAGCAACGTCCTATGTGATAATTCAAGCAAGGTCTGCCCTTGCCGATATCCTTTGGGAATTCTTTATTACAAGAAGGCAAGGAAAACGCCTTTTTAACCGTTTCTAAAATATTTCTCGCTACTTTATGGGAGGAATAAGGACCGAAATATTTATCGTTACCGCCGCTGCGCTTATAAACGATAGAAAATTCGGGATAGGGAGCGTTTGTCATTTTTATATACGGATAACCGCCGCCATCCTTAAGCTTGATATTATATCGAGGCTGAAACTGTTTTATAAACTGATTTTCCTGAATCAACGCCTCGATTTCTGTTAGGGTAAAATATACCTCGAAATCATAAACCGATGCCACCATACGTCGTGTTTTTCCGTGGTGGTCGGCATAAGGGGCAAAATAACTGGAAACACGGTTTTTCAAGGCCTTGGATTTGCCAACGTAAATTATCCTGCCCGCCTTGTTTCGCATTATATACACGCCGGGGGTTGCAGGCAAAAGACGCGCTTTTTCATAAAGCTCTTCTCTTGTCATACCATCACCCCTTTTTTCAAAAATTCTGTTTAAAAACTACAAAAAACGCCCTGAACCGATTTGCTCAGGGCGTTTATTATTTAATTATTCGTTGAAACCGCCGAGTACAAGAGAAACAAGAGCATCTACCGCTGCTGCTTCGTCTTCGCCATCGGCAAGGATAGTGATAATATCGCCCTTGCATATGCCCAACGAAAGAACGCCCAACAAGCTTTTTGCGTTTGCTCTTTTATCGCTGTTTTCAACCCAAATAGAGCTACGGAAGGAGTTGGCCTTCTGAATAAAATATGTGGCAGGTCTTGCATGAAGACCGATTTCATTTTGTATTTCAATATTCTTAGTAGTCATACTGACACCCCCGTATAAAGGTATTATACCAAACAGAAACTATCAAATCAATAGAAACTTAATAGACATTTCAATGAAAATTAATAATTAGCGTATAACTTTTTTGTAGATTTTATCCACTAGCCGGCAAAATCCACCGATTGTATCGAACATCTTATGCGCATATCGTTGTATTGAACTGTACATTCGGGAACGTTACTGAGCAAATCGCCGTGCTCGGTATAAAATCTGCCAAGCTTTTTATAACCCTTGCACTCCAAAACAACAACAGTTTCGGTTTCGTTATCATCGGAAGAAACCACGGCGCATTGAAGCTGAGTATTACCGTCGATATAAACGGTGTTATAAAGCTTAAAAATTTCGTCGGTGGCGATATTTTCTTTATCGGCAGTAACCGTTACCTTTAACGTAACAGGCTCGGCTTTATCGAAAATTTCCTTAACCGTACCGCGGAAAACAAGGGCAACCACAGCGCAAATAAGCACTGCAATTATGGCAATATCAAGAACGTTAAGCTTTAATTTACGTTTTTCCATTGATTACACTTCCTCCACGTCGTTTTTAAAAAGAACCGTATATGCAGCTCCGCTTAATCCAAACACAAACCATAAAATCGCAAGGGTTCGCATATCCGCCAACAAATTGAAGCAGGACATACTTACCAAGGACATAACCGCACCCGAAGCAACCGTACCGCACAAAAGGGTGTTTTTCTCCGAATGCTTAAGCACCGTCGCGGCGAAAATACGCTGTAACGAAAGGATAACAACCGCCGCCGCAAGCACTGTACAAACTATACCGTTAAGAGAATTAAATCCGCCCCAAAAGCTTGATGCCGCAAAATCCCAGGATAATCCCAAAGTTTTATCAAAGCCGAGCTTGGCAAAGGGGGTAACAACCCTTGAATAATCAAACAAGGTTCCGTAAGCCATCATTAAAATTATAACCAACGCGGCGCTGATCAACGCGCCCACAGGCGCTTTATATGCGGTTGCCGCAAATACACAGGCAGAAACAGCAATCAGCAAGCAAAAAGCCAAGCTACCCGAAACTGCCGCGCAGACAATTGCAACCACAAGATAAAGCAGGTTTCTGTTCTGTGTACCAAAACAGGAAAATGAAGAAAGCGCAAAGGGCAGGCATATCGCCACAATAACCGCCAACATATCGGCGTTAAGAGCATTTCGGGAAACAAAACCACATGCGGCACTAATCTCACTGTGAGGAATCAAAGAAGAAAACTCACCCACGATATACAAAACCATTCCGCAGAAAGAGCCTACGCACAATGCGTTGAAGGCTTGAAGAAGGAGTTTTTTAGTGCAAATAAGGTTTCTTGCAACGAAATAAAGAGCCATTCCGCACATTAAATAGCCGCCGCCCTTGGCAGAAACGCCTTGGACGCCAACCCCGAAAAAGGGTGTGAGCAAAAGCAACACCAGCATTAAAAAGTCGGAAGTACCCAAAGTGAAATTACGCTTAAGACGCAAGCACTTTATTACATAGGAAAACAAGGTTACAAAAGCAATAAGGCTAACCCACTTGATGGGCAAAGCCGCAAACACAGCGACCGTCAACAGCAAACCAAACTCGGGAATACACATTATTGCCGCTAACATAGCAACACACAGCAAAATCAACATAATTCCCAAAGGGGATGAAAACACCGTTAAGGCACCGCATACAGAGCCTAACAAAAAGCCTATACTTACTCCGGTTTTGGGTTGTTTGCTTGGGATTTTTTCCAACGAGGAATCGTTAACTCCCAAAACTCCCGAAAACAGCGAGCCCAATATTTTGCCGCCGCCCAGGATTTCGATATTGCTCTTATCGCCAAACACGGCGAGAAACACACCCGCCACGGTTGCAAGGGCAGAAACAATCAAATCGTCCGCCGTGGCATCCAAGGGCAAATCCACGTAACGCTTAAGTAAAATTACCGCCATGGCATAAATACCAAAGGTTAGAAGAAATATACCCACAGACCTTGCCGTTGAATTTAACAGCGAGATTCGGATAGAAGAGAGGCTTTTAAAAAATTTGTTTTTAGAACAAAAGGATGCAAATCTGTTCCTATAATGCAAGGTAGAATTCTTGTGCAGTTCGGCCCTTTTAAGCAAGGGATTAACGATACGTCTTTCCGCCAGACTGTCGGTTTTTTTAACCGAAGTCAAAAAACGGGACGCTTTCCCTGCTTGAAAAAACCGAACCGCGCGAGAAGAAGCGTTACGAACGGTCGACAAAAGAAGGCTCTCGCTTACGAGCCTGTTTGCAGAAGCACGTCTATTGCTTTTTCTCCTCGCTTTGTTCATCATTTATCTCCGTATTTACAAGTAAATCAGGACGTTTTTTCTCGGTTCTTAAACGGCTTTGTTCTTCTTTCCACTTCTTTTGCTTTGCGTGGTCGCCGTTTATTAATATCTCGGGTACCGAAAGCCCCTCGAAAACTCTTGGGCGGGTATATTGGGGATGCTCCAGCAAGCCGTTTTGCAGACTTTCCTCGGAATAACATTCCGAAGAAGGCAACACGCCGTCGATAAGACGGGAAACGCTGTCTACAACAATTGCCGCAGGCAATTCGCCCCCTGTTAAAACATAGTTGCCCACAGAAAGCTCTTCGTCGATTTCAAGCTCGATAATACGCTCGTCTATACCCTCGTAATGTCCGCACAAAAGTATAAGATTATCGTATTTTGAAAGCTCTTCTGCTTTTTTCTGGTTAAACAATCCGCCCTGAGGGGACATATAAATAACCCTCGTTGTACCCGAAAGACGTTTTTTCACATCTCGGATGCAATCAACCACCGGCTGACACATCATAACCATACCGTATCCGCCGCCGTAGGGTGCATCGTCAACACGGCGGTGCTTATCCAAGGTGTAATCTCTTATATCCGTACAGTTTATAGAGATTATACCCTTTGCCGATGCCCTGCCGAGAATACTCGATTGGAATATAGGTTCGAGAGAACGCGGAAAAAGCGTAAGGACTTCAAAGTTCATACTTACGCCTCCATACCGTCAATAATTCGAACGGTTATTCCTTTTTGCGGGTCTTTTTCAAGAATAAATTCCGCCACAGCGGGAATTATATAATTCTTTTCGCCCTCTACATAATAGATGTCGGACGCCCTGCCCTCCTCGATGCGAACCAATTTACCGATAATCTCGTTTGTGTTCTCATCAATCACGGGTAGCCCGATAAGGTCGTCGTTATAAAACACGCCCTCGGGCAAGGGGATATCCTCTCTATCAAAATAAACGGTTCTTCCCGTAAGAGCAGAAGCCAGAGTTCTGTCCTCGTATCCGACGAAAATAACCGTACCTACCGTTTCGCGGAAGGCCTTAACCTCCAAAGGGCGTTTGCCCTGCGGATCTAAATAAAGGTGTTTAACCCCCGAAAGAAAATCGAAGCTGTCGCACCAACAATCGAACTTAAGCTCGCCCTTCAGACCGCGAGGAGAATTAAGCCTCCCTGCTTCAAGAAAACGCTTCATCAGATAATATCAACGATAACGCGCTTGTTCTCTTTTGCGGCTGCAGCGCGCATAACTGTACGTATGCTCTTTGCAATTTTGCCTTCTTTTCCGATAACTCTGCCCATATCCTGCTTTGCCACGGAAAGCTCGAGAACTACGGTATCACCGCTGACCTTTTCGGAAACCGAAACCGATTCGGGGTCTTCAACGATAGCCTTAGTAATGTCAAGAAGGATCTGTTTCATTAATCCAACACTCCGGTCTTCTTAAGAAGATCTCTAACGGTATCGGTAGGCTGTGCGCCATTGCTGATCCATTTCTTTGCCTTTTCTGCATCAACAGTGATTTCTGCAGGGTTCTTCATAGGATTGTAGAAGCCTACTTCTTCGATGAATCTGCCGTCGCGGGGATATCTGGAATCTGCAACAACGATTCTGTAACAGGGAGCCTTCTTTGCGCCCATTCTTCTGAGTCTCATTTTAACTGCCATTTTGAGTTTCCTCCAAATAAATAAATTATATTTTTGTATTAAAAGGGAAATTTAAATCTCCTCTTTTTACCTTTTTTGCCCATAAACTGCTTCATAAGCTGTTTTGTTTGTTCGTATTGCTTAAGCAAACGGTTTATTTCCTCGACACTTGTTCCGCTGCCTGCCGCAATACGCTTTTTGCGAGAGGAATTCAAGCAATCGGGGTGGTCTCTCTCATAGGGTGTCATAGAAAGGATGATAGCCTCTGTATGAGCCAACGCCTTTTCGTCGATTTTCGCGTTGCTGAGCTGCGCTTGGTTGATACCCGGCATCATTCCCAACAACGAATCGATTGAGCCCATATCCTTTATCGTAGCAAGCTGGTCGAGATAATCGGCAAGGGTAAAGCTTTGTTCGCGGAACTTGCGTTCCATTTCCATAGCCTTTTTCTCGTCGATTTGCTGTTCTGCCTTTTCGATAAGGGTTAACACGTCGCCCATACCGAGAATTCTCGATGCCATTCTTTCGGGGTGGAAGGGCTCGATACAATCGAGCTTTTCGCCCGTACCGATAAACTTAATAGGCTTGCCCGTGATATATTTAACCGAAAGTGCCGCACCGCCACGGGTGTCGCCATCCATTTTGGTAAGAAGCACGCCGGTTATATCCAAAAGGTCGTTAAAGCTTTTTGCGACGTTAACCGCATCCTGACCTGTCATCGCATCGACAACAAGCAAAATCTCGGCGGGATTTACGGTTTCTTTAACACGCTTAAGCTCTTCCATAAGCTCTTCGTCAATATGCAATCTACCCGCGGTGTCGATAATAACAGGGTCGAAGCCGTATTTAATAGCGTGCCTTACTGCCTCTTTAGAGGTTTCGGCAGGGTCTGCCGTGCCACGCTCGAATACCTGAACACCAACCTTTTCGCCGACAACCTGAAGCTGTTGAATAGCGGCGGGACGGTAGATATCGCAGGCAACCAACAAAGGGTTTCTGCCCTGCTTTTTAAACATCCCCGCAAGCTTACCGCAGTGGGTGGTTTTACCCGAACCCTGAAGACCGCACATTAAAATAACGGTGGGAGGGTTAGAAGAAGTGTTTAATTTTTGGTTTGTGCCCCCCATAAGCTCAACAAGCTCTTCGTTAACGATTTTAACGATATGCTGTGCGGGAAGCAGACTTTCTAAAACCTCGTTGCCAACCGCCCTTTCGGAAACACGGGCAACGAACTCTTTAACAACTTTAAAGTTTACGTCGGCCTCGAGCAACGCGAGTTTAATTTCGCGCATACCCTCCTTAACGTCGGCCTCGGTAAGCTTGCCTTTATTACGAAACTTCGAAAAGGCATTGGACATTTTATCCACTAAACTCTGGAACATTATAATTCTCCTATTATCGAATCGGCAATGGATTTTGCCCTTTCGATATCATCACAGTTTTGTATGTCCGAAACCAACAAAGCGATTTTTTCGCTTTTCTTATAAAAGCCAAGGGCAGATTCCAAAGAATTTAAGGTTTCAACCCCGTGGCGTATGGCATCGCGCACGCCTTGGCGTGTTATACCGCAATGCTCGCTAATTTCCGCAAGAGAAAGGTCCTCGTTATAATAAAGGTCCACAACGTCTCGTTGCCTTTCTGAAAGGGCTTTGCCGTAAATATCAACAAGGCGTGAGATATATGCTCTATCCTCGTTCATAACGCACCCTCCGTTTTATAAAAGCACCTGTAAAGAAATTCGCTTTACAGGTGCTGATTATACACTATATTTTCCCTCTTGTCAATAGGTGTTTTGCTTTATTTTCGCAATTCCTCTGCCTTTTTCTATAAAAAGAGTTGCGTGGTTTCCCGTTCCGT
>SVQU01000023.1 GCA_015065165.1 Oscillospiraceae bacterium | reverse complement strand
CCGTTTCAAGCGGAAATGAAACCTATCATTCTGATGGCAACTGTCTTATAGAAACCGAAAGCAAAACCCTTGTGTCAGGTTGTAAAAACAGCATTATCCCCGCGGATGGTAGTGTTACCACCATTGGCGATTATGCATTTTACGATTGCGACAACCTTACAAGCATAGAAATCCCCGATTCGGTTACCACCATAGGCGAAGGTGCATTTTACGGTTGCGACAACCTTACAAGCATAGAAATCCCCAATTCGGTTACCACTATAGGCGATTATGCATTTGAATTTTGTTTAAGCCTAGCAAGCATAGAAATCCCCAATTCGGTTACCACTATAGGCGATTATGCATTTTCCGATTGCTCAAGCCTAACAAGCATAGAAATCCCCGATTCGGTTGCCACTATTGGCGCTGGTGCATTTAGCGCTTGTGATAGCGTTGAAACAATAACCGTTTCAAGCGGAAATGAAACCTATCATTCTGATGGCAACTGTCTTATAGAAACCGAAAGCAAAACCCTTGTGTCAGGTTGTAAAAACAGCATTATCCCCGCGGATGGTAGTGTTACCACCATTGGAGATTATGCATTTTCCGATTGTGACAGCCTAACAAGCATAGAAATCCCCAATTCGGTTACCACTATAGGCGATTATGCATTTTACGCGTGCTCAAGCCTAACAAGCATAGAAATCCCCGATTCGGTTACCACCATAGGCGATTATGCATTTTACGGTTGTTCAAGCCTAACAAGCATAGAAATCCCCGATTCGGTTACCACTATAGGCGATTATGCATTTGAACTTTGTTTAAGCCTAGCAAGCATAGAAATCCCCGATTCGGTTACCACTATAGGCGATTATGCATTTGAATTTTGTTTAAGCCTAGCAAGCATAGAAATCCCCAATTCGGTTACCACCATTGGCAGTTCTGCATTTGAAAATTGCGACAGACTTACAAGCGTAACAATCGGTAATTCGGTTACTACTATAGGCGATCATGCATTTTACGATTGTGACAGCCTAACAAGCATAGAAATCTCCAATTCGGTTACCACCATTGGAGATTATGCATTTTACGCGTGCGCAAGCCTAACAAGCATAGAAATCCCCGATTCGGTTACCACTATTGGCGAAGGTGCATTTTACGGTTGCGACAACCTTACAAGCATAGAAATCCCCGATTCGGTTACCACTATAGGCGATTATGCATTTAAATTTTGTTCAAGCCTAACAAGCATAGAAATCCCCAATTCGGTTACTTCTATTGGCGAAGGTGCATTTTACGGTTGCGACAACCTTACAAGCATAGAAATTCCCAATTCGGTTACCTACATTGGCGCAAGGGCATTTGAAGATTGCTCAAGCCTTACCGACATTTATTGTGAAGCAGAATCCCAACCCGAGGGATGGTCAACGGGATATTATGACGAATACGGCTGGTGGCTTGGTGGTTGGTCCGGTTATTATGCCACTGTACATTTTGGTGCTGTTGATGGTAAATGCGCAGGTGTTGGCGAATGGATTTCGGATGGTGATAACCATTGGAAGCCATGTCCCCATTACTCGGTTGTTGACCTTTCACCCCACACCCCCGGCGCAGAAGCGGATTGTGAAAACGATCAAATCTGTACTGTATGCGAATACGTACTTGTTGAAGCGTACGGCCATAAGGCTGAAAGCGACAAGCTCTACAGCGACGGAACCAACCACTGGAAGCTTTGCTCTTGCGGCGAAAAGGTAGAAATAACAATCCATACCCCCGGCGCAGAAGCGGATTGCGAAAACGACCAAATCTGTACCATTTGCGAACACGTACTTGTTGAAGCATACGGACACAGCGCATCAAGCAATAAATGGTATAGCGATGGAAATAACCACTGGAAGCTTTGTTCATGTGACGAAAAGGTTGAGCTTGACAGCCATACCCCCGGCGCAGAAGCGGATTGTGAAAACGATCAGATCTGTACCGTATGCGAACACGTGCTCGTAGAAGCATACGGCCACAGCGCGAAGGACAATAAATGGCATACCGATGACAATAACCACTGGCACGAATGTACCTGCGGTGAGCATCTTGACGAAGATACTCACGATTTCGAATGGGTTGTAACGTCAGAACCCGATGTTGGTGTTCCCGGTGAGGAAGCCTTGAAATGTACTGTTTGCGGGCACATAAGCGACACCAAAGAAATTCCTGCTCTCGAGCCCGAAATTTTGCTTGGCGACGTAAACGGCAACGGAACCCTTGACACAATGGACTATTCCTTGCTAAAGCGCGTTTACTTCGGCATATATAATACGTCTAACCTTGACGCCGGCGACATAAACGGCAACGGCGGTTTGGATACAATGGACTACTCCTTGTTAAAACGTGTTTATTTTGGTATCTATTCTATAAACTAATTTAACCAAACCTAAAAGGACAGAGGCGAAAACCTCTGTCTTTTGTTGTGTATATGGCCGCTTGAATGAGAGTTTCGAGAAAATGGCGTGAAATCATTATTCCTTTGTCGAGCCCTCGCCCACAAAATCGCGGATTTTATCTATTGCTGTCTTTTCGATGCGGGAAACGTAAGAACGGGAAATGTTAAGCATCTTCGCAACGTCCCGTTGGGCATAGGATTTTCCGTTTTTGTTCAGACCGTAACGAAGCATCATTATTTTTCGTTCGCGGTCGGTGAGAACACCGCGTATTGCGGCGGAAATCCGTTCTAATTTGATTTTGCGGTCGATAGAATCCACAATATCGTCGGGACATGCGATTATTTCAAGGTAGGTAAGGGGGTTGCCGTCCTTGTCAACGTCCACGGGGTCGTTAATAGAGGTTACGTTTGCGTGTTTTTTCTGGGAACGGAAATACATAAGTATCTCGTTTTGCAAACATTTGCCCGCATAAGTGGCAAACCGCGTTCCGTTGGAAATATCAAAGCTGTCTATTGCCTTTATAAGTCCGATTGTGCCCACCGAAACCAAATCGTCCTGGTCGCGGGCGGCTGTGTAATATTTTTTAACGATGTGCGCCACAAGACGTAAATTGTGCTCGATAAGTATGTTTCGCGCTTCGATGTCCCCTTGCCGTGTCAACACAAAAAGTCTGTGTTCTTCTTCCTTTGAAAGGGGCGGGGGAAATGAATGGGTGTCTCCCGTTCGAAGTATAAGACAAAAGCATTTTGAAATTATTGATAAAAGGAACGAAACCATAAAAAATCACCTCTTGAAACTATATGTAAAGGCCTTGGGTTTTATACTGAAGATTAAATCATTTTATTTTCTGTTTTAACCTAAATTCACTTGAAATTTCGGGGCGCATATAATATAATAAGAGGTGATTTATTGTGTGGTTGCTGGGCAAGATTGTGATTTCCGCTTTGGCGGCATTGGGAGTGGCTTTGTCCTGCCTTGAATTTTTGCGCCGTGCCAAGGCAAAAAGATCTTCGTACGTGTGCCTTTGCTTCCGTGAGGATTTAATCGACAGCGGGGCACCCGATATGATTATTATCTGCCGAACCGATACCGATGAAGAAGAAATCATAAAACGTATCGGCAAGCGCGACCAAAGGCAAATTTATTTGAAATATATGTAAATCCTATCGAAAGGCGGTGATGGCTTGGGCGAGCTTTTTTTAGACGGAATTGTTGAAGACATTATATATGCAAACCAAGAAAACGGTTATACCGTTTGTGTTATAAACTGCGGAAACGAGCCTATCACCTTGGTGGGAATTATGCCCTGCCTTGCCGAGGGTGAAACCATCCGTGTTCAGGGTAGCTGGACGATGCATTCCACCTTCGGTAAACAGTTTAAGGTGGATTATTTCGAGAAAAAACTGCCCACCACGGGGGCGGCAATCATGCGTTATCTCGCCTCGGGTGCAATAAAGGGCATCGGCCCCGTTACTGCCGAGCGAATTGTGGAAAAATTCGGCGAGGACGCTCTTGATATTATCGAAAACAACCCTCATTGGCTTTGCGATATAAGGGGCATTTCCCCCAAAAGGGCGAATGAAATACATAAAAGCTATACCGAACAGTTTGGTATGCGAACGGTTATGATGTTTTGCAACGAATTTTTCGGCCCTAACCTTTCGGTTAAAATTTTTAAAACCTACGGCTCTGCCGCAATCGATATTATTAAAAGCAATCCCTACCGTCTTTGCGCGGATATCCCGGGTATCGGCTTTGATAAAGCCGACAGAGTGGCTATGTCCTTGGGTGTTTCCGCCGACCATCCCGAACGCGCCGAGGCAGGGGTGATTCACACCCTTAACGTTGCCGCAATGAACGGCGGACATTGTTATTTACCCAAGGAAGAACTGACAGAAGCCGCGGCGAGAGTTTTGGGTGTTGACGAACAAATAGCCTTTATGGCGGCAGAACGTTTGGTATCCAACCAAAGGCTTAAAAGCTTTTCGGTGGGGGATATGACGGCTTATGCTCTTGAGGAATTATATTCCTCGGAGGTATACATCGCCGCAAAATTACATTCGCTTTCCAATTTCAAGTTCCCTTATGTTTTAGAAGGACTTGACGAGCAGATAACCGCCCTTGAAGAAAGATATAACATAGAATACGCACCCGAGCAAAGAGAAGCCATAAGCCACGCTTTGACCTGCGGTGTAACGGTTATAACGGGTGGTCCCGGTACGGGTAAAACCACCATTATCAAGGCTATTCTTGAAATCTGCAATATACTTAAATTTTCCTGCGTTCTTGCCGCCCCCACGGGTAGAGCCGCCCAGAGAATGTTTGAATCCTCGGGCAAAGAGGCAAAAACCATACATCGCTTGCTTGAAGCCAGCGTTAGCGAGGGCGGGTTTCATCACTTTTCAAGGGACGAGGACAACCCTATTAACCACAAGGTTGTAATTATCGACGAAATGTCTATGGTGGATACAAACCTTATGTGCGCTCTTTTAAAGGCTGTAAAAAACGGCAGTTATCTTATTTTAATCGGCGACCCCGACCAGCTGCCCCCTGTTGGACCCGGAAACTGTCTTAACGATATTATAAATTCTCAAAAATTCAACGTTATAAAGCTTGATAAGATTTTCCGTCAGGCAGAGCAAAGCCTTATTGTTATGAATGCCCACGCGGTTAACCGCGGCGAAATGCCTGTTTTGAATGCTCGGGATAACGACTTTTTCTTTGTGGAAAAGCAAAATTCCGATGATATTTTGGGGCTTTTGCTTGCCTTTGTTGCCGAAAGATTGCCCAAAAAATACGAGGTTGACCCTTTGGAGGATATTCAGGTTATATCTTGTACCCGCAAGGGCGCGTTGGGTACAAAAGAACTAAACGCGGTTTTCCAAGAAGCATTAAACCCCAAATCACCCAAAAAGTCAGAGAAGAAATACGGTACGGTTATCTTCCGCGAGGGGGACAAGGTTATGCAGATTAAAAACGATTATGACCTTTCCTGGAAGCGCGGTAACGAAGCGGGTATGGGGATTTTCAACGGCGACGTGGGAAAAATTTTAAGCATTGATACCCGTAACGAAAGCCTGACAGTTGAGTTCGACGGCAGAATTACCGAATATGATTTCTCCCAGCTTGAGGAATTAGAGCATGCCTATGCGGTTACCGCCCATAAAAGTCAGGGCAGTGAATATAAAATCGTGGTAATTCCCGCCTTCGATGCGCCCTTTCCCTTGATGACGAGAAATCTCCTTTATACCGCAATTACCCGCGCCAAAAATATGGTGGTAATTGTAGGGGCATCAAGAGTGCTGAATATTATGGTGGGCAACAACCGAATTCCCGTTCGCCACACCGCCCTTAAGCATTTGTTGACAATAATATGAAATTAAACCACCTTTTTCCTATGAAGTGTATGCTTTGCGGGTTCTACGCTTGTTATGACGATTTGCCCGTTTGCCGAAGCTGCGCTTCGGATTTTCAATCAATGCTCACCGCCCGTTGCGGAAAATGCAACAAAACCGCAACGAATTGTGAATGTCCCGAGGCGGTAAGAAGCCTAATGTTTTTCAATCCGCCCCAATCAAAATGGTTCATATATCAGGTGAAAACAAACACGGATAAAAGAACTTTGCGCTTTCTGGCGGAATTGATGGTAAAAGCAAACGGAATAAAGATCGAATCCTACCAAGCGGTTACCTTTGTGCCTCGCACTGCAAAACGTCGCCGTCGTTACGGTTTTGACCAATCAAAGGCTTTGGCAAAGGCAATTTCAAGGGTTTTCGGAATTCCTCTTATTGCGCCTTTAAAACGGCTTAGGGGTAAACCGCAAAAGCTTTTAAGCCGTACGCAACGTATTAAAACAACCAAAAACTTTTATAAAATTGCGAAAATTCCCGAGGAAAAGCCCCAAAAGGTGTTGCTTGTGGACGATATACGCACCACAGGCGCCACGCTTTCGGCTTGTGCGGATTTATTAAGACGCGAACTGGGGTGTCAGGTTACTGTTTTGGCGCTGTCTCAAACCTATTTGATAAAATGACGAAAGGAAGTATATATGGCATTTCAATTTTTTCGGCCTGATATCGCCTTTAACGACATATATTTAATAACACCCGAAACCCTAATTTCTATGGGTATAAAGGGGGTTGTGTTCGATATCGATAACACAATCGCTCCCTATGAGGTTCCGTCGCCTACGGATAAGATGAAAAACTATTTTAACGCTTTGCTTGCGGCGGGTATAAAAATGGCGTTTGTGTCCAACAACAAGGGCGACCGTGTGGGGCTTTTCAACGAAGGCTTGGGTTTTTTCTATGTTTGTAAAGCGGGCAAGCCTTCACCAAAAGGGATTTGCCGCTGTATCGAATATTTCGGACTTCCCAAAGAGCAGGTTTTGGCGGTTGGCGACCAAATTTTCACCGACTGCATCGCCGCCCATCGGGCGAAAATCCGCTTTGCGTTGGTAAAGCCTATTAAAGATAAGGAAACGTTGTTTTTCAGAATAAAAAGGTTTTTCGAAAAACCCTTTGTAAAAGGTCTTAAATGGCTAACGAAAAAGGACAAAAAGGTTCGTTTCCGCAGAAAAAAGAAGCGGGACGGCAGATTTAAAATTTTAAAAATAAGAAAAAGAACGGAAAATAAAAAATGAGCGCAAAATTCGGACCGGGCGGAAACTGTGATGCCTTCAAGCTTGCAGGGGGCAGATCTACACTCCAAGCGCCGGGATATGTGAAAAAACGTGGGCTTGACGCCTATGAATACGAGGCGGGCAACGGTCTTTCTGCAAGTGAGGAGCTTCTTGCCGCTATTGGGTTGAAGGCGAAAGAGCATAATATAGCACTTTCCTTCCACACCCCCTATTTTATATCCCTTTCCTCGGTAGAACCCGAAAAACGGGTTAAAAGTGTGGAATATATAAGACAAAGCGCGTATGCATCAAAGCTTCTCGATGCAAATATAATGGTTGTTCATTGCGGTTCTTGCGCTAAAATAAGCCGCGAAACAGCCCTTGAATATGCAACCGAAACCTTAACAAATGCAGCGCAGATGCTTGAAGATAACGGATTTAAAACGGTTTTGGGTATAGAAACCATGGGCAAGGTTAACCAGCTTGGCACCTTGGATGAGGTTTTAACCCTTTGCCAAATCTCGGATAAATTCGCCCCTGTTGTGGATTTCGGACATTTAAACGCAAGAGACAGAGGTGTTTTAAAAACCACCGACGATTTCAAGCGTATTTTCGATGCTATTTCCCAAAAGCTTGGCGCAAAATATGCCGAAAATTTACATTGCCATTTCTCTAAAATAATGTATACCGAAATGGGCGAAAAGAAGCATTTAACCTTCGAGGACGATGTTTACGGTCCCGACTTTGAACCCTTGGCAAAGGCTATTGCCGATTTGGGCGTTTCGCCTACCATAATTTGCGAATCGGCAGGCACACAAACCGACGATGCCCTTGCTATGAAGCTTATGTATGAAAATGCCATTGCGAAAAAATAAAAAATCATTTATAAAACAATTCTTTATAAAAAATAAAAAACTGTTATTGAAAATTGCTCTTTATTCAGCCTTGTTCCTTGCGGTTGTATTTGTGGCATTAAACCTTGTTGTTATAATCTACGGAAA
This sequence comes from Oscillospiraceae bacterium, assembly GCA_015065165.1. Taxonomy (GTDB): domain Bacteria; phylum Bacillota; class Clostridia; order Oscillospirales; family CAG-382; genus Coliplasma. The sequence goes on along the minus strand of SVQU01000023.1, from coordinate 19,502 downwards.
TAGCTTTGTTATGTCCCAAGAAGAGGCAAAGGACATTGACGGTGTAGATTGTATCATCGTTTTGGGCGCGGCAGTTTACGAGGACGGCAGTATGTCGAGCGTATTGACCGAACGGGTAAATATGGGAAAAAGCCTTTATGAAAACGGTGTATCACCAAAAATTCTGTTAAGCGGCGACCATTCCCGCCAGGATTACGACGAGGTCAATGCTATGAAAAACCATCTTTTGGACGGCGGCATACAGAGGGAGGTAATATTTACCGACCACGCGGGCTTTGATACCTACGATTCTATGTACCGCGCCAAAGAGATTTTCAAGGCAGAAAAGGTGGTTATCGTAACCCAGAAATTCCATTTGTCAAGGGCGGTTTTCATTGCGCGAAGCCTTGGGCTGGAGGCATACGGCGTTGCCTCGGACGTGGATTACCGCTATTTAAAGCCGAAAACCGAGCTACGTGAATGCTTTGCAAGAGCAAAATACGTGTTCGATGCTATATTCAAACCAAAGCCCGAATATTTGGGCGAAGCTATACCTATATGGGGAGAGGCGTCCTTATCGGACGGATAAAAGAAAATGATATTTAACGAGCTTACAATTCACACCACCACCGCGGGAAGCGAGGTTGTTTCGGGCATTCTTTTTAACGAGGGAATCACCTGTTTTTCTGTTGACGACCCTCAGGACCTTGCAGATTTGCTTGAAAACCAATACGTTCCCGTGGATTATATCGAGGAAGGACTGCTTCGTGAGGACGGCGACGTTTTGGTTAGAGTTTACCTTGCCCAAAACGAGCAGGGCAAAATTCAACAAGAGGGTATTTTGGCGGGTATCGAAAGAATCAAAGCCGAAAACCATGATTGGATGGGTTCTTTAGAGGTTGAATTCTCGGTTAACGACGAAAAGGATTGGGAAAACAATTGGAAGCAATATTTCCATCCGTTGCCTATCGGCGAAAGCTTTTTGGTTGTTCCCTCTTGGGAAAAGGCAGAGGACGAAAACAGAGTTGTTCTTGAAATAGACCCCGCATCCTCCTTTGGTACGGGCAGACACGAAACCACCTATCTTTGCTTAGAGGCTGTGGAAAAGCTTTCCCCCGAAAACAAGGATATCCTTGATATGGGTTGCGGCAGTGGTATTTTAGGTATCGGCGCGGCACTTTTGGGGGCAAAGCATATTGATGCTGTGGATATAGATATGGTAGCATCCCGTATAGCCGAAGAAAATGCCGAGAAGAATAACGTTGCCGACAAAATGGATGTATTTTGCGGTAACGTGCTTTCGGATAAGGATTTTTGGGATTCCTTTGCTAACAAAAAATATCAAATTATTCTCGCAAACATCGTTGCGGATATAATAAGCGATATGTTGCCTCTCTTTGATGCCTGCCTTGACAAGGACGGCAGATTGGTTTGCTCGGGTATTATTTCTCCCCGAAAGGAATTTGTCCTCGAATCCTTGGAAAGAAACGGCTTTGAAGTAGTAGAACTGAAAGAAAAGAACGATTGGGTTGCTATTATATGCAAGAAAAAATAAAGAAATTTGCTTCCGCCGATGAGGAAATGCGTTGGTTGGAAGAAACGCTGGAATATAACTCCAAATTGTATTACGAGCTTGATGCGCCGATTATGCAGGACGAAGAATACGATGCGCTTTTCCGCCGTCTTGTGGATTTGGAAAAGGAGCACCCCGACCTTGCATCCCCGAATTCTCCCACCCAACGCGTGGGCGGTAAGGTTTCGGAAAAGTTCGAAAAGGTGCGCCACCAGGTACCTATGGATTCCTTTGGGGATATATTTTCCGAGGAAGAAATATACGATTTCGTTAATAAAATTAAAACCGAATATCCCGAAGCCGATTTTATCGTGGAACGAAAATTTGACGGACTTTCGGTTTCGCTGGAATATGAAAACGGACTTTTCAAAAGAGGCTTAACCCGTGGCGACGGTGTAGAAGGCGAAGATGTTACCGAAAACATCCGCACCATTAAATCAGTACCTCTTAAGCTTAACCGCGAAACAGATTTGCTTGTCCGCGGCGAGGTTTATATGCCCCGAAGGGTGTTTGCAAAACTTAACGAAAAGCGCGAGGAAAACGGCGAAAAAACCTTTGCAAACCCTCGAAATGCCGCGGCGGGCTCTTTGCGGCAATTAGATTCCAAGCTTTGCGCCGCGAGAGGGTTGGAGATTTTTATTTTTAATCTTCAATCGGCTTTGGAAATTCCCGAAAGGCATTCAGATTCTCTTGAAATTTTAGAGGATTTGGGCTTTACCGTTTCCCCCGGCGGAATTTTGTGTAACACCGCAGAGGAGGTTGTAAATGCAGTTCGCTCTATCGGCGAAATGCGCCCCAATCTTCCTTACGATACCGACGGCGCGGTTATTAAGGTGGATAGACTTTCTATTCGCGAACAGCTGGGCAGTACCTCCTCCACACCCAGATGGGCGGTGGCTTATAAATACCCTGCGGAAATAGCCGAAACCGAGCTTACACACATCGAAATTCAGGTTGGGCGCACGGGTGTGCTCACACCCCGCGCGGTTTTAAATCCCGTAAGGCTTGCGGGCAGTACGGTTTCTTATGCCACCTTGCATAATATCGATTTTATCCGCGAGAGGGATATACGAATTGGCGATACCGTTCGTTTAAGAAAAGCGGGGGATATTATCCCCGAAATAATTTCGGTGGTTGCCGAAAAGCGCAAAGATGGCTCTGTTCCCTTTGAAATGCCAACACATTGTCCTTCCTGCGGCGAACCTGTTGTCCGCCCCGAGGGCGAGGCGGCGGTGCGTTGCTTCAACCCCGATTGTCCCAACCAGCTTTCACGAAGTATAATCCACTTTGTGTCCCGCGGAGCGATGAATATAGATAACCTTGGTGAAAGCGTTATCGAGCAGTTTATCGAAAACGGTCTTATTAAAAGCGCGGCGGATTTATATTATCTTAAAAAAGAGGATATTTCTGCCCTTGACAGACTTGGCGAAAAAAGCGCCCAAAATATTATAGATGCCATTGAAAAAAGTAAAGAAGCGGGGCTTGAAAAATTGCTTTGCGGCTTGGGTATAAGGCATATCGGCGAAAAGGCGGCGCAAACCTTAGCGGCAAAATTCGGAGATATAAGGGCGATTATGAACGCCACTGTCGAGGAGCTGTGCGTTGTTGACGATATCGGTACCGAAAGCGCCCAATCGGTGGTTAGCTTCTTCGGTGGCGAGCACGTAAAAATGCTTATAGATCGTTTGATTGATGCGGGCGTTTCGGTTGAAAGTAAAGAAAAACCCTTGGGTAACGCGCTGGAGGGCAAAACCGTTGTGGTTACGGGCACGTTGCCAACCCTTAAACGCGCCGAGGCAGAAGCATTAATACGCGCCCACGGCGGTAACGCTTTGGGTTCGGTTTCCAAAAAGACAGATTTCGTTCTTTGCGGAACAGATGCGGGAAGTAAGTTGACAAAAGCGCAAAATCTTGGTATAAAGATTATAAATGAAGAAGAATTTTTAGAAATAATAAACAGCCAAAAAGGAGACTGATTATGGATTATTCAAAACTCCCCTTGTTTGCCGAAGCGGACGTTGTTGTTTGCGGCGGCGGTACTGCAGGCGCGTTTGCCGCAAAGGCGGCGGCGGATATGGGCAAAAGCGTTGTTGTGGTTGAACAGTTCGGTTCGTTGGGCGGAACAGCAACCAACGGCTTGGTTATGCCTATAATGCACAACCACATCGATTACAATCCCCAATGCTCTTATATAAGCAATATTGTTAAGGAAAGAATGTTGGCTTTAGGCGCAACCAACGAGCTTGGCAGAAACTTCGACCCTATCATTCTCAAAGCGGTTTTGGAAACCATCTGCGACGAAGCGGGCGTTAAGCTTATGCTTCACACCTTTATTGCCGAAACTATCGTTAACGACGGCAAATTAGAGGCGATTGTGGTTGCAAACAAAAACGGTCTCGGTCTTGTAAAGGGCAAAATTTTTATCGACGGCACGGGCGACGGCGACGTTTGTGTACGCGCAGGCGCAAATTACACCGCAGGTAACCCCGAAACAGGCAAAAACCAGCCTATTTCTTTAAGATATATGGTTTCGGGCGTTGATTTTCCTGCTTTCGGTCAGTTCATTAAAGAGCTTTGCGAGAAAACACAAAAGTGGTACGGTGCAGATTATAACGAGGACGGCAGTATTTACGTTGCTTGTTGCTTGGGCGACCAATTTACTTTTTCCGAACTTTTTGACGAGGCTATTGCCAACGGCGAACTAACCGAGGAAGACAAGGCATATTGGCAAGGCTTTACCGTTGTGGGCAGACCCGGCACCTTGGCATTTAACAACCCCGAATTTTTCGACGAGGTAGACGGTACCAACCCCGATCATTTGGCACATACTCAGGTTAAGGGTAAACAGAGAATTATAAAACAGCTTTTGTTCTATAAAAAGTATTGCAAAGGCTTTGAAAATGCATACATATCCGAAATTGCACCTATGGTGGGCATTCGTGAAAGCCGTAATATCGAAACCGAATACGTGCTTACCGCGGTTGACCTTTTAAGCCGTAAGAAGTTTGACGATATGTTCTGTCAATCCAACTATCCCGTTGATATCCACGGCAAAAAGCTTAGATGCGAGGATATTGCAACCCCTGTTGACGACGGCAAGCCTTGGTATGAAATTCCTTATCGTGCACTTGTTGTTAAGGGCTTGGACAACCTTTATATTACGGGTAGATGCCTTGGCGCAGAATTCCTTGCACAAAGCTCCTTGCGTACACAACACGCTGTACGTGCATCGGGCGAGGCGGCAGGTATTGGCGCGGCGCTTGCGCTTGATAAAAATGTTCTCATTCGCGATATCGACGGCAAAGAAATTCGCGAAATTATGATTTCCAAGGGCGCAATATTTGCTTAATAATTAAAAATAAAATCGCCGCAGAGTGAAAAGCTTTGCGGCGTTTTTTAATGGTTGAAACACAGAAAAAAAGCTTCCCCGAAGGGAAGCTTTTTGTGTTATGGGGTCCCCGAAAGTCTTTAGACTTTTGGGGTTGAGTGTTATGGGGTACCCGAAAGTCTTTAGACTTTTGGGGTTGAGGGTAATCTATTAGAGAACCTTGTACATATCGAAATACATACGTCTGAGGAGAGAATAGTCGGTAGAATCGATTTCGCCGTTTTTGTTAACGTCGCCGACTTGTTCATCTGCAAGGGTATATACTCCGAAGTAAGCGCGCTTCAACATAATGTAGTCGATACTGTCTATGCTGCCGTTGCCGTTAACGTCGCCGATTTTTACGTCAGAGGGGAGTGCTTCGATGGTTGCACTGTCAAGCACGTGTCCGCAAACGGTACACCTAAGCTCTTTCAAGCCCTCAACGCCAACCTCGGCTTCCTTGGTAACAACCCATTCGCCGTCGTCGTGGGCGGTGATTGTGTCGGATTCTTCGCCGCATTCACAGTTCTTCCAGTGGCCGATGTTATCATGCTGCCATTCGCTGTCATAAATATGTTCGGCTTCGATAACGCTTGTGTCGGCAACGTGGCCACATTCGGTACAGGTAAATGCCTGTTCGCCTTCTTCGTGGAAGCCTGCTTCCTTGGTGATAACCCATCTGTGATCGTGTCCGTCTACGTCGGATTTTTCACCGCAGGAACATTCGTGCCAGTGGTTTTCGCCGTCATAAGTCCATTCGTCGCTGAAAGAGTGCTCTTCGGGGATAGCTTCGCTGTCGAGAACGTAACCGCAAACGGTACACTGAAGCTCTTTAAGACCTTCAACGTGAACGTCTGCATTCTTAACGGTAACCCATTTGCCTTCATCGTGGGCAGATTCGTTATAACGGTCGCCGCAGGAACATTCATGCCAGTGTCCGTTTTCGTCAGAACTCCAGATTTCGGAAATCTTGTGGTCGCCCTCGTCTGCTTTGGTGCCGTAAACCTCAATTTCGTCAAGCATAATAAAGCCTGTTTCGATGGTGTATTCAATCTTAACGAAGTTTGCTAACGTAGCTTCGGTAAATGTATCCCACCAAAGAACCTCAAGGTTATCGTTGTTATAAACAGGCGCTGTCATATCGCTAAGCTTGGTGTAGTTTACGCCGTCCATAGAGGTGTAAACTGCAATTCCCTTAGGAGGAACAATACCCGATTTCTTAACCATATTTACGTGGGTTGCCGCGCCGGTGATATTATAAGTGCCGTCGAGGTGGAAGATAACCGAGCCCTTGTTGCCTGTGGTGTTTTTCTGACTCCACAACCAGGTGGTGGCATCATAAACGGTGTAAGTATTAACAAAGCCGTTGGTAAGAGCAAAGTTTTCTGCGGTATACTTGCCGTCTGCCGCGCCGGTGGTTTCATAAGGCTTGTTATCAACAATGCTGTCAATTTCAGTGCCGTAGAATTCAACCTCTTCGCAAAGAATAAGCTTCTTTTCGTCGGTAAAGGTAAGACGAATCTTCTTTGCCTTAACGGGGGTGTCAAGCTTAACTCTTAATTCATAAACCGCCCAAATATTGGTGTCGGTAGCGGGGATAGTTTCAATCGAGGAGAACTTACCGCTAACCTCGGTGTAGTTCACACCGTCCGTAGAAACCTCTACCTTACAAGCGTGAGGAACGGTATAGGTAGCATATTTATCGAAGGTTGCAACAACCTCGTCAACCATAGAGGTCTTCATCAAGTTGAAGTCCATGGTTACTTCGGGGGCAGGATACCAGCCCGAAACGCCTTCGCAGAAGTTGCGATAGTTCTTTTTGCCGTCGATAAGACGCTTGCCGTCGTCATAGGTTGCGCCTTCTGCGCAGGGAGGATTGTTCCAATCGGGCCACCACTTGTGGGTTTCGTCGGTGGTATAGGTATGAACCTTCAAAGCGGTGCTTTCGGCAGGTGCGTTTGCAGATTTTCTACCGTATGCCTGAATTTCGGAAATCCAAAGGAGGTTGCCTGCTCTGGGGGTAAGCTTAATTCTAACATGGGTTGCCTCAACCTTTTCAAAGGGTGCGGCGATATAGCGGTTAATCGCGTAGCTTGCGGTATCGGTGGTGGAAGCAATGGTACGAACGTGGTTAAAGTTTGTGCCGTCGGTAGAAACGAGAACTTCCACGTTGGGGCAGGAGATACCTGCGCCAAGTTTATCGCTGCCGATGTTTACCGCGAATTGGTAAAGGTCGTAAAGACCGCCCAAGGGAATGGTGATGCTTGTTTCGCGGATTGTCTTGTTAAGAGTAAATCCTACCCATTTTGCATCTGCATAACCGGGGTTGCCGATATTAGAATCGCTAACCACAACACCGTCGGTAAGCTCTTTGCCGCTGTCGGCATAAGCTTCGCTTGTGGGCGCATAGGAGAAGGTGTAATCCTTGCCTGCGGTAACGTTAGATACCTTGTAGGATTGGTAGTCAACCTCGTCGCGATATTGGAGATTTGTGCCAACGTTGATATCGAATTCCGCTTCGAATCCGCGGTCCCAAGGCCAACGGAAGGAGGAAACTGTAGCGTTCCAACCGTCGTAGGTTTCCGTAACGCCGTTTACAACGCTGGTAATGATACCCGATTTGTTGATATAGTTTACAAGGTCTTCTGCAGAATCAATAGCCTTGTTATAGTTGGTGGGGAAGCTATATGCACTGCCCTGAGGTCTGCCGCCAACCTGCTGATATGCAACGTCCTTAACCCAAGCGGCTACAACTGTTTGCATAAAGCCTTCGTGGCTTTCGTCGGTGATAACAATGCTGTTCTTAAGGTAGGTGAAGCGAGCAACTGCGTTGGAAATGGAGGTGCCCAAGGAGTTTGCAATGGTGTTCCATTGGCTATATCCCAAAAGCTCACCCAAACGGTTTTTCAAACCGGAAGCAAGAATTGCGTTGGAAAGAATACCGTCTTTATCAGAGCAGTCAACAATTGCGGTGGGAACACCTTCGTTAAGGTTTCTTTCTGCAGTTTTAATAAGCTCTGCAGCCGCAATTTTAAGTGTCTCGATTTCGGCTGTGCTATATCCGTTGCCGCCGTCGGTTCTGGTAAGAAGAAGAACCTGCAATTCGCCGCTGCCGTTGGTGTTAATAGTGCCGCCGATGCCTTCGAGGTGAACGTCAACGTTGGTCTTAAGTGTGCCTGTGTCATATTCGTCAGCAGGGAGATTTTCGCCGCCGCCGAAATAAACGGGGGAAATGTCAACCTTGCCGTAGATAGATGTTGCAACGTCCGCAAGACCCATCATACCCAATTCGTCTGCGCCCGAGAAAAGGTGGCAGTTTTCTGCATCGCTGATAAGCTTTTCGGTGATGTATCTGCCCTCGTTGCTCTGAATGGTAATCTTGGGGTTAGAGTCGTCAAAGCCGATGTAAAGTCTTGCTGCGCTGTCAACGACGTTGGGATAAAGCGCATCTGCGATTTTCAGCTTACGTTCGCGGGATGCGTAATATTCGTTAAATTCGTCGTTGGAAAGCGCACGCAACGTACCGTTTGCATCGTAGAAAATCATAGACGAGCCCGCGGGATAACCCTCGGTATAGGCGCTTGTGCCCTGAGAAGCCTCATCGGTGTATGCATAGGCAATGTTATTGCCGTTTGCATCCTTGTTATAATTTTTAACGATGTTTTCAATGGTAAGGTCGGTGCCCTCAAACTGAATGCGGTCGAGCATACCGTATGCACGGAAGTTGGAATAGTCGTTTCCGCGGTAATTCATATAATCGCCTGTGGAAGCAAGACGCATTACGGTATCGAAGAAAATAACGTGAGTGTCTGCGCGGTTGGAAAGCGCGATAAGGTAATCGATAATTTCCTGTTCCTTGGCAGAAAGCTCGTAACCGCCCTTTGTCCAATCGTAATCGGTTATATCCGAAGCGATGGTGTCGTCCTTGTCGCCAAAGGGTGCGCGGGAACCAACAAGACCGCCCGAAAGGATTTGGTCGAGAGAAATGATGTAATACTTAGCGTCGTCAACGGTTTTCAACCATTCGAAAATTTCTTCGGGGTTGCCCTGGTCGGAGGTACCCTCGTTATAAACGTCAACGTAGGTGGAATATATGCTTTCGTCGGGAAGAACAAGCTCAAATCCCGATGCCGCTGCCATATATTCAACACGTTCAAGGTTAATAGGTCTGTTGTCGATAGGAATGTAAACAACCTTTTCGCCGTTGGCATCTAAAGTTCCGCCAACGCGAACGGTAACGGGTTGAGTGTAAAGAACGTAAGGACTACCGGAATAGGTTTCGGTAGCATAACCGAACATAACCGAAGCAATACCGTCCTTAACTGCAACGAGCTTGCCATCCTTAATTTCAACACAGTCGCCTGTGATGATATAGGGAACAGCGTTTTCCGCAACAGCGATTTCGTTGCCGTAGGTTTCGTATTTAACGCCCTTGCCGTCATAGGTTTCGCCGATGTCCAAAGCAAAGCTTTCGCCGTGCATCAATTTGGGCATATCCTTAACAAGCTCCATATTGTCGGTTGTGATACCGTCGGGGCAGTCAAAGAATGCGGTGTTGGTGGTAACGTCCTTGAAGGTATAGGGCCACAAGGTCATACCTCTGTCGGCAGATGCCTGAACAGCCAAATTACTAATCTGGTTATAATAGCTTTCGGGGTTGATTGTACTCTTAATATCGTTAACCTTTTCGATTCTGCTTGCGAAGTAATCAACCGCTTCGGTATAGGTCTTGGTGGAAACAGTAGAACCGCCGATAAGGAAGCCTGTGGACATACCGGGCAAATAGCTTTGTGTATAAGCCAATGCAGGTCTGTTAAAGGAGATAACGTCTACCTGCTGAGTCATACCCATTTCCGCGATTTTGTTCATGGTTTGCTTAATGCAATCGGCAGTGGAGTTTTTAAACTCAACGAAAATCTTAATATCCTTGCCTCTTGCCCAGTTAAGGGTTTCTTCCAAGGAGGGGATAGGCTTGCCTGTAGAGGTTACGCCGTCGATATCGTAAACGTGATATTTCTGAACCTCTGCCCAAGTCATACCGGCGATAGTGGCAGTGCCGGTATAGTTGGTGGTACGGTTAAGGGTAGTATCGTGGTTTACAACTACTACACCGTCAGAGGTCATTTGAACGTCAAGCTCAAACACGTCGCCGCCGTTGTTATATGCAGCCTCAAAGCTTGCCAAGGTGTTTTCGGTGGCAACCTTGGGGTTACCTCTGTGTCCGATAGTGATAGGAGTACGTGTAAAGGAATTTTCTACAAAGTAGGTATTTATATAGGAAGAAATCGAAGCGGCACTTCCCGAAATAATACCGTTTGCGCCCGAGGTGATGGCTCTTAATGCATCACGGGTAAACTGGTCCGAGCCTGCAACAGAATCGATTCTTACCCAAACTGCAAGTGCCATTTCCTGAAGCTCGGCAACTGCCATTTTGTCGGCATATTTGGTGCCGATAACAACGAAGCTTGCAGGTGCGGGGCGGGCGGCAAGACGAATTTTATCGGCTTCTACATCGCTTAACACACCGTCTTTCATTTCGTCAACCAGGTCGATTTCAAGACCAAGACGAATCTTGTTGTTCTTCATACGAACGTAATCAAGAACAGCGGTAGAGTTGGAAATCAAGGTCATATCCTCGTTTCCGGTAACGCGTGCGGCGTTAATAACCGCAAACGCCTGTGTGGAATTTTCAACGTAGAAGGTGGGAACAACCTTTGCGGCAACAGAGTTCTTCATTGCTGTCAAAGCGTCGATACCCTTGGTAAGGTCATAATATGCAACCGAAAGGTTATTAAGACTTGCCGAGGTGCTTTCGATTTTCTGAACGTTTGCAATGGGGTTAACAAGATTAGCCGCATCGTGATAATCGTTGTAGATCATACCCGTTTGCTTTACGGGTGCAGAGGTCTGAAGAGTAACCTTAACGTTTTTAACTCTAACCTCGCCCTTGTCCATGGTTATACCGAGATAACCCTTGTTTGCCACGCTTGTAACGCCTGCATATACAGAGGAATCAACGTAAATAACCTGGTCGCCGCAAACCTCGTTGCTAATGGTTTTGCCATAAGCGGCAACGCGAACGTTACGGTATTTTTCGCCCATTTGGGAATGAATGCCCACGCCTTTTGCCATAACGTTCCAACCGTTTGCATTCTTTTCGGCAAATTCAACGCCGTTTTCTGCGGTGGTGTTGCTACGCACACACATATGCAAATAGTCGTTAACGTTAGACAATTGGTCTGCGCGGTAAATCAGCGAGAACCAACGGGTGCTGTCCTGTGCGCTCTTAATACGGAAATCGCCCGAGAAGGCGTAATCGCCGAATTCGCCCAACCAAGCGGGAAGGAATGCGCTGGCAGAGCTAACTATAAGGTCGCCGCTGTCCATATAGGAAGAAGTAGGAACAGTCCAACCTGCGTTTGTAAGCGCGGTGGTGTTTGCAAAGTCAGCCATAGTTGCTTCATAAAGCACGTATTCAACGTCAGAAGCATTTTTAGCAACAACGTAAATGCTCTTGCTTTTGCTTCCGCTGGTGGCTGTAAGCTTTGTAACACCCTTTGCGGTAGGGGTAAAGCTGGTGATGGTGGTACTGCCGTTTTTCCAGGTAACCCCCGATGTGGCGGAAGTATCGCCATCGAAGGTAACCGAATAGTTGGAAAGGGTAATCTTCTGTCCAACCGTAGCGGCAATTGCAGGCGATGTGTTTGTGATAACGGTAGCCGCCGTAACGCTTGTTACGAAGAACACCGAAACCATCGAAAGCAACATCGCCAACGTCAAAATGACGCTTAATGCACGTTTCATAATGTTTTCTCTCCTTAATATTATATTTAAGTGAAAATATGCATTGTATATTATATCAAAAAACACTTCTTTAATCAATGGATTTTTTGATAAAAATGTATGGTTACTTTTCACAACTAAATTGCCGACATTTTGTGTGTTATTTCTAAAAGGCAAAACAAAAAAGACAAAGCCGAAGCATTGTCTTTTTGTAATTTACTATAATTGTAAGGGTTCTATTCGCCCAAAAAGCCTTCCAAAATCTTTTCTTCGGCTTCTTCCTCGGTCAAGCCGAGAGTCATCAATTTTAAAAGCTGGTCTCCCGCGATTTTACCTATTGCCGCCTCGTGAATAAGCTGTGCATCGGTATGCTGTGCATCAAGGGCAGGGACAGAGCTTATGGTGGCGTTGTTCATAAGGATAGAATCGCAACGAATGTGTCCGAAGCAAGGAGATTTGCCAACCACAACGGGGCGGAAAACCTGCTTGGAGCTGTCCTGAGCCACCGAACGGGAAATAATTCTGCCGTTGGAATTTTCGCCTTCCAGCACCAAATCCATATCCGATTCGGCATATTGGCTTCCGTGAGTTAACAACTTTTCGTTTATAATCGCGCTGCCGTCCTTGCCAACCACGATTTTGGTTTTTCTTGCGGTGGAATCAATACCCTTTATCTGAACTGTATCCATCTGTATTGTAGAACCCTCGCCAACGTAAACCACTGTTTCGGGGTTCATAATATTTGTTCCGTTGCCGTCTCCGCCGCCGTAATGCTTTTCGGCATAACGAACAACCGAATTTTTGCCTATATAAAAGGTGTGAACACCGTCGTGTCGGGATTCGCTATCGCCGCAGTTGTGTATACCGCAGCCCGCCATAATGGTAACGTCGCAGTTGTCGCCTATATAAAAATCGTTATAAACCGTCTCGCGATGTCCGCTTTCGGTGATAATAACGGGGATATGCACCGTTTCGCCCTTTGTGTTACTGCGAATGTTAATATCAATGCCGTTTTTGCCGTCGGTTTTATTTTCGATACGGATGCTTTCTGTGGAAAATCTGCCCGCAGAATCACCGTTTTTGCGAATGTTGTATGCCCCCGTAGGGATAGAATCCATAAGGGCAATTTCTTTAAGCAAGGAGAAATCTAATTTATCCATATTATTTTGCCTCCCTCATATATTCACAGCCCAATCCCGTGCCCAAAAGCTTGGGGAAAATTTCGTCTTTGCTTCCGTGTTCGCTAATTTTACCGCCTGCGATAATTGCAATTTCGTCTGCGAGAGAAATAATACGCTCTTGGTGTGAAATAACTATAATAGTTGCATCCGAGGTGTTATGAAGCTCACGGAAGGTTTCTGTAAGCTTGGCAAAGGACCAAAGGTCAATGCCCGCTTCGGGCTCGTCGAAAATCATAAGACCGCTTTTTCTTGCGAGAATTGTGGCAATTTCAATACGCTTAACCTCGCCACCCGAAAGAGAGGTGTCAACCTCGCGGTCAACGTAGTCCGCGGCGCAAAGACCAACCTTGTTAAGATAAGAACAACAATCGATTCTGGAAAGCTCTTTGCCTGCCGCAAGGGACAACAACGCGCCAACCTTCATACCCGTAAAACGGGGAGGCTGTTGGAATCCGTAGCTTATTCCGCATTTTGCGCGGTCGGTTATGGACATTTCGGTTATGTCCTCGCCGTTCCATATAATTTTGCCGTCGGTGGGTTGAACCAAACCCGAAACCGCCTTTGCAAGGGTGGTTTTACCGCCGCCGTTGGGGCCTGTAAGCACCAAAAACGTGCCGGGCTTAACCGTTAGGTCGATATTGTTAAGAATGTTTATTTTTTCGTTGCCGTCAAAGGCAGAAAAACATAGATTTTTTATTTCAAGCATTTTTTGTCATCCCTTTCGCTTGTGGGCGATTTGCCAATCGCACAAAATTAGTGAAAAGAGAAAAGTGAAGAGTGAAAAGAAATGGTTGCTTTTTGCTTTGCAAAAAGCTTCATTTTCTCTTATCTTTTCTCCCTTATCTTTTATCTGTTCATTCAATAAACCATAACATCGCGTCTTCGATGGTGATGGTTTATAAGATTTTGAAATATAATAAAATCCTTGTTTTTTTCAAGGACAGGTGCCTTGAAAAAAACTCCTTAGAGTTTCGCAAGTTTGGACAAGCCCGACGGGCGCGCACAAACTTGGCGCGAGCGAACGAAACTCACAAAAGACGAATAAAATCGTTAGATTTTATTCGAGAGCGAAGCGACTAACGGGGTCCCCGCAAAACCGTGTGTTTTGTGGGGATTATTGTATCAGCATCGCATCTCCAAAGGAGAAGAATCTGTATTTTTTGGTTACCGCTTCGTTATAAGCCGCCATAGTGTTATCATACCCCGCAAAGGCGCAAACAAGCATAATAAGCGTACTTTCGGGCAAATGGAAGTTGGTTATCATTGCGTCCACGCATTTAAACTTCACACCGGGGTGTATAAATATAGAGGTTTCGCCCTCAAAAGGCTTTACGATTCCGTTGTCGTCGGTGGCAGATTCAAGGGTTCGAACGCTGGTTGTACCTACAGCAATAATCCTGCCGCCCTTGGCGCGGATTTCGTTAATTTTGTCCGCCGCCTCTTTTGTAACCTTTATATATTCCGCGTGCATAGTGTGGTTGGAAAGGTCGTCCTCTTTAACGGGACGGAAGGTGCCAAGCCCCACGTGAAGGAGAACTCTAACGATTTCAACGCCCTTTTCCTCGGCTTTTTTTAAAAGCTCGGGGGTGAAATGGAGCCCCGCCGTAGGTGCCGCCGCCGAGCCGTCGGTTTTGGCATAAACCGTTTGGTAACGGTTGCGGTCCTTTAACTTTTCGGTGATATAAGGGGGAAGCGGCATAATGCCTATGCGGTCTAAAATCTCGTTAAAAACGCCGTTATATTCAAAACGGATAACCCTAATTCCGCCCTCTAAAACGTCGGTAACAATACCGCAAAGCTCATCGGAATAAACTATTTTTGCGCCCACTCTTGTTTTTTTACCCGGGCGTGTAAGACATTTCCAGGTTTCGCCCTCGGCATCCTCCATACGGGAAAGAAGCACTGTTTCGATTTCGCCCTCGCGCCCTTCCGCCTTGCCGAACAAACGGGCGGGAATAACCTTTGTATCGTTGATAACAAGACAATCGCCTTCTTTAAGGCTGTCGATTATATCGTAAAAGGTTTTGTGCTGAATATTTCCGTTTTCCTTGTCCAAGCACAAAAGACGGGAATGGTCTCGCTTTTCGCTGGGTGTTTGGGCAATAAGCTCTTGGGGAAGATCATAATAATAAGACGAGCGTTTTAAAAGGTCCATATATTTATATCCTTAAAGTAACTGAGAAAATCAACTGCGTAATTTTTATTATAATATTATACAACATTTTTAATTACAATTCAACACAAACCGAAAAAATAATAAAAAAGAGTTGCCCGAATTTTTTGGAAATTCAGGCAACTTTTTGTATTTTTTATTGATTTTTTAATCCATCTCGGCATAAAAGCCCACCGCATCGCTTTTGCCCACAATATAATGCTCGATAAGCTCTATATCGTTTGCGGCAAGATGGGCGGCAATACGCTTTGTTGAGAGGATATCGTCCGAGGAGGGCACAAGCATATCGCTTGGATGGTTATGCGCCAAAACAACCGAATTTCCGCCCGAGCGAATAACTCCCTCGGTAACGGCTCTTAAGGAAAACCGCGCCGAGCTGACACCGCCCCTGAAAATCAATTGCTTACCAACCAATTCTCCGCCTTGGTTGAAATACAGGGCGTAAACCGTTTCGGCGGTGATACCCTTGTATATATCCACAAGATAATTCTTCATCTTTTCGGGTTCTAAAATCGATGCTTGAGATTTGGTACCGCCAAACCGCAAAAGAAGCTCGCGTATAAGGGCAAACAAAACCTCTGCGCCGTCTTTCAAGCCCGTTGTTTTGGATATTTCACCTTGGTCGGCATCTAAAATTTTTTCGATAGTGCCGAACTTGTTAAGCAAATCCTTTGCCATATCGCGGGTGTCGGCTCTGGGAACAACGTAATAAAGCATCATTTCCAAAAGGTCAAGCTCGGTTAGCTCTGCGGTGCCGTTTTTAAGCACTGCGGTTTTCATACGTTGCCGATGCCCGTGATGTTCGTGCTTCGGTGTGTCGAAACTCATTATTTGGTTTTGTTAACTATCGCCATTGTGTCAGAAGCGATAACCAATTCTTCGTTGGTGGGGATAATCAAAACCTTAACCTTAGAATCGGGCGCGGAAATTTCTATGGTATCCTTGGGACCTCTAACGTTATTCTTTTCAAGGTCAAGCTTAATGCCGAAATATTCCATATTTTCAAGGGACATACGGCGGATATCCATATTGTTTTCGCCGATACCTGCGGTAAATACGATACAGTCAAGACCGTTCATTGCGGCGGTATAGCTGCCGATGTATTTCTTAATTTGGTATGCAAGGATGTTATAAGCCAAGGTTGCTCTTTCGTGGCCTGCGTGAACTGCGTCTTCAATCTCGCGAAGGTCGCTGGAAATGCCCGAAACGCCGAGGAATCCGCATTTTTTGTTCATCCAATTGCCCATCTCCTCAACAGGGATGTTTTCCTTTTCCATAACGAAGGGAACTACCGCAGGGTCGATAGCGCCGCAACGGGAACCCATAATTACACCTTCAAGAGGGGTAAAGCCCATAGAGGTATCCATACATTTGCCGGATTTAACTGCGCTGATAGACGAACCGTTGCCAAGGTGGCAGGTAACGATTTTTGCGTTGGGGTTTCCGAGATATTCCAAAGCCTTGCCAGAAACGTATCTGTGAGAAGTGCCGTGGAAGCCATAACGGCGAATGTTGTGTCTTTGCGCCACGTCATAATCGATGGGGTAGGTGTATGCTTCGGGGGGCATGGTTTGGTGGAACGCGGTGTCCATAACCAAAACCTGAGGAGTGCCGGGCATTGCGTTGATACAGCCCTTAATACCCAAAAGGTGGGGCTTGGTGTGTAAGGGCGCAAGGTCAAGACACTTTTCGAGGTCTGCCAAAACCTTATCGTCAACCAAAACGCTGTCGATAAGCCAAGGACCGCCGTGCACGATACGATGACCTACCGCAGAAATCTCGGACATATCCGAAATACAGCCGTATTCTTTGTTGGTGAGAGTATCGATAAGCACGTTTACTGCCTGAGCGTGGGTGGGCATATTTATTTTCTTTTTGATTTTGTCCTTGCCTGTAAGGGCGTGGGTTAATTCACCGTCAACACCGATACGGTCGCAGTTACCCTTTGCGATAACTTCGTGGGTGGTCATATCAAAAAGCTGATATTTAAGGCTTGAACTGCCTGCGTTAACAACAAGAATTTTCATAAATATCCTAAATCTCCTTAACTTGACATTTAATACTTTTTTTATTATACTACCTTTATTAATGAATTGCAAGGGATTTTGTGATAGATTTGACAGATTTAAAGGAAAAAAGATACGTTTCGGTGATATGTGAATATAACCCCTTTCATTTTGGACATCTGCACCAGTTAAAGCAGTTAAAGTCGGAATTTGACGGGGTGGTCTGCATTATGAGTGGAAACCTCGTTCAAAGGGGCTCTGTGGCAATTGCAGACAAATATCTGCGCGCCGAAACCGCCATAAAAAACGGCGCGGATTTGGTTTTAGAGTTACCCTTTCCTTGGTGTTGTGCCTCGGCAAAGGATTTTGCCCGCGCGGGGGTGCATATTGCTTCGAATATAGCCGTTTCTCACCTTGCCTTTGGCGCGGAGGACGGTTTGGAAAAGCTTTACGAAATCCGCGAATTTATGTCAAGGGCGGATTTTGGTGAAAAACTGAAAAGTCTTGTAGAATCAAGCAAAAACATATCCTACCCCTTGGCGTTGAAAACCCTTGTGGGTGAAGAACTGGGCGAAGAATATGCGTTGGCATCCGAAAAACCCAACAACATCCTCGGCTTGGAATATCTTTCGGCTTTGGCAAATTATGAAATATCACCCTTTGCGGTAAAAAGAGATCAAAGCTTTAAATCCTCCTCGATAATACGTGCACTGACCGACGGCGAGAGTATTCTCGGTGAGATACCGCCTGAAAGCGCAAAGGTTCTTAACCGTGAATTGGGCAGGGATTTCCCGAGAGATATTAAAAGGTTGGATTCATTTTTTATAGGCACTTTGCGTAGAATGTCTTATGAAAAGCCTTGTGAAAATTTATATTCTACCCCTTATGACCTGTTTAAGAAGATAGTGTCCAACGCTTCTAAGGTAAACAGCGTTGACGAGCTTATTTTAAGCTGTGTGGATAAAATATATACCACTGCCCGTGTGCGCCGCGCAATTCTTGCAATAACCTTTGGCATAACGGCAGAAAGAGTTTACCAAATGCCTTCGTACACCTGTGTTTTGGGGGCAAACGAGGTGGGCAAAGGGATATTAAAATCGGCTAAAAAGAAGAGCGAAATTGATATAATTACAAAGCCCGCAAAGGCGCTTGAGGCATCCCAACAAACCCGCGAAGGCTTTTTGTTCGCAAAGGCTTGCGATGACGTTATTTCTCTTTCTGCGCCGATTCCCATGCCCTCGGACAGGGGCAAAACACCTTTTATAATTTGAGATTTTAATACAAAGATAAAATTTATTCTCCACCAAAATAAAGGCGGAATATTTATGGAAAGACATCTGTTTATCCTTAACCCTGCGGCAGGCAGGAGAGATTTAAGCGAAAAGCTAAAATCACATATCGAAAAAATGGATATCCCTGCGCCCGTTGATATTATTATCACCCAAGGAAAGGGCGATGCGGAAATTCAAACAAAAGGCTATTTAGAAGAACATACCGATGATTTCACCCGCGTTTATGCCTGCGGCGGAGACGGCACCGTTTCGGAGGTTGCCAACGGAATTTTCTTTTCGGGCAACAAGAATTGCGCCTTGGGTATCGTTCCCGTTGGCTCGGGTAACGATTTTGTTCGCAGCTTTGATATCCCTGCTTCTCGTTTTCGGGATATGAAGGCCTTGACAGAAGGCGAAATTGCCGAAATCGATATCCTTTGCGCGGGGGACAGCTTGGGGCAAAAGCGCGTTAGTCTTAACATTATTTCCGCAGGCTTTGATGCCGCCGTTGCCAAGGGGCAGGAGAAATTTAAAAAGATTCCGCTGGTTAACGGAAGTATGGCATATAAAATGTCCCTTGTAAAACAACTGTTTTCTAACTTGAGAAACTATTTCACGGTTCTTGCCGACGGCGAAAGGTTTGGTAAAGCGGGGGATGGGCCCTATTTGTTTGCAATCGCGGCAAACGGCAGATATTACGGAGGCGGATTTAAGGCTTCGCCCTTTTCCGACCTTAACGACGGTTTGCTGGATTTGATTCGAATCGATACGGTTTCCCGTCCGCGTTTTCTTTCCTTGGTGGGTAAATTCCGCAAGGGCGAGTATATTCACGAATATGAGGATATAGTTAATTACACCCAATGTCGAAAAATGCAGATTATTGCCGAAAAAACCGTAGATTTAAACCTTGACGGCGAAATATATCCCATGCATAACCCCATTGTGGAAATAATCCCCAAAGCGATAAAATTAATTTTGCCAAAGGAAGAAACAATTGAATAAAAACAAAAAGTTGCCTCCGAAGCGAGACTTCCCATAAGGAAGTCTCGCAGTTTTATTCGCCGAATTACATTCAGCGAGTGATATTGCTCCGCAGTGATATTATGCTTCGCATAGTTATATTGCCTACGGCAGTTTAAGGCGAATAAAATAACACTGAAGCCGATAGG
>SVQU01000022.1 GCA_015065165.1 Oscillospiraceae bacterium | reverse complement strand
TCCGATCTTTTCTGTCAATAAAAATCACGTCGAAATTTCTTATTTTTTCAACAAATTATCTTGTGAAAATTCACATTTCATAATGCAAAAATGCAAGGTTTAATTGTTATTTCAATTCAGACTCGCAATATGCGCATCGCAATCCGTTTTCTGTCTGAACTGCAGCGGGCTTCAAGCCTCTTTCGGTCTTGGTTATGCAACGCATATTGTTGCAACAACATTCCTCCATCGGCACAAATGCTTCGCGCATTTCTTTTTTATTGTTTTCAGCCTCTGCAAGAAGCTTTAAAATCAACGCCTTGCGCATTTGTTTACCGTTCGCCGCTTGTTTGAAATAGCATGCACGAGGGTCATCGTCAACGTCTACGTTTATCTCATCAACGCGAGGTAACGGATGCAATATGGACATATCCGATTTCGCCATCTTTAATTTTTCAGCGTTAAGAACGTAGCAATCCTTCAAACGTTCGTATTCGGCTTGGTCATCGAAACGTTCACCCTGAACACGTGTCATATAAAGAATATCAAGCTCGGGAAGTACGTCTTCCAAGCAATCGGTTTCAACGTAAGGAATGCCATGTTTTTCGATAACTTCCTTTTTGATATAATCGGGAAGCACAAGCTCGTCGGGCGCAATAAGAACGATTTTTATACCCATATATCTGGAAAGAGCGTGTATCAAAGAATGAACAGGTCTTCCGTATTTCAAGTCGCCGCAAAAACCAACGGTCAGGTTATTAAAACGACCTTTTTCGCGGTATATGGTTAAAAGGTCAGCCAAAGTTTGTGTGGGATGCGCGTGTCCCCCATCACCCGCGTTGATAACAGGTATCGACGCATTCAAGGATGCAACAAGAGGCGCACCCTCCAAGGGATGACGCATCGCGATTATATCTGCATAACAACTTATCATCCTTGCGGTATCCGCAACGGTTTCACCTTTGGAAATAGAGGTGTTCTTTGCATCCGAAAAGCCGATAACGTTACCGCCCAATTCGTACATTGCTGATTCAAAGCTCAAACGTGTTCTTGTTGACGGCTCGAAAAACAAGGTGGCGATTTTTTTACCGCGGCAAAGCTCGGAATACTTTTTAGGATTAGCAATCATATCGCAAGCGGTTGCGATAAGCTCGTCTATTTCCTCAACAGATAAATCAAGAATGTCAATTACACTTCTCATATTTTTGCACCGTTAATTGCAAGATAATTTTTAATTCTTTCAACGTTTTCTGCATTTGCAGAATCTTCTTCAAGATATTCGATTATATCATAAACGTCCACAACCGAATATACAGGGAAACCGAATTCTTCGCCAACTTCTGCCATTGCGGATTTATCGGTCTTGCCCTTTTCTTTGCGGTCAACCATTACAAAGGTAGCGGCAACCTTAACGCCTTCGAGATGAGAAAGTATTTCCATACTTTCGCGAATTGCAGTACCCGCGGTGATAACGTCTTCAACGATAACGATTTCTTCTCCGGCCTTAGGCACGTAGCCTACGAATACACCGCCTTCACCGTGGTCCTTAACCTCTTTGCGGTTGAAGAAGAAAGGAACATCCAAACCGTTTTTTGCCAAAGCAACAGCGGCAGAAACGGCAATGGAGATACCCTTATATGCAGGGCCGTACAAAACGGTTTTCTTTTCGCCGATTTTTTCAAAATATGCGCGAGCGTAAAATTCTCCAAGCTTTGCAATCTGTTCGCCTGTTTTAATTTCACCTGCGTTTATAAAGTAAGGGATTTTTCTTCCGCTTTTTGCAGTGAAATCGCCGAATTTAAGCACACCTGCGCTTTGAAGAAACTGTATAAACTCTCTCTTATATGCTTCCATTTTAAATCTCCTTAATCAACAAATTCTGCAACGCAACGTTCGTAAGCCGCCACAGGGTCCTCTGCTGCGGTAATAGGTCTGCCTACAACGATATAGTCAGAACCGATTTTCTTTGCTTCCGCAGGTGTCATAACACGCTTTTGGTCGCCGATATCACCATCGGCAAAACGAACACCGGGGGTTACGGTTACAAAATCGGTACCGCACACGTCGTGAACCTTGCCCGCTTCCAAAGGCGAACAAACAACGCCATCGAGTCCGCTGTTCTTCGCGTTGAGAGCATAGTGCATAACAACCTTATCGATAGGTTCTTTAATAAGAAGATCATTTTCCATGCTTTCTTGATCGGTAGAAGTAAGCTGTGTAACAGCGATAAGAATAGGACGAGTACCGTCAGGACGGGTTAAGCCCTCCAAAGCCGCAGTCATCATACGACAAGTACCGCCTGCGTGAAGGTTACACATATCCACATCCAAGCGAGAAAGCACTGCCATGGATTTTTTTACGGTGTTGGGTATATCGTGAAGCTTAAGGTCAAGGAATATCTTATGCCCTCTTGCCTTAATTTCACGAACAATGGAAGGTCCCTCGGCATAAAACAACTCCATACCGATTTTCACAAAAGGTTTTTTGCCGGTGAACTTATCAAGAAATGCAAATGTCTGTTCCGCACTTGAAAAATCACAAGCAACAATTACGTCTTTACCCATTAGTTTACTCCTCCTATTATATCCTTTAGGTTTTCTATTTTATATTTCTCCATAACTTTGGGAAGTTCTTCAACAATGTTTTTGCATACAAAGGGGTCTACTAAGTTAGCAGCGCCAACCTCGACGGCAGTTGCACCTGCAAGCATCATTTCCACAACGTCCTCTGCACAGCTTACGCCGCCCATACCTATAACGGGAACCGAAACGGCATTGGCAACCTGATATACCATTCTTACCGCTACGGGGAAAATCGCTTTGCCCGAGAAACCGCCCATTTTGTTTGCAATAACGGGCTTACGTGTTCTCAGGTCGATTCGCATACCAAGCATTGTATTTATAAGGCTGATACCGTCTGCACCTGCATCTTCGCAAGCCTTTGCGATAGACACTATGTCGGTTACGTTAGGCGAAAGCTTAACGATAACAGGTTTTGTAGTAACCTTTTTCACCGCGCGAGTAACCTCTGCAGCAGCAGAAGGGTCGGTACCAAAGCTCATCCCCCCGCCGTGAACGTTGGGACAGCTTACGTTTACTTCCAACCATCCTACCTGCTCGCAAGCATCAAGCTTTTCGCAAGTATAAGCATAATCCTCTACAGAAAAACCGCTTACGTTTGCCATTACCTTTTTGTTGAAGCATTTTTTTAGCTTGGGCAACTCTTCGGAAATAACCTTTTCTACACCGGGATTTTGCAAGCCTACTGCATTAATCATACCCGATGAGCATTCGGCAATACGAGGTGTCGGATTTCCGAAGCGAGGGTCTTTAGTAGTACCCTTGAAAGAAAAGGTACCCAAAACGTTTATATCGTAAAGCTCGGCGAACTCATATCCGTATCCAAAGGTACCGCTTGCGGGGATTACGGGATTGTCAAGAGTTATTCCGCAAAGGTCAACGTTCATTTTTCCCATAATATTTCCTCCTTCACAAGAACAGGGCCTTCCTTGCATATACGTTTATATCCCGTTATGGTTTTGCAGGAACATCCCATACATGCACCAAAACCACAGCCCATACGTTCTTCAAAGCTGTATTGTCCCGAGGTTTTCGAAGCATTGTATATAGCCTTTAACATAGGTTCAGGTCCGCAGGAATAGGTATAAGTATATTCCCTATCCATTAGTGCAGTTACAAAGCCCTTTACGCCGTAAGAACCATCTACGGTTGTTACGCCAACGGTGCAACCCAAAGCCCTAAATTCTTCTTCGTAAAAGACTTCGGACTTGGTATTAAAACCAAGAATTACCGAAACGTCCTTGCCTTCTGCGATTAACTTTTTAGCAAGGTTATACAAGGGAGGCACACCTACACCGCCACCTATAAGCAAGGGCTTATTTCCCGAAAGAGACGTATCATATCCGTTGCCAAGGCCTGTAAGTATATCCAACGTGCCCGATTGCATCTTAGAAAGCTGTTCAGTCCCCTTACCCACTATTTTGTATATAATGGTCAACGAGTTGTCATCGTAATCGTTAACAGAAATAGGACGTCTTAAAAACAAACCGTCTAACTTTATATTAACGAAAGTACCCGGTGCAGTAATAGCAGAGGTGTCGCCCACAAGGCGCATTTTCATTATAGAATCTGTTAGTTTTATATTTTCGGCTATTTCGAAAAGCGATTGTTTCATAATTACCGCCTTTATGTTTTTATTTATTGTTACAGTTACAGACAAGACGAAATGCCTTGTCTGTATCTTTATTTATGCATCTATTGTGGAAATTGTAAGAGTGGTTTCTTCAAGTACGTCAAGAAGAACTCTAACAGTATCCAACGCTGTGAAAATGGTAACGTTATTCTCGGTAGCGAGACGACGAATTTCATAACCGTCGCTGGCTTGGTCGGGAGAATTGATATCGCGGGTATTAATTACGTAAGCGATATGTCCCTGACGGATAGCATCGGGAATTTCGTTGCTGTCTTGGTTTATCTTCTTCAAAACGTGTGTACGGATACCGTTGCTCTTTAAGAACTTCGCGGTACCTTCGGTTGCTTGAATGTTAAAGCCGAGGTTATAGAAGCGGCGAATCAAAGGCAATGCTTCTTCTTTATCCTTATCGGCAACAGTGGCAAATACGGTGCCGTAATTCTGCAAATGCATACCCGAAGCCTGAAGTGCTTTGTAAAGTGCACGGTTAAGCTTATCGTCATAACCGATAGCTTCGCCGGTAGATTTCATTTCGGGAGAAAGATATGCATCGAGACCGCGGATTTTATTAAAGGAGAACACGGGAACCTTTACGTACCAACGGTTCTTTTCGGTGGGATAAATATCGAATATACCCTGTTCCTTAAGGCTCTTACCAAGGATAACCTCGGTTGCAATATCTGCAAGGCTATATCCGGTTGCCTTAGAAAGGAAAGGTACAGTTCGAGAAGAACGGGGGTTAACTTCGATGATGTATACGTTTTCGTCTTTATCTACGATAAACTGAATGTTATACAGACCAACGATGCCCACGCCCAAACCAAGCTTCTTGGCATATTGAAGAATAATGCCCTTCACCTTGTCGGAAATACTGAACGCGGGATACACGCTGATAGAGTCGCCCGAGTGAACACCGGTACGCTCTACAAGCTCCATAATACCGGGGACAAATACGTCTCTGCCGTCGCAGATTGCATCAACTTCAACTTCCTTGCCTTCGATATATTTATCTACAAGAACGGGCTTATCTTCGTCAATTTCAACTGCAGTACGGAGGTAACGGCGAAGCTGAGTTTCATTAGCAACTATCTGCATTGCTCTGCCGCCAAGAACGAAGCTGGGGCGAACCAAAACAGGATAGCCGATTTCTGCAGCAGCGGCAATACCATCCTCGATATTTGTAACAGCCTTACCCTTAGGCTGAGGAATTCCGAGAGAGCTTAAAAGATTTTCAAAACTGTCGCGGTTTTCTGCGCGGTCGATTGCTTCGCAATCGGTACCGATAATTTTAACACCGCGCTTCATAAGAGGCTCTGCAAGGTTAATCGCAGTCTGACCGCCCAAGGAAGCGATAACGCCGATAGGCTTTTCAAATTCGATGATATTCATAACGTCTTCGGGAGTAAGAGGTTCGAAATAAAGCTTATCTGCAGTGGTATAGTCGGTAGAAACGGTTTCGGGGTTATTGTTGATAATAATAGCCTCGTAACCGGAATTTTTAATGGTTGTTACGGCGTGAACGGTGGAATAGTCGAATTCTACACCCTGACCGATACGTATAGGACCTGCGCCCAAAACAACGATCTTTTCTTTATCGGTAAGAACCGAAGCATTTTCGCCGGTGTAGGAAGAATAGAAATAAGGGATATATGCACCGGTGTGGCAGGTATCAACCATACGGTATATGGGGAACATGGAATTTTCTTTTCTGATAGTGAAAATATCCAATTCGGTTTTGCCCCAGTATTTAGCAATAATCTTATCGCAGAAGCCTAATTTTTTAGCCTCCGCAAGAACAGCCAAATCTCCAACGTTAGCCTTGAGCTTTTCTTCCATTGCGACAATATTCGCAAAGGCTTCAAGGAAGTAACGTGTGATTCTTGTTATTTCAAATATGTCATCAATAGAAACATTACGGCGCAAAAGCTCGCAAACAGCGAAAATATTGTCATCCTTGAATTCTTTAATATATTCAAGAATATTTGCAGTTTCCATATTTGCAAACTTAGGAAGCTGATAGTGGTCGGCACCCGTTTCCAAGGAACGAACCGCTTTAAGGAAGCATTCTTCAAGGTTAGAGCCTATGCTCATAATCTCGCCGGTTGCTTTCATCTGTGTGCCCAAGGTATTAGGCGCGGTAGCAAATTTATCAAAAGGAAAACGAGGAAGCTTTGCGATAATATAATCGAGAACAGGTTCGAACGCCGCGGTAGTATTAGCGATGACAATATCTTCAAGTGCCATACCAACGGCAATTTTAGCTGTTACACGTGCAATAGGATATCCGCTTGCTTTAGACGCGAGAGCACTGGAACGGGAAACGCGGGGGTTAACCTCGATAAGATAATACTGGCTGGAATTGGGGTCGAGAGCGAACTGAACATTACAACCGCCTTCAATTTTAAGCTCACGAATTATCTTGATTGCGCTGTCGTTAAGCATTTTAAGGTCGTGGTCGTTAAGCGTCATAATGGGTGCTACAACCACAGAGTCGCCGGTATGAACACCAACGGGGTCTACGTTTTCCATACCGCAAATGGTTATTGCGTGGTCATTAGAGTCGCGCATAACCTCAAATTCGATTTCTTTATAGCCTTTAACGCTTTTTTCGATAAGAACCTGATGAACAGGAGAAAGCTTAAATGCGTTAAGACCGATTTCAACAAGCTCTTCTTCGTTATAAGCGAAGCCGCCGCCTGTACCGCCGAGAGTAAACGCAGGACGCAAAACAACGGGATAGCCGATTTCTGCGGCTGCTTTTTTTGCTTCTTCTATGCTGTAAGTAATTTCAGAGGGAATGGTAGGCTCGCCGATAGACTGACAAAGCTCTTTAAAGAGTTCTCTGTCCTCTGCTCTTTCGATACTTTCACTGCTTGTACCGAGAAGTTCAACGTTACATTCGCGAAGAACACCCTTTTTCTCCAACTGCATCGCAAGGTTAAGACCTGTCTGACCGCCTATACCGGGAAGAATTGCATCGGGACGTTCATAACGAAGAATCTTCGCGATGTATTCCAAGGTAAGGGGTTCCATATATACCTTATCCGCGATAGTGGTATCTGTCATAATAGTTGCGGGGTTAGAGTTACAAAGAACAACCTCGTAGCCTTCCTCTTTAAGAGCAAGACAAGCCTGAGTGCCCGCATAGTCAAATTCTGCCGCCTGACCGATAACGATAGGGCCCGAACCGATTATGAGTATCTTTTTAATGTCTGTACGCTTTGCCATTTTTTGAACCTCCAATATATAACTTAAACATCTGCTTTATAAACTGTATTTCCGTTACAGATTGTCATAACACATCTGCCGAAAAGATTTTCACCAAGAAATGGGGTGGCTTTGCCTTGGGATAAAAACTCCTCAGGGTCAACCGTAAATTCGGTTTCCAAATCCCAAACTGTAACGTCATCACCAAGGGGAATACCGAAACGCTTACGAGGATTTATACACAACAGTTCCACAACCTTTTCCAAGGTGAGAATTCCTGTTTTAACAAGCTTGGTATACAACACAGGGAACGCCGTTTCTAACCCAACGATACCGAAAGCGCTTTTTTCAAGACCTTTGGATTTTTCCTCAGCCGAATGGGGCGCATGGTCGGTAGCTATCATATCTATCGTGCCGTCAAGTATGCCCTCGATAAGCGCCTGCCTATCCTCTGCGGAACGAAGGGGCGGATTCATTTTAAATCTGCCGTCCTCCTGCAAATCTCCATCGTCAAGAACGAGATAATGAGGCGCTGTTTCGCAGGTGATATCCACACCCTCTTTTTTCGCTTGACGGATTGCCGCTACGCTCTCTTTTGTAGATATATGACACACGTGGTATTTACAACCGATTTCTTTAACAAGCTTTATATCACGAATAATTTGCTCATATTCGCTGGCAGAGCAAATACCGCGGTGGTTATGCGCTTTCGCATATTCACCATCGTGAATGTAACCGCCCTTTAAAAGCTCGTTTACTTCACAATGGGCAACAATCATTTTGCCCAGCGATTTCGCCTTTATCATTGCGGCGCGCATCATTTCTTCGGACTGAACTCCCCTGCCGTCATCGGAAAAACCGATAGCGTCCTTTGACATAGCATCCATATCTGCAAGTTGGTTGCCCGCTTGATTAACGGTAATGGAAGCATAGGGATATACGTTTATAACCGAATCTTTCTCGATAATATCAAGCTGTTGTTTTAAATTTTCGTAACTGTCGGGAACGGGGTTTAGGTTCGGCATAGTGCACACCGCGGTATATCCGCCGCGGGCGGCACAAGCAGAACCGCTTTTTACCGTTTCTTTATAAGAAAAACCCGGTTCACGAAAATGCACGTGCACATCGCAAAAACCGGGAAATATAAAATATTCTTTCTCATTGGAAAGCAAACCGCCCAAAGAGGACAAAACACCCTTGGAACAAACAAAATCGGGATGATTTTGAGACTGAATGATTTTGTATTTTCCCAATGTTGCCATAACTACCTCTTTTATTTAAAAGCCGTCTGCTTATTTCAAAAGATTATACCACACCAGACGCCATATTGTCAATATGACATTTCGAACAAAAGCAACAAACTTTTATTCGAAATGTCATAAATCTTTTACTATTTTACAGCATTGTTTTTCTAAGTTCTTCTGCCGATTTGCTGCTGAGGTATGCAGGAGGAACGTCGAACATAGTTACACATCCCGTTTTTCCCTCGTTATACATACGGAAAACAGCGCGGGCACTTGCAACAATAACGCTGGAGGTAAACTCGGGGTTGGAATCCAATTTAAGGCTATATTCGATTATATGATTATGCTCGCCGTTGAAGCCTGTTTTGCCGCTTCGGATAACAAATCCGCCGTGAGGGATACCGCTGTGATTTGCAATCAATTCTTCTTTAGAAATGAAATGCACGGTTGTATCATAATCTGCAAAATAATTGGGCATTGTCTTGATTTCGTTTTCAATACGAGCCAAATCTGCACCTTCTGCTGCAACCACAAAGCATTCGCGGGTGTGCTTTTCTCTTGTTGTAAGCTCGGGATTAGAACCGCTTCTTACCGCTTCAAGAGCAGATTCTACGGGAATTGTATACTGCTTTGCATCAACAACTCCTTCGATGCGTCTTATGGCATCCGAATGGCCTTGAGAAACGCCCTTACCCCAGAAGGTATAATCCTTTCCATCGGGAAGGATTGCAGAAGCGTAAAGACGGTTAAGAGAGAACATACCGGGGTCCCATCCGCAGGAAATTATACCCAAATGTTTACCTTCTTTACCCTCTTTATCAACGTTCGCGAAATGCTCGGGTATACGGGCGTGGGTGTCAAAGCTGTCTACCACGTTGAAATATTTAACCAAATCGGGGGTTTGCGTAGGCAAATCGGTTGCGCTGCCTCCGCAAAGTATCATAACGTCGATTTTATCCACGAAATTCAAAACGTTGTCAACGTGGCACACTTCCACGCCTTCTGTATTAATTCTAACGGTTTCGGGAGGTCTGCGGGTAAATACCGCAACAAGCTCCATATCTTCGTTTTGACGGATTGCCGATTCAACACCTCTGCCGAGGTTGCCGTATCCGAAAATACCTATACGTATTTTTTTCATATTATAAATCCTCCAAGGAATAGTGTATTTTATAAATTATTAAGAGTATCTTCTTGATTTCTGTACACCACAAGCTTACAGAACAAGAATTCCAACACCAAATTACAAAGCATTGTAACGGCAAGAACGATATATTCATTTACACCCGATTGCTCTGCCATTTCTCCCAAATAAGCCGAAACAGGAGTAAACACAAGGTAGAATCCAAAAACCTTTGCCATGGCAACGGGAATATTAGCACTTGATTTAAAGGTATAACGGCGATTGAGAGTAAAGTTCCATAAAACAGAAAGCGTAAGAGCGATAATATACGATACCCAATAATTAATATTTAGGGTTTCGTTTAGCAAGGCGAAGGACACGGCTTGTATCACGCCCGCAGAAACCGAAAACCAGAAAAACTTAATCGCTTGCCAGGAAAGCTTATTTTTCATATCATTCTCCTTAGCCATATTTTTCACAGTGGCAGTTTAACACATCAAAAAGAAAAAATCAAGAAAATTCGGTACCAAATATATACAAAGCGCAGTTTTTGTGTTATAATTTTTCCATCGTGAGGTGTTGAATATGGCTTATAAATATCTTTCAAAGGAATTGTCCGACCAAATAGAATCCGACAGAGCTTCGGGCAAACTGCCCAAAACTGCTTTTGACGAAAATCACGTATTGCGCAGGGATTTAAACCGCGACAATGCAACGGTTTTACGAACGGCTTTTATCAGGGACATTGACAAAATAATGCACTGTCCTTATTACAACAGATATGCCGACAAGACTCAGGTGTTTTCACTTTACAAAAACGACGATATAACAAGGCGAGGTCTACACGTACAGCTTGTTTCGAGAATTGCAAGAACCATCGGAAAGGCATTATCCTTAAACCTCGACCTTATCGAAGCAATTGCTTTGGGACACGACATCGGGCACACACCCTTTGGGCATGCGGGCGAGGAATTTCTTGACGAGCTTTATTACTCCCACGCAGGTCGGCATTTCAGCCATAATATACATTCGGTTCGTGTTTTGGACGGCATTTTTCCATATAATATAAGCTTGCAAACCCTTAACGGAATTGCATCTCATGACGGCGAGATGGAGCTTTCGGAATATCACCCAAAGCCTTTAGGCAGCTTTGAGGAATTCGACAAGCTTATTGAGGAATGTTATATCCAAAAAGACAACGTAAAAAAGCTTATCCCCTGCACTCTCGAGGGCTGTGTTGTTCGAATTTCGGATATAATAGCATATTTGGGAAAAGACAGGCAGGATGCAGAAAAAACGAAGATTGCCGACGCAGACAAGTTTGATAACGGTGCTATCGGAAAACACAACGCAGAAATGATTAGAAACCTAACGGTTAACATTGTTGAAAACAGCTATGGCAAGCCTTATATCAAAATGGATGATGACCATTTTCAGGCACTAAAGCAAGCAAAAGCCGACAATTATTCTATGATATACAAGACAAAAGAGGTTAAAACCGTTTTATCTGAGGTTATCCGACCGATGATGTATGAAATCTACGAAAAATTGCTTGATGACCTTATAAATGGCGACAAAAGCTCACCGATTTTTAGACACCACATCGACTATGTAAACAAAGCGCATTACATAAGGACAACGCCATACGAACAAAGCGAACCGAACAGAATCGTTGTGGATTATATAGCAAGTATGA
The DNA here is from genome assembly GCA_015065165.1 of Oscillospiraceae bacterium. GTDB lineage: Bacteria > Bacillota > Clostridia > Oscillospirales > CAG-382 > Coliplasma. Next base: position 16,649 of record SVQU01000022.1, on the reverse strand, counting down.
CCGACGATTATTTTATAGACCTCTACCGTTATTTATTTCCCAACGGACGATATTCGGTTGAATACAAAGGATATTTTGATTAATAAGAAAACCTACGGTGTAAAAGCCGTAGGTTTTTATAAGTTTTATAAAATCGTTATTCTATAACCGTATATTCCAGCATTTCATAATGTAGTTTTGTGCCCACGTCTACACCCATAGGGAGCAAAGCGAGGGCGATGAATATATCATCGGCGTTGTTTGCATCAATTTCGCGGAGATACGCATACTCCCCTTCTATTTTCACAATTACGTAATCTCTCGGTGTCATATTTATACCTCGTTATTTTTATTGGATATATTATATTACTTATTTTCTGTTTTTGCAAGTGCTATTGACATTCAAGAATAAAAGGAATAAAATTTACACATCTGTTTTATTCGGAGGTTTATTATGAAGGAAAAAGTACAAGCCTTAATAGATGCTTTGAAAAATGGGGATTCGGGCGTTGAAGCTGTTGTATTATTTCAAAACGGCGAATACGTGTTGGAACACCGTTTTATCCCGCCCAACGAAAGAGCAATACATTCCCAAACAAAAAGCTTTGTGGCTACTGCCGCAGGTATTGCTATTGACGAGGGCAAGCTTAGTTTAGACACAAGGATTTTAGATTTATTCCCGGAATACGAATCAATTATAACCGACGAAAGAGTTAAAGCCCTTAATTTAGAGCATTTTTTGAAAATGAGTTCGGGGTTCGGCAGTGGTTTTATTATGCAGGATGAGAGGCGCAAGGGCGTGGCTTATCCAGATTATATGAAGTATCTGCTGTCGAAGCCTTTGGTTAACGAGCCGGGCACGAAATTCTGCTATTCCAATGCCGATTCTCATATGATTGCTTGTATGATAGAGCGTGCCGTGGGTGAGCCCCTTATGATTTATTGTTACGATAAGATTTTCTCGAAATTAGGTATTGTTTACCCTGTTTGGGAAACCGACCCCAAGGGCACACCCTTTGGCGGAAGCGGGCTTTATCTCGACGTGATTGATATGATGAAGTTGGGTGTTCTTTATCTCAACAAGGGCAAATGGAACGGCGAACAAATCGTTTCGGAAAACTGGGTTAACCTTGCCACCCAAAAGCAAATTGACACAGATTGGGATGGCGATTGGTCCAAAGGTTACGGTTATCAGCTTTGGACATTAGAGAACCACTCGGGCGCATTCAGATTTGATGGCGCTTATTGCCAATATTCTGTTGTTCTCCCCGATGAAAACGCCGTTTTGGCAACGCAATGCTCGGAATATCAAGAAGCCTGGAAGGTCAGACAGGCAATTATAGAACATATTTTAAATAAATAAATCTCTAATGATACAAAGAAAAACCACCCGCAATGGGTGGTTTTTTCGTTATTAGTTGTTTTTGTTAAAGAACTTAGACATCAAGTCGGTTAGTTTAAGCACTGTTTCGGGAGCACCCGCATAATATGCGGTGGGATATTTACCCACAAATTCGCCAAAGCCGTTTTCGTAGGCATAATATCTTTCGGGGTAACCCTCTTTATCGAAAAATTGAGAATCAATCTCCATTTCAAATCCGATTTCGGTTTTGGAAACCTTCTTACCTCCGATAATTTCTCCATTGATATCCACAACCGCCTGTTTTCTCACACAATTGCTTATGATGCCGATTTCATCAACGCGAGCCGCATTGAAGAAAAACGAGGGTTGAATGATTACGGTATCGAAAATATCGGTAAGATTTGCAACGTAACCAAGGTTATCCGAGGAAGAAGCGGCTTCGTGATAGTAAGGAATCCAAAGCATTTCCTTGCCGAAGCTGTGCACCTTTTCGGAAACCTTACGCATTGAATATACGATAGGATTATCAAAATCCTTTTCGGGAACAGAGGTATCGAACTTGGTATAACCCGAAGTAACTATATCCTCACCTGCGTAATAAACGCCCTTAACGTTATTATTCCAGATGGCTTCGGACACAGTATTTTTCACTAATTCAACAGTATCAGCCCAAGCATCTGCATAAAGATGTGTCAAGGCGTGAAGGCTTTCTGCAGAAGGAACCGAAAACCAAAGCTTTGCATCGGGATTAATTGCAACAATACGTTCTGCCATAGCGTTGGCATCGTTTATATAATCTTTTATATGATAATTCGCAGCAATACGAGGTGCAGCCGTAGCGTGATATTCCGACTTTATTGTTTCGTAACGGGTGGGATCTCCAACCATATCGGGGGTTAAAGAATCCACAACATCTTTGGACATAACGGTATAATCGTTACCGTTTTTATCGGTGAAGCGGTTATACGTAACAATAGGAATAAACAAGATCTCATCGGTAGTATTCAAAAGAGATTTAAGCTCGTTATCAGTGGGAACGTAATATTTTGTGTTGTTATAGCTGTTGTAACAGGTGTAAAGCAAAACGCCTTTTTTCATAGCGACACATCCTTTAAATTTGATATAATTATTATACTGATTTACACGTATATGTCAATAGAAAAAAGCACACCCCCTGCTTCCTTCCGGAAACAGGGGGTTGTTTGCTATTTAATTATTTCTCTATTGCTTTAAGAATTAAGGCAACAAAGGTTCGTTAATGTTCCAGCAAACGTAGTAGGTACCGATCTGACCTGCAATTACGAATTCGTTAGCATAAGCTTTCTTGAGGTTAGCAATTTCGTTGGTGGGAACATCGTCGATCAACTTCCAAGTGCCGTTCTGGAAGTTGGTGAGCATGTTGTTGGAGTCGTCGGAGAGGTAGAACTTAATTTCGTTCATGGTAACGTTTGCCGCACCCTGATAGTTTTCATTCTTGGTAAGAGTGATAACAGAGTTATGAGTCCATTCGGTCATAGAATACGCACCGTTGGAAACATAGGTAGCAGCATCGGTTGCCCAACCTTCGTTAGCAACAACGTCTTCACGTACGGGGAAATAGGTGGGGAACGCAAGAAGTTCGTTCCAGTATGCGATAGCGTTGTTGAGAGTTACGGTAAGAGTCTTATCGTCAACTGCTTCAACAGCGAGATCGTCTTTATTTTCAGTGCCGTAGCCCTTGATGCATTCGAACATATAGCCGTAGTCAGCGCCGAGTTCTGCAGAAGCAGCACGCTTCCAAGCGAATTCGAAGTCTTTAGCGGTAAGAGCCTGACCGTCGGACCACTTAAGGCCGTCCTTCAAGGTGTAGGTGTAGGTTACGGTGCCGTCTTCGTTAAGAACACCTTCGGGAAGTTCTGCAGCGCAATCGGGAGTGATAACGAGCTTGCCGCTTTCATCCTGATCCCATTTAGCCAAACCGGAGAAGAGGTGGCTGAGAAGGATAGCGCCGTCAACAGCAGAGTTGAGTGCGGGGTCGATAGAGTCGGGTTCGGAACCAACGCATACGCTGATGCTATCGCCTGCGCCATCAACAGTGGTCTTGTGGAAGTACTTGTAACCGAGAGGATTGGTGAAGAAGCCCTTAACGGAATCATCACACATATAAAGGTCGGTATAGAAGTACAAAGGAACGATTGCGCCGGTGCTCATAAGCATATCTTCAGCAACGTGCATCATAGCATAACGGTTTTCATCGTTAGTGCAGGACTTAATCTTAGAAATAAGAACATCATAGGTCTGTGCCCAAGTGCCGTTTTCAACCTTTACGTCATAGCCGTATTTGGTGAGGTCGAGGTTGTAGATAGCAACGTCCTTGTGAGCGTCCTTACCGAACTGAACGTCGTTGTTACCGGATTCGCTGGTCCACATATCCAAGAAGCAGATAGGATCGTTGAAGTCTGCAACCCAACCGTTACGTGCGATAGAATAATCGCCTTCTTTACGGGTGTTAAGGAAGGTGTTCCATTCCTGGTTTTCAAGGTTCATAGTGATACCGATGGTGGACAATGCACTTGCAAGGTATTCACCGATAGCCTTGTGAGAATCGGAAGTGTTGTAAAGGTAAGTAAGTGTGGGGAAACCAACCAATTTACCGTTTGCGTCTACTTCATAGTATTTCTTAAGGATTTCCATTGCTTCTGCAACGTTTGCTTCGAAAGCTTCAACAGCAACGTTATAGTAACCGTCGAATTTGTCGCTGGTGCCGGAATTCTTATAGAATTCGGAACCGTCAGCATCGGTCATACCCATTGCTACGAAGGAGGATGCGGGAACCTGTCCGCCCTGTGCAATATCGTTTACGATATAGTTACGGTCGAACAACAAGCCGATAGCATAGCGGATTTCTGCTTCTGCCTTAGCTTTTTCTTCGGGAGTCATTTCTTTGCTTTCGTTCTGGGTGCCTGAACAAGCAACCAAGGAGAAAAGCATGAACACAACAAGAATAATCGAAAGTAGCTTTTTCATTTTTAATAACCCTTTCATGAATTTTTTTATTTCAAATTTACCGAACTCGGTACGGCACACCTGTTTCGGCAAATATGAATACAACTTGATTAATTAATTTTATCCATATTATGGCAAGCCACAAAATGTCCTGAGGAAACCTCTTTGAACTCGGGCATAGATTCGGCACAAGCCTCTGTCGCATAGGGACAACGAGTTCTGAAGGGACAACCCGAGGGAGCGTTAAGAGGACTGGGAATACTGCCGGAAAGAACAATACGCTTGTTTTCTCTTGCTCTCTTAGGGTCGGGCAACGGAACTGCCGACATTAGACATTTGGTATAAGGATGAAGAGGATGGTCGTAAATTTCCTTTGCGTCAGCCAATTCAACCATTTTACCGAGATACATAACCGCAATTCTGTCGGAAATGTGGCGTACAACCAAAAGGTCGTGGGCGATAAACAAATAGGTAAGATTCATTTGCTCCTGCAATTCATCAAACATATTGATTACCTGAGCCTGAATGGAAACGTCGAGCGCCGAAACAGGTTCGTCGCAGACAACGAATTCGGGATTCATAGACAACGCGCGGGCAATACCGATACGCTGACGCTGACCGCCCGAAAATTCGTGGGCATAACGGCTTGCGTGCTCGGAGTTCAAGCCAACCTTCGCCATAAGGTCCAAAACCTTTTCCTGACGTTCGTTTTTATCGTTATACATCTTGTGAACGTCCAAAGGTTCGGCAATGATATCCGAAACCGTCATACGGGGGTTCAAAGAAGAATACGGGTCCTGGAAAACCATTGCTGTTTTCTTACGATATTCAAGAATATCGGCAGGAGTTTCTATCTTTTTACCGTCGAACCAAATTTCACCCGCGGTGGGTTTATACAAATGGAGAAGAGTTCTGCCGACTGTGGTTTTACCACAACCGGATTCACCTACCAAACCCAAGGTTTCGCCTTTCTTAATAGAGAAAGAAACGTCATCAACTGCTTTTAAGGGCTTGGAAGAAAAAACGCCGGTGTTTATGTTGAAATATTCCTTTAGGTTCTTTACCTCAACAAGATTCTTTACATCGCTCATTCAGAAACACCGCCTTCCTTTTCTGCCTCTTCTTTAACGTTCATCCAACATGCCGCGCGGTGGTCGCTGTTAATATCAATGGGTTGGCAGCGTTCACGCAAGCATATCTTCATAGCAGCATCGCAACGGGGTGCAAAGGGACAGCCCGCAGGCATATTCAAAAGGTCGATGGGAGTACCCGTAATAGGCTGAAGCTTCTCATCGTCGTTATTTACGGTAGGAATAGAACGAATAAGACCTTTTGTATATTCGTGCTTGGGATTATAGAAAATTTCATCTGCAGTGCCCTGCTCACAGATAGAGCCTGCATACATAACGATAACCTCATCGCAAAGCTGAGCTACAACACCCAAATCGTGGGTTATCATTATAATAGCCATCCCCAGTTCCTTTTGGAGGGACTGCATAAGCTCCAAAATCTGCGCCTGAATGGTAACGTCCAACGCGGTTGTAGGTTCATCAGCAATTAACACGTCAGGTTCACAAGCCAAAGCCATTGCGATCATAACGCGCTGACGCATACCTCCAGAAAATTCGAAGGGATATTGCTTCATACGCTTTTCGGGGTCGTTAACGTTAACCAAACGAAGCATTTCAACCGCACGGTCGTACGCTTCTTTTTTATTGCGGTTAGTATGAAGGAGGATCGCCTCCATCAACTGATGACCGATTGTATAAGTGGGGTTAAGGGAGGTCATAGGGTCTTGGAAAATAATAGATATCTTATTTCCGCGAATGGTTTTCATAACCTTTTCGCCTGCACCGACCAATTCTTGACCGTTGAATTTGATAGAACCCGAAACGATTTTACCGGTTTTTTCAAGAATCTGCATTATAGAATAAGCAGTAACCGATTTACCCGAACCGGACTCCCCTACTATACCCAAAACTTTACCGTGTTCTAATTCGAAAGAAATACCGTTTACCGCCTTCACCTCACCCGCAGGGGTAAAGAAAGACGTGCGGAGGTCTTTAACTTCTAACATTGCCATTGGTTATTACCTCCTTAATTCTTAAGTTTGGGGTCGAATGCATCGCGCAGACCGTCGCCGAACAAGTTCAAAGAAAGAACTATAAGCGAAATGGTAACTGCAGGTATAAGCAGACGGTAAGGATAAGACTGAACACCGTTTAGTGCTTCGGATGCCAAGGAACCCAAGGAAGGCATAGGTGCATTTACACCCAAGCCGAGGAATGACAAATAACTTTCGGTAAATATTGCGCTGGGAATCTGCAATGCGGTGGAAATAACCACAACGCTGATACAGTTGGGAAGCAAGTGCTTTTTGATAACCCAACCTGCCTTTGCGCCTGTAGACTTAGCCGCAAGAACATATTCCTGTTCCTTTAAAGCCAAAATTTGACCGCGAATCTGACGAGCCATACTTACCCAATATAAGAGCGCAAATACGATAAACAAAGAAATCATATTACCGCCCAATTTTTCAAGAACGGTACCCTTTATAGCCTCGCCCAACGCAACCTTTGTAACAGATGCCAAAAGGATAACCATAAGCATATCGGGCAAGGAATAAATGATATCGACAATTCGCATAATTACAAGGTCGACTTTACCGCCCAAATAACCTGCAAGTGAACCAACCGTCATACCTATTACAAGCACGATAAGGCTGGCAAAGAAACCGACTGCAAGCGAAATTCTCGTACCGTAAACCACACGGATGAAGTAATCACGTCCCTGTGCGTCGGTGCCGAAAATATGAGGGAATACCTTTTCCCCTGCCTCGATACGTGCTTGTTCAGTTTCACCATATTGGAAGGGAGCAAGATTGTTATATGACGAATCTACGGGTTTACCCAAACGCACACCTAACATAGCATCGTAATTGTATGGCCAAAACATAGGAATTAAAATCGATGCCAAGGTTATTAAAATAATAATTATCATACTCAAGGTAGCGATTTTATTTTTCAATAAGCGCTTTACACCGTCTTTGAAAAAGGTGGTGGAAGGACGCATTTTGACCATATATTCCTTTTCTTCCGCAGTAGCGGGAAGGAAATCATCCATGTTTACCTGGAGACTAAAAGGATTCTTTTTCATTTTTCACTTCCTCCTTACTCCAGATTGATTCTGGGATCGACGATTTTGTAGAGAATATCACTGATAAGGTTCATAACAACTATCAGGGATGCGAGAATTATGGTTGTACCCATAATTAAGGGATAATCACGGCCTGTGATGGAGCTTACGAAATAACGTCCGATACCGGGAACAGCGAAAATCTGTTCTACAACCAACGAACCGGTAACTATGTAAGCCAACATAGGTCCAAAATAGGTAATAACGGGAATCAAAGAGTTTTTAAGAGCGTGTCCGAAAATAATCTTAACTTGAGAAACGCCTTTCGCCCTTGCGGTACGGATATAATCCTGACCTAAAACGTCAAGCATAGAGGAACGTGTAAGACGGGTTATATTTGCCATAGGAGACAAGGAAAGCGTTATAACGGGAAGTATCAGACCTTGCGAGGTTTCGCCGTGCGCCGGCAGAACCGAAGCGAAAGCCAACAACAGCAAAGTACCCATAATGAACGAAGGCATAGAAATAAATGCCGTTGTCATAACCATAATGATTTTATCAATGATTTTATTTCTGCGGAGTGCAGCTACAGCACCCAAAACAACGCCGGATACCAAAGCGATGCTTGCAGCGATTACGCCAAGTTTTGCGGAAACCGCCATACCGTCCTTGATAATATCGATTACATCGCGTCCGCGTTGTTTAAGAGAAGGGCCAAAGTCAAATTCAGTGAACACGTCCTTGAGATAAGTGAAATACTGTGTCATCAAAGGCTTGTCCAAGCCATACTTTGCCTCCAAAGCAGCTTGTGCCGCAGGGGTAATTGCCTTTTCACCCAAGAACGGACCGCCCGGAACGGCGCGCATTGCAAAGAAGGTAACGGTTATAACAACCCAAACCGTCAGAATTGCCAATCCAATACGTTTCAGGATGTAAAATAATGTTTTTGTGTTCATGAAGAAATCTGCCTTTCCGGCGGTAGACTTTGAAAAATCGGGATTTTTCCGCCAAAATAACGATATTTTTATCTTTGTCGCAAAAACCGATAAAACAAAATACAACACCGTTTTTCGGATATTTTGCCGCATACACTGTTATGATACTTTACCACTGTAAAATATCTAATATATAATAAACCTATTACCAACCAATGTCTATTCCCCAAATACGGGGAATGTCGTTTATTCGGCATAAAAAAGCCCGCATTCGTTTGGAATACGGACTTTTAATTATTTCAATTTTGCCAACTTAGAGGGGTTAGCTATAACTATCAGTTTCATTTCCTTTGCAAGCGGCACTTCGGGGTCGATATTTGTTGTAACGCCCGAAGACGTTCTGATAGCGACGATGTTCATCATATATTTTCTTCGCAGATTAAGCTCTAACAAAGACTTCCCTACCCAATCGCTTCTTACGTCAAGCTCTACCATAGATGCGTCGTCAGAAAGCTCGATTATATCTACAAAACCCGAGCTTAACAGATTTTTTGCAAGGCGTATGCCCGATTCTTTCTCGGGAAAAACAACCTGGTCTGCGCCAACACGAAGCAGGATTTTTTGATGCATCTCATCTGCACATTTAACTATAACCGTCTTTACCCCTGCCTCCTTACAAAGCATTGTGGACATAACGCTTGCTTCGAGATTCCCCGACGTTGCAATTATCACAACGTCCACGTTAGCTATCCCCAGTTGTTTTATAACCTCGGGATCGGTAACGTCGGCACACTTACAAAAGGGTAATTCGGAAACAGCAGAATTGACTGTGGCTTCGCATATATCAACTGCAATAACCTCTGCGCCGGTTTTAAACAATTCTTTTGCAACAGACAAACCGTATCTACCCAAGCCAAAAACTGCATAGCTTTTATTTGAACTCATAATTTCCCTCTCTATCCCACACTTATTTCTTCTGTGGGGTTTTTAATTATGTTTTGATTTTTCGCTTTTACGTTAAATGCTATTGCCAGTGAAATCGGACCTACCCTACCAAAATACATAGTTGCGATAATAATGATTTTGCCCCATAAATTCAACAAGGGAGTAAGGTCGCGGGATAAGCCTACCGTTGCCGTTGCGCTTGCCGTTTCATACACAATGTCTAACATTGAAGCATCCGTAACCGCCGAAAGCAAAACGGTTGAAATAAACATTATGGAAAATGACATAACCGTTACCGCAATCGCTTTATACACGGAAGCTTTGGCGATATTTCGGTTAAACAAAGTAACCTCGTTTCGGTTTTTAAAGGTCGAAACCGCTGCGGCAATCAGCACTGCAATGGTTACTGTTTTTACGCCGCCTGCCGTACCTACGGGCGAACCGCCTATGAACATAAGCAAAAGCGAAACAATTGATGATGAATCTGTAAGGTTTGCCTGAGGAACCGAAGCAAAGCCTGCGGTTCGGGTTGTTACGGATTGGAACAGTGAAATTTGTATTTTTTCAAACAGCGAGCATCCACCCATTGTAAGAGGATTGCTATATTCAAAAGCAAAAAAAGCAACCGCGCCTGCCAAAATAAGAACGGAGGTCATAGAAACCACCATTTTGCTGTGTAAAGTAAGCATAGAAAGACATTTAAACCTTTTCTGCTTGAAATCCTTAAACACTCGGGCGAAATCCCACCAAACTATAAAACCGAGACCACCGATTACAATCAGCGCCATCGTTACAAAATTAACAATACCGTTGGTTGCATAGCCATAAAGACTACTTTCGCCGATTATATCCATACCCGCATTACAAAAGGCAGAAATCGCCGTGAACACAGATATCCACACGCCCTTTATGCCGAATTCGGGAACGAAGACTATCATATACAGTAATGCGCCGATTCCCTCAACTATAAAAGTGCCTTTAATAACCTTTTTTATAAAATCACTCATACCCTCAAGAGTATTCAGGTTAAAAGCATCCTGTATAAGCAAACGGTCGGAAAGGTTCATCCTTTTATGAAGGGCTATCATAAATCCGGAAACCACCGTTATGACTCCCAGCCCTCCTATTTGAATAAGCAAAAGGATAACAACCTGGCCGAAGGAGCTCCACGCAGTTGCGGTTGTAACAGTTACCAATCCCGTAACGCAGGTTGCGGTAGTTGCCGTAAACAACGCATCGATATACGAAACAGTTACACCCTCCGCAGTACTGATTGGAAGATAAAGAAGGATACTTCCTATGAATATCACCGCAATGAAGCTAAGCAATATTATTTGTGTGGTAGAGAAAGAAAACCTTAATTTCTTTTTCATACTTTTTTCCTAATCATTAAAAAGAATTCGCTATATAACTATCGATGACCCACAGGATAAATATTCTACGTTTTTCGCGATATTTTTCATAAAATCAAAAACCGTTTTACCCGTACAATGGCAGGTATAAAACTTTGTATTGTATTCGGAAAGCTGTCGGGCGCGCATTTTTAAATTTTCATCCAAGGGCATTTTCGAAAAATGAAATCCGCCGATTAAAACATCGGGCATAAAGAAGTTGGTTATATTCTCTATACCCTTATGGGAGCAACCGCTTATAAGAACCGACTTGCTGTTTTCCTCGATAAGTAAGTATTGTTCATGGAGAAATTTATCGGGTATATATTCACCGTTTATTTTCTCGTTTAAACCCTGCGGTTGAATGAAAAAATCAGCACTATCTCGGTTTAAATCAAAGAGAGTCAAGCCTTTATCTATCTTTGTAACGCCGTTTGTGAAAACAAAACGTTTTTCGGGCAAAAGCGAGGGCTTCAAGCCTATATATTTTTCCGTGCCGTTATAATATTCGCCAAAGGCAAGATTATGTATGTAAACAGTGGCTTTGTTATTCAATTTCAAAAAGTGTTCTAAACCACCGCCGTGGTCGTAATGACCGTGGGATACAACCGCCAAGTCCACTTGGGACAAATCTATTCCCAAGTGTAGCGCATTTTCATTGAAAAGCGTAGTTTGTCCCATATCGAAAAGAATTTTGCGATTTTCGGTTTCAATATACAGCGACAAACCGTGTTCGGATTTAAAATTATCGTTTAAACTTTCGTTATCAACAAGACAGGTGATTTTCATCTTGCAAGCTCCGACTTTATTTTTTACATATTACACTTTTTTCTTAAAACTGTCAACCGCGTTTATTATTTTAGTATATTTCGAATAATGAGCATTTGTATAATGTAGACAAATTTTTTCTCCCATAGTTAACGGAAAAGACGATTGACCGAATCGCGTTAATTTGTTATAATACGTTTGTGTACATTTCATCATTAAAGGAGAATATTTCAAATGAGCACAACAAAAAAGTTTGTTGCTTTAGCGGTGATTACGGCGTTGCTATCAAGTTTGTTGATAACTGCAATTCCTTTTTCTGTTTCCGCTTATGACAACAGCAACACCTACACAATTACGGGGTTTGATACCACTCCCCCTTCTTCAACCCACGGAAGCATTTACGTTTACCCCAACACAGGCTCTACAACACGTGTTATAAAGGCTTCCGACTATGCTTTCAAAAACAGTAAGTTGTTTATATTCAATGCCTCGGGCAAGCTTATTGAAGCGGGCGAAAATATTTTTCCCAACAGCGACACGGTTACAGGCTCGCCCCAGCTTACCGTTAACGTACCCGCAGGCGGTTTTATGGTTGCCTTCGGCGCTAACGCTACGGGACTTGTAAATTGCTATAACGCCGCAATGGAAGGCGCTATGCTTTATAATGCCACAATGTCGGTTATCTATGACGTACGCGGCAGTTATAACAAGAGCACCAACAAGCTAACCATCGAATACAACAACACGAAAGCTCCCTCGGCAAATGCCAAGAAGTTTATGTTTGTTGGTAACAGTACCACCTATTTCAACGGTATTCCCATAAAATTCAAGGGCATTGCCCAAGCAGCAGGAATTGAAATTGACGTTACCTACTGCACAAAGGGCAGTTCTTACTTGTCCTACTATGCAGATGCAACCGACGAGTGCGGTATTAAAATCAGAAATCTTTTAAATCAAAAGAAATTTGATTACGTTGTTTTGCAGGATGCAGGCAAAGCGGTTTATTCTCAGTCTAAACCCGCTATGGACGTACTTATGCCTCTTATCCGTGCAAACGGCGCTACCGCGGTTCTTTACAAGCGTTACGCTTCGGAAACAAATCAAGAAGAACGTCTTGTGCACGCAAAAATTCACCACGAAAACTATACACAGCTTGCGGAAGACTTCAACATCGATATGGTTGCTCCCGTTGCGGATGCTTATCTCATTTGCGATTTGAAATATCCCGAAATTAATCTTTATGCAGATGACAACGCCCACCACTCCAAGGAAGGCTCTTATTTGGCGGCATTAGTATGGGCTATCACATACCTCGGCATTGACATTAACAGCAATAGCTACACCGCAGACCTCCCAGAGGACACCGTTGAAGCACTTAAAGAATGTGCAGTGCTTGCCTGCGAGGTCGGATATTTCGATGCACCTGCATTGGACAGCTATGAAAATCTTACCTCGGGCAATTCTTACACTATTTCGGCAGAACCTCCCGCCGGCGCGCCCGACCCGAATTTCACCAAGCTTACCGACGGCGTTGTTGCTAAAGATATCGATATGACCTCGCCTTATTACGGCGATGCAAGATGGGTTGGTCTTTCCTTCACAACCGACCTTCGCGAGATAGAGGTTGTTATGCCTTTAGGCAACGGCAAAAATGCAAGCGAGCTTTACAAGGTTACGGTTAATGCAGGTACATCGGCGATTTCGGGCGGTGCACACGAACCTAACTTTACCGTATACTATTCTGCCGACGGTAAAAATTATCATCCCTTCGGCACACACGTTTCTACCGATGCGTCTTCTCAGATGGCGATGAATTTCAGCGTAAAATCCGATATAGCTGTAAGAGCCACACATATTAAAATTGTTTTCACGCCTTATTCGGGTAACGTATGCCGTATTTCCGAAATTACAGCTTACGGTTATAAAACCAATTACACTAATATTTCTGTTGGAAACCCCTATACAATTTCTGTAACTCCCACCAGCGGCGCTCCTTCGGATACCGACAACAAAGAGCTTACCGACGGAGAAATTGTTCGCAACAGCGATATACAGGATCCTAAATACAACGACGAAAGATGGGTTGGCATTAACCTTACCTCTTCGGTACGCAGCGCCGACGTAATTATGACTGTCGGCGACGGAATCAACCCCGTTAAGCTCAACCAAGTAACGGTTAACTTCGGTACCGACGTTATCGGCGCGGGTATTACCGAGCCCAACATTACCGTTTATGCTTCTACCGACGGAGTAAGCTATAAAAAGTTCGGTAGTTACGAAAGATTGGCAACCACAGAAGATTATGTACAAACCGTAGAAATTAACGGTGCTGCCGTTCAGGCAACACATATTAAGGTTACCTTCACTCTTATTGACGGCAGAAATCTTTGCCGTGTAAGTGAAATTTCGGCATACAGTTATGACCGTTTAGATAATCTTACTTTAGGCAATTCTTACACATCTTCTATTGCCCCTGCAGAAGGCAGACCCGACGTTGGCGGAAAATCGCTTACCGACGGCATTATCACCTTAGACAAGGATATTGCATCCCCCACCTACAGCGACGAAAGATGGGTAGGCTACAACCTTACATCTTCCGTTCGTGTTGTTGATATTGTAATTCCCTTAGGCGACGGCAAATACGAAAGTGAGCTTCACAGAGTTGACTTTAACGTTGCATCAGACCTAATCGGTGCAGGCGTTTTCGAGCCTAATATTACCGTTTATTATTCCGCTGACGGTTCTACCTATAACAAATTCGGCAGTTATGAAAGAACGGGTAACACAGACAGCTATGCTTTAAATATTTCGGTTACAGCCGAAGCACCCGTTAAAGCTACACACATAAAGGTTTCTCTTTCTCACCCCGATAAAAATCTTATTAGAATTTCCGAAATTGCGGCATACGGTGTTGCACCTGCCCTTGAAAACCTTTCTTTAGGCAGTTCTTACACTATTTCGGCTGCACCTCCTTCCGGCGCACCCGACCCCGATTTCACAAAGCTTACCGACGGCAAGATGCCTTCCTCCGGCGACATCCTTTCCCCTTACTATAACGACAGCAGATGGGTTGGTATGGGCTTTAGCGGTACTGTAAGAGAGGTTGAGGTTCTTATTACTCTTGACGGTATTTGCGAGTTTAACGAGGTTCATCTTAACTTCGGCAGTGAAAAAATCGGCGCAGGCGTTACCGAACCCAACGCAACGATTTACTATTCCGCCGACGGAAACACCTATAAAGAATTCGGCAAATACACAAGAACCGGTGATACCTCGGCTTACGTTTTAAATCCTGTTATTTCTTCTGTTTCTGCGGCGATGGGTAAATACGTTAAGGTTGTTTTCACACTTGATAACAACTCTACCACCTGCAGAATCGGCGAAATCGCAGTATACGGTACACCTCACGAGCACAGTGCTGACGAGAATGATTGGTCCAATGACGAAACTAATCACTGGAACGAATGCTCTTGCGGAATGCATTTGAACGTTGGCGAACACGTTTCGGGCGATTGGGAGATTATTGACGAAGCCACCGTTGATAACGAAGGCTTGAAAAAGAAGTTCTGTACAATCTGCGGTTGCGAAACCGAAAGTGAAGTTATCGATAAATTGCCCACACCCGAACCCGAAAAAATGATGGGCGACCTTAATGGAAACGAAGAAATCGATTCGGTTGACTATGCGTTGCTGAAGCGCGCATACTTCGGTTTGTTCGGTGTTGATATGGAAATCGGCGACATTAACGGAAACGAAGAAATCGATTCGGTTGACTATTCACTTTTAAAACGCGTATACTTTGGTTTATATACGCTTCAGTAATACTAAAAAAGACCACCGAAATTGAAATCGGTGGTCTTTTTGTGTGGATTAATTTAATTTGTATTTGGATTTATCTTTAAGAATTCCCTCTTTTATGCCCTTACCGATAAGCATTCCCATTGTTATTTCGGCAACTGTCCAGCCTGTTTCTACGCATCGCGGTCCCCAGCCAACGTCGTGAGGAATTCCGCAATATTCAAGAAGGTTAAGGTCTATTCCTCTGCACCAAGCGCCATTTAGAAGCCGGTTATCATCGGTGATTTGAGCTTTTGCAAAGAACAAGCAAATGTCCTCCCAGGAAGAAAGGAATTTTTCTTCGCCTGTTACAAGATAAGCGAAGGCAAAGCCAAGAGGAAGCCAATTGATAGAATAAAGCATATCCGAAACGGGATCGCCGTTTTCGGAAAGCAACGAGCATTCACCGCCCGCGTTGTTAAAGCACGCGGCTTTATAACCCGTATCCCATTCCATATATCCACCCGATGAGTGCTTTCGCTGTTGAAGGTCATTATATACTCTGTTAAGCATATTGTAATGCTTTTCCTCTTTTGTGATGCCATACAGCACTGCAAGAGGAAATATAAGACGACATTGTTCGCTGGTTTCGCTGTGTTCACGGATAGTTTCGGGGTAAAGGCTCATAAGTGTTTCAATGCCTTTTATTCCTGTTTCAAGAAAATCTTTATTTCCCGTAACGGCATAACCCAACAAAAGGGCGGCACTATACCAGGAATTGTAATGAGCGCTTGCATAGCCATGCTCTTGATTGGCAAGTGTATTAACCGATTCTCCGCTTTTTAGATATTCAAGCACATCTGTACGCGCAGGGCGTAATCCGTCTTTGCAGGTGGTACGGCAAAGGAAATTCAACACTCGCGAGGAATCATTTATGTATTTATCCGAAACTCCAAAATAAGAATAAAGCAAAGCGGGGATAATGGTTCTTGCCACGTCATCCTGATAGCAAACGTTCCAAGCCTCTTCTGTCCAGCGCATCATACCTTCGAAATCGCCGTCCTTTACCACAAAAGGACCAAAGCAATAGGAATACATATTATCCGCAATTTCACAAAGCTGCTTATCAAAAGAAAACAGAAATGCGCCCGCCGCTTCGCCTGTACAATCCGCCCTTACGTTTTCGTTTAAAACACGACTTCCGTCGGGGAGAACATTATGGCTTAAGCCTTCTTTAATACCTAAAGAACCGTTTTCGCACACCAGATAGTTTTTTAACAGTCTTAATGCTTTTGAAATCGATTTATCTATGCTTTCGTTTGGTTTTTCCAACGAGAAGCACGCAGACCTTTCGGGAAAGACAGGTTGCGA
>SVQU01000021.1 GCA_015065165.1 Oscillospiraceae bacterium | reverse complement strand
CAGGCGCAAACGAAAATCAAAGCGAGTATAAGAGATAATTTTTTCATATTTATTCTCCTTTTTATTTGTTGTTTATATTATATAACACCGCACAATATAAGTCAATAAGTTGCAGAAAAACAAAAAGGCTTCCGAAGAAGCCTTTTTATTATCGGTTTAATTGAAAATCAATTATGCGCCGTATACTTCAACTTCGTTGAGGAAGGTGAACACGCCACCGGTAGAAACGGTGTATTCAACCTTAACGAACTGAGCGTCAACTGCTTCGAAACCGCCTTCTGCCCAACCAACAAGACCGGTGGTGGGGATGGTGAGAGATACGGGGTTAGAGAAGGTTACGCCGTCAGCAGAGGTGGAAACAACGATAGCGGTAGGTGCTACGATGCCGGATTCGCTGCCAAGGAAAATGTTGGTCTTAACGCCGGAAACCTTTTTAGCTGCGCCGAGGTCGATAATTACGGTACCCTTGCCGTCGATAACGTTGGTTTCACCGTCATCATCGGGACCGCTGGAGCAGAATGCGCTCCAAGTGTTGTCATAGGCCAATTCGGTAGCTGCAACGCCGTCGGTAAGCTTAGCGTTGTAGGTGGAGGGCCATTCGCCGCTGGAGATAACGTAGCCTTCGCCGCCGGGAACTTCATATTTGCAACCGGTGGAAATTACGTTGCCGGTGATTGCGATGGGAGCCTTGGGCTGTTCAACAGGGGGCTGGCTAACTTCGGGTTCGCTGGATTCAACATCGCTGGATTCAACAACGCTGGATTCAACTTTGCTGGAAGCAGCGGGTTTGCTGGATTCAACCTTGCTGGAAGAAGCGCTGGAGGAAGCAGCA
Organism: Oscillospiraceae bacterium; assembly: GCA_015065165.1. GTDB lineage: Bacteria > Bacillota > Clostridia > Oscillospirales > CAG-382 > Coliplasma. The sequence goes on along the minus strand of SVQU01000021.1, from coordinate 27,609 downwards.
GAGCTGCTGGTGTCGTCGCCACCGCAAGCAGCGAGAACCGCACAGGTGAGAACGAGGATGAGAGCAAGTACAAGAGATAACTTTTTCATTTTAAAACTCCTTTGAAAATTTGTTTTAGCTGTAATTGCTTGGTTATATTATACATCAAACCATATTATGTGTCAAGAGATTTTAATGCAATATAGCAATTTTTACCAACTTTTCACACCTTGGCAATATTTTGCAAAAACAAAAAGGCTCCCAAAAAGGAAGCCTTTTTATGTATATCAGAAATTATTTCTAATATTAGTTGTAAACTTCAACTTCGTTAAGGAATGCGAAGATACCGTTGAGGGTTACTTCGATCTTAACGAACTGACCCTTACCTGCGCAGTTAAGTTCTGCCCAAGCAACACCGTTGGTGGTGTTGGAGGTGAGGTCGCCGAGAGCAGTGAAGTTACCGGAAGCATCGCCAACGTAAGCGGTGATCTTGGAAGCGCTGTTTACGCCGGAGCCTTCAACGTTGTCGCCGAAGAGAGTGTTAACTCTAACCTTGGTGATGCTGGTTTCTGCGCCGAGGTCGATGGTTACGGTACCAACGCCGTTAGGAGCGTTAAGACCGTTGTCGCCTTCGCTGGTGCAGAATGCAAACCACTGGTTATCGAAGGTAAGTTCGCTTGCTGCAACGCCGTCGGTGAGGTTTGCAGTGTAGTTAGCGGGCCATTCGCCGCCTGCTGCGTAACCCTTTTCGGGGTATGCCTTGCCGAGAGCAACGTTGGTGGATTCACCTGCGGGAACATCGGTTTCGGGCTGGCTGGTTTCAACGTCGGAAGATTCAACGTCGGAAGATACTACTTCAGAAGATTCAACTTCGGAAGAAACAACTTCGGAAGATTCAACTTCGGAAGAAACAACTTCGGAAGATTCAACTTCAGAAGAAGCAACTTCGGAAGAAGCAACTTCGGAAGATGCAGCTTCGGAAGATTCAACTTCGGAAGATACTACTTCGCTGGAAGAAGCAACGCTGGATTCAACCTTGCTGGATGCGGTGGGCTTGTTAGAGGATGCAGCGGAGCTGCTGGTGTCGTCGCCGCCACATGCTGCGAGAACTGCGCAAGTGAGAACGAGAATGAGAGCAAGTACAAGAGATAACTTTTTCATTTCGTAATTTCTCCTTTTAAAAATAATTTTTTGCTGTATTTGCTACAGGTATTATACACAACCCAAACTATTGTGTCAAGCATTTTTTGGAGGCAAAAACAAATTTGACGGATTTTTAATAATCTTGTCATTAACTTTTTAAAAAATACTAAAGAAAACTTTTTTAAATCTATTGAAATCTTATCAAAAAAAGTGTATAATCCATAATGGTGATATTTTATGGTAAATAAAACAATTAAAATCGCGTTGGACGGGCCCTCCGGCTCGGGCAAAAGCACGCTTGCAAAATATCTTGCAAAGCATTATGGTTTTGTCTATATCGATACCGGCGCACTTTACCGCACAATAGGTCTTTTTGTTTCCGAAAAAGGCATCGCCTCGGACGACGTTGACGCTATTTTGGCGGTGCTTCCCGAAATTCATATAGAAATGCGCCTTGAACAGGGCGGCGGTGCGGTTTATCTCGGCGGCAGACGTATCGGAGATGAAATAAGAACCCCTCTTTGTTCAAAATATGCATCTGACGTTTCAAAAATTCCTGAAGTGCGCGCATTTTTGTTGGAAACTCAGCGCAGTATTGCCAGAGAAAACAACGTTATTATGGATGGCAGAGATATCGGCACGGTTATTTTGCCCGATGCTCAGGTTAAGCTGTTTATGGTTGCATCCCCCGAGGCAAGAGCAAAGCGCCGTTTTGAGGAGCTTAAGGCTCGCGGTATCGAAACCAGCCTTGAGGAAGTTTTGGCGGATATGAAATGGCGCGACAACAACGACAGCAGCCGCAAGGTTGCCCCTGCAATTCCCGCAGAGGATGCCGTTATGTTCGACAATTCGGATTATTCCATTGACGAAATGGTTGACGCCGCCGTTAAAATTATTGACGGAATACTTAACAAGGGCTGATTTTTATGTTAGGTTACAGAATCGTTCGCGGGATTGCTCTTGCTTATGCCAAGCTTTTTTATCGCATTGAGGTTTTAGGGAAAGAAAACGAACCCAAAGAGGACGGTTGCATTGCTATTGCCAATCATTCCTCGTTTTTCGACCCTCTCGCCGTTGCCGCCGCCCTTAAACGGGACGTATATTTTATGGCAAAAAGCGATTTAGAGAAATTCGCCCCTATGAGATGGCTTTTTAAGATGTGCAACGTTACCCCCGTTCGCCGAGGCGAATCGGATATGGCGGCGCTTAGAAAATCCTTTGACATTATCAACGGTGGAAACGTTATGGGTGTTTTCCCCCAAGGAACGCGCATCCCCTGTTCCGCCCCCGATTTTGAAACCGCACAGGCGGGAATCGGGTTGATGGCAATTAAGACAAAGGTACCTATACTTCCCATTTCTATTTGTTACGGCAAGAAAAACCAAAAGCCAACCTTGTTCAGAAAAGTAAAGGTTATTATCGGAAAGCCCATATATTATGAGGAATATTCGGTGATTGACGGCGAAAAGGCCGGTTCTCACGAGATTTCAAAGACAGCGTTTAAGCAGGTCTGCGAGAATTTCACCGCGCACAACCATGGCTGATATTAAAATTTCGGAATACAGCGGTTTTTGCTTCGGGGTGAAGCGTGCCGTTGATATGATTAACGAAAGCTTGGAAAGCTCCCACCGCAGGATTTATTGCTTGGGCGAGCTAATACACAACCGCATTTTTAACGAAACCTTAAGAAAACGCGGTGTGGTTTTTATGGACAACAGTCAGCTTGGAGATATTCCAAAGGATGCGATTTTGTTTTTACGTGCCCACGGCACAACCAAGCAAACCTTTGATTTTCTTAACGAAAACGGCATTGAATATATAGATGCAACCTGCCCTTACGTTTCGAAGATACACAAAATTGTAGATTCCGAGCCCAAGGAAACCAAGGTTATACTTATCGGCGACCCAAATCACCCCGAGGTTGAGGGAATTATGAGCTGGGCGAAGGGCGAGGGTGTCGTATTTTCGGACGAAAGCCATATAAACGCAACAATCCCCAAGGATTTCAGAAGCGAAGAGGATTGTATTTTAGCGGTGCAAACCACCTTTTCGGGTGCGGAATGGATTAAATGCCGCGACCGTATTAGGGAAATTTATCCTAACGTTCGTGTTTACGAAACCATATGCAGTGTTACCGAAAACCGCCAGAGGGCAATAAAAACCCTTGCAGAAAACAGCGATCTTACGGTTGTTGTGGGCGGACGAAACAGCTCTAACACAGCGAAGCTGTTTTCTATCGCCGGAAAGGCATGTGTCAATTCTATAATGATAGAATCGGCAGAAGAACTCTTGGCGCACGCAGAGTTAATACGCGGCGCACATAAAATTGCAATAGCCGCCGGTGCCTCGACACCGAGCGGGATAATACAGGAGGTATATAACAAGATGTCAAACATCGCAAATGAGGAACTCAGCTTTGCAGAGCTGCTCGAACAATCATTCAAAACTTTAAATACAGGTGAAAGGGTAGTCGGAATTGTTTCCGCCGTTAATCCTACCGAGGTAAAAGTAGACCTTGGTACGAAGCATACAGGTATTCTTCCTTACGATGAGATTACCGCTGAAAGCGGCGTTAACCTTAACGAGCTTTTCAAGGTTGGCGACGAAGTAGAAGTTATCTGCGGTAAATTCAGTGATGCTGATGGTACCGTTCAGCTTTCCAAGAAGAAGATCGACCAGCACAAGTATTGGGAAATGATCAAAGCCGCTAAAGAATCCGGCGAAATGCTTACCGGCAAGGTTAAGGAAATTATCAAGAACGAAAAGGGCTATGCAGGCGTTATCGCTCTTTACGGCCCCAACAAGGTGTTCATTCCCGCTTCTCAGACCGGTATTCCCAAGGGCGAAGAGCTCGAATCTCTTAAGGGTCAGGAAGTTAGCTTCAAGATCATCGACATTAACGAACAGAGAAAGAGAGCCGTTGCTTCTATTAAAGAGCCTTCCAAGATCAGCCGCAAGGAAGCTGCAGAAACATTCTATAACAGCGTTAACGTTGGCGACAAGTTCGAAGGTACCGTTCGCGCTATTATGAGCTACGGCGTATTCGTAAACCTCGGTCCTGTTGACGGTATGCTTCACATTTCCGAAATTTCTTGGGGCAGACCCAAGAAACCCTCTGAAGTTTTTGCTGAAGGCGACAAGGTAAACGTATTTATCAAAGAGCTTGACAAGGAAAACAAGAGAATTTCTCTCGGCTACAAGACCGAAGAATCCGATCCTTGGTACATCTTCCAGAACACCTACAAGGTTGGCGACGTTGTTGATGCTACCGTTGTTTCCATTATGCCCTTTGGCGCATTTGCTGAAATCATGCCCGACCTTGACGGTCTTATCCACATCAGCCAGATTTCCGACAAGCCCGTTGCTAACCCCGCAAGCGTGCTTAAGGTTGGCGACAAGGTAACCGTTAAGATCACCGCTGCAGACGTTGAAAGAAGAAGACTCAGCCTTTCTATCCGCGCTCTTCTTGAAAACACCGACGAAGTTGTTGAAGAAGCTCCCGCAGAAGCTGCTGAAGCTACCGACGCAGAATAAGTTTAAACTTAATTAAAAGACAGAGTTTGCATAACGCAGGCTCTGTTTTTGTTTTGCAATGAGTTTTAATCTTTTGTGTCCCAAAACTCTAAAGCTATGATTGACTTGCGAAAAAAAATATGATACAATATGGTCGATTTAGATATAATAAGGAGATTTATTATGAAAATAGGCGTTTGCGTTCATTTTGCGAATATTGAATCCATCCCCGAAAAATTCCGTGTTCTTAAGGAACAGGGCTTTGACAACTGTCAGCTCATTTCCTGGACCACAACCTTATGGACGGATGAAAATGCCGCAAAAATAAAGGAATATCAGGCAGAATATGGCGTTGAAATTTCCGCATTCTGGTGTGGTTGGGAAGGTCCCGCCGTTTGGAACTTCTATGAAGGTCAGGAAACCTTGGGTCTTGTTCCCGTGGAATACCGCGAAACCCGTATTAAGAACCTTTGCGACGGCGCGGATTTCGCCAAGAAGCTTGGTATCGAAAACGTTGTTACCCATATGGGCTTTATTCCCGAAAACCCCAACGACCCTCAGTTTGTTCCCTTCTGCGAGGCTGTTAAGCGTGTTGCAGACCATTTGAAGAAGAACGACCAGTGGTTGCTTTTCGAAACAGGTCAGGAAACCCCCGTTACAATGCTTCGTTGCTTTGAGGTTGCAGGCGCGGATAACCTTGGTGTTAACCTTGACACCGCAAACGTTATCCTTTACGGCAGAGCAAACCCCGTTGACTCTTTGGAAGTTTTCGGCAAATACGTTCGTAACCTTCACGCAAAGGACGGCAAATATCCCGTTAACGGCCACGACCTTGGCGAAGAAACCGCTATCGGTCAGGGCAAGGTTGATTTCTACGGTGTTATCAAGGGTCTTCACGAATTGGGTTATAACGGCTATATCACCATCGAACGCGAAATCGAGGGCGAACAGCAGGCAAAGGATATTGTTGCCGCAAAGAATTATCTTGCTGAAATTATCAAGGAAGTTACCGGCAAGGACGCTGAATAATAAATTTAACAGGCTGTTGCAAGGGCATAATTGCGGCAGCCTCTTTTTACGGACAAGAGGTTTTTATGATTTGTCAATATAAAACTTTGATTTTAGATGCCTACGGCGTTATTTTTAAAGAGTATTCTTGCAAAAGCAACGAAATCGAAAGCCTTACAATGGACGAAGGATTTTTGGATTTTGCAAATAAAATAAAGAGCAAATATGAAATAGTGTTGCTTTCCAATGATGATTCGGAGCAGAGCAAAAAAATAACCGCTTATTACGGTATCGATGAATATTTCAGCGCCAAAATTATAAGCTCGGAGGCAAACTGCAAAAAACCGTCCTTGCAAATATTCGATATAACCCTTGAAAGAATCGGCAGAAAACCATCGGAATGTATTTTTGTAGATTGGGACGTCAAAAGCCTTCTCGCCGCAGAAGAAGTGGGGATTTCAACGGTACTGTTCAACCGCAACGAGGATAATTTCGACGGAATGACGGTTTATTCTTTTAAAGAACTGTTTGATATAATAGGTTAGAAAATGAAATTATTTATACGAGGATTAAAATCGGGAATCCCAATTGGCATAGGATACATCCCTGTTTCCTTTTCCTTCGGTATACTCGCCGTTTCTTATGGGTTTCATTGGTGGCAGGCAGTGCTTATTTCAATGACAACTCTGACGTCGGCGGGGCAACTGGCGGGAATTGGGATTATGGTAAATCCGGGGCAGTACATACAGATGCTTGTGTCCCAGCTTACAATTAACGTAAGATATTCTTTTATGTCGGTTTCTCTATCCCAAAAGGTTTCGGAAAACTTTTGCGGATTTAAGCGGTGGCTTTTAGGCTTTTTTATGACCGACGAGGTTTTTGCCGTTGCATCGGTGCAAAACCGTGTGGAACCGAAATTTTTTGCAGGACTTGCGGTTGCCCCCTATGTAGGTTGGTTTTTGGGCACGCTTTTGGGCGGTTTATTGGGAAACATACTTCCCGAAGCATTGATGAACGCCCTTTGTATCGCCATTTACGGTATGTTTATCGCTATTATCGCCCCCGTGGTAAAGCGGTCGGCAAAGGATTTGGCGGTGGTTGGCGTTGCCGTGGCGTTAAGCTGTATTTTCTATTACGTTCCCGTTTTGTCGCAAATTTCAAGCGGTATCACCATAAGCATCTGCGCTATACTTTCGGCGGTATTTGGCGCGGTATTGTTCCCCAAGGAGGCAGAAAATGAATAAAGAATTTTGGATTTATCTGCTTATCCTTGCAGGCTCTACCTATCTTATACGCGCAATCCCCTTTGCGGCGATGAAAAAGAAAATCACCAACAAATTCGTTTGTTCTTTTCTATATTACATCCCCTACACCGTCCTTGCGGCAATGACCTTCCCCGCCGCCCTTTACTGCACGGGCAACTTGGTTGCCGCCGCTTTGGGGTTGGCAGTAGGTATGCTGTTTGCTTTAAAGGAAAAGGGCTTAACCGTGGTGGCTTTGGTTTCCTCCGCAACTGTTTTCGCCGTGGATTTATTAATGGGTGTAATATAACCCTTGCCTTTAAATACGGTATGTTTAATGCGGTGCGTCGAGAACGCCGCACCCTACATAGGATTAATATAAGCAATAAGGAACTGTACCTTAAAAGCACAGTTCCTTTTGTTTTATTTTTTTGCTTCTACAACGGTTATGTTAGCGACAGGGATACCCGTTTGCTCGTAAACGATATCGGTGATTTGGGTTAGCTCATCGGCAATAAGACCTTCGGTATTGACGATTATAGAGCAATTATCTCCGCTTATAACCGCAACGCATTGAGAAATGCCCTTCGCCTCGATAAGTGTTTCGATATTCGCCTCGGCACTCATATCGTCGGCAATTGACGCGATAGAGGAAAGCGCTTCCTCCTTTGCATCGGGAAGTGTATCGGGATTATCGGCAATCTCTCGAAGTACATCCAACGCGCTGTCGCGAACCTGAGTTCGGTTTAAAATTGCCATAGCAAAAAAGTCCTCGCCGTTTTCGGTGTCGGCGTTGGCGTTTTCATCGGCATTATCAAGGGGTGTATTGGTATCCACAAGAAGTGTATTACCCAAAACACGGTTTTCGCCGTTTTCGGTTTGGGCAACCTCTCTGCCGTTAACCAGTGTACTGATAAGAACCGCAACACAAACCAACATCACACATCCCACGGTGATAAACGCCTTTGTGCCGATTAACTTTTTAAAATCCTGTTTTTCGATTTTCTCTTTGATTTCGTTGAATTTTTGTTTGATATCCATAATTGCCTCCGTATTTATGTTATTATGCTTTAACGCTGATTCGGTTGCTTTTTATATCGAAAAGCGCGCTTATAAGCTCCACTATCCGATATTGAGTTTCGTAAGAGGATTTGGGACAGACTATGGCAACCCCTGCAACCTTTGGCATAGTTTCCTGAATAATCAAGGGTTCTTCGCCGTTTCCGTTCCCTGCAAGAACAACAGTTTTTTCGGTTTCCTTAAAATTGCTTTCCTCCCGCACGTGCTGGTCGGTGGCGTAGATATATTTATAACCGCTTTCTAAGGTTATAAATACCGAGCAATCGTCCACCTCGGGCAATTCCTTTATAAGCGCCTCTGCCTTTTGCTCTAACAGCGCGCAGTATTCACTGCCCGTCATTGCGGGATTTGCTTCGGTTATATCGCTTTCCTTTGAGGACGGCATTAGCAAAAGAATTATTCCCGCGAAAATACCTATAATCACCGCGCCCATTCCCTTGTGGGACAAAAGTTTTTTTATTTGCTCCCGCAAATTTTCAGCCTTCAATAATTTCCACCTCACCGCCCAACGCCGTATATAAATAGCCTTTCACTTCGTCTTTTCGAGAAAAATCCGCCGACGAAAGAGTTAGGGTTATGCTTTCGATAATCGGCTCTTCTTTTCCCCAATCTATTTCTATGTTAGCGGATAGCGGTTTTATGCCGAATTTGTTAAAAACAATGTCATTTATATACGCCTTTGCCCTCTCCTCGGTTATTTCCCCTGCGGTTTCATATAAAAGTGTTTCGGAGGCTTCGGGAAAAGCAAATTCAGCCTTGGCTTTTTCGGTTATTTCCGAAATATCTATATTTCGAAAGGGCGAAACCATAACCGCCACGCAAATAAGGGATGCGATATACTTTATATATTTTTCAAACCCACCCGACACCGCAACGGCGCAAACCGAACTGCAAACCGAGGTAACCAAAAGGGCATAAAAATAGCCTTTTATGCCGACACCCCCACTCTTATAAAGGTTGCCATTGCGATTATGCAAACAGCGGTGGCGCCACCCACCAAAGCCATAACCACACCCAAAATCCCTCCCAAATCGTAAAGAAAGGCACTTTCCCTTTCACAGCCCAAGGATTTTGCCAAAACCGAGCAGAGCAACAGCATAAATTTATAAAGCACCGTTAGCAAAAAGGGCGGCAACACAAAGGAAAGCACAACCACAACACCCGAAGCCCCCACAGTTCCCTTTATAACCGAAACCGAGGCTATAACCGTTCGGGAGGCTTCTCCAAGCATAGAACCTATAACCGGCACAAACACGCCCGAGGCAAATCGCACGCTTCGGGCGAAAAAACTGTCGCTTGCCGCGGCAACGGCAGTTTGGATATACATAACAAAGCCCAAAACCGTAAAAGCAAAGGAAAGCAGTGTTGTGGCGGTATTTTTAACCAAGGATGCGACCGAGCTTAAATTTATACTGCCCGGGATTGCCCCCGAAAGACAAAAGGCAAAGGATATTTGAAGCAGAGGTAATATAACCCTTGCACAGATTGCGGAAAGCACCGTAAGAAACACCGAAAATGCCGATGCCGATGCCGCGGCGGAGGCTGGCGCGCCGCCGAAAGCATAAAGGGACGCCATAACAGGCATAAAGGCTGTCATTGACAACACAAGAGACTCCAAGGCGGCAATAACAAACACAAACAAATCGTAAAGCACCGAATAGGTAACACCCGAAAGGACTATTACCGATATATATGAAGAAACCGCATCCAACCCGTTACCGCCGAATTTAACGGCATGCATCACACAGCACAAAATAACAACCGACATTATTAACCCAAAGGATTTTATAACCGATCTGCCGCTATCTCTGAGAAAATCCGAAATAATATCCAAAGCCTTTTGAAAAACGTTTATGGTTTTATCCCCCGACAGCTCGTCCTTTTCCAAATATTCGTTTTTAATATCCCCCGCCCCTGCCTTGTCGGCGATAGAGTTGGTGTCTTCGTCGGCATATGCAAAAGCTCTTAACGGTGCAAAAATCGCCGTCAGCACCAAAAGAAGGAAAAGAGTTAATTTAATTTTATTTGCCATAAGCCTTACATCATATCCTTTGCTATCTCCAACAGCTGTTTCACAAGGGGCAGGCTTATAACAACTATGCCTACCTTTCCTGCCAGTTCCACCCTTGATGCAAGGGCATTTTCCCCCGAATCGCGGCATATATCCGCACTTACACGGCAACACATTGATATTCCCAATGCCTTTAGCATAACCGAAAAATAAGGCCCTGCCCCGCTGTCGTCGGCAGCATTTTTTATAAAGTCCAAAAAAGGAACAAGCCCTTGAATAATATAAATAAAAATCACTACACCCGCCGTTGCCGATGCCAAAAGCGCAATTTCGGCGCGGGCTTGCTTTGCAACGATTATTGCCCCCGTTGCCGCCACGGCAAAGGCACAAACAACAAAGGGGTTCACAGCCCGAAAACGCTTTTCAGCGTAGAGAACAGAGTGTTTATTTCCTTTACAAGAAACAGCGTTGCTATTACAACCCCCGCAATAGCAACGAAGGTGGCTTGCTCATCCCGTCCGTTCTTTTGCAAAATCTGGCAAGCAACGCTTACTATAAGACCTATTCCCGATATTTTTAATATTAAAGAAATCCCCATTGTTCTGCCTTTCCTAATTTTATAACAATACTATCGCCGTTAATGCGCCGAAAAGAAACGACACCGTTTTTATGCTTTTTTGCTTCAGGGGGACAGAAACACGCAATCTTTCCCTTTCCTGCCCAAGAAAATCCATACAAGCGTTTATTCGTTTTAATTGACTTTCCAAATCCAGCGCCCCAAGAGTTTCGCCGAAATGCAAAAGTTCGGTTTTTGCTTCGGAGGTTAACGAAAGTTTATCCACCGCCTCGCTCCAAAACCGCGAGGCAAGGTTGCCGTGAGAGCGAAGTATGGGAAGAAAGCCTGTATCCTCCAGATAACCGTCCTTGTATTTTTCGAAAAGCAAATACAAGGGTGTGTTTTCGGTTTCCATACGTCTGTAAACAAACCGAAGCATATTTATAACCGAATCCAGCGCCTTTAGCACCTCTCCCTCCCGCACAGCAATGGCTCTGCCGAGAAAATATGCACTTGATATAAGTATCAATGCTCCCGCAAGGCTCATAAAAACTCCTTGGTTTCACATATTTTACAGCTGTAATTTCCGCTGTCATATCCCAAAATCACACACAAAGGAAATATCCCCGAACTTAAAAGCAATTTCATATCTCCCCGCAAAAGCAAATCTTTTGGGGATTTACAATGGGCAGAGGCAATAAGATGAACCCCGGTGTTTTGGGCACAAAGTATCGATTTTGTTTCTTCTGCGCTTATTTCATCGCAAACAATCACCTGCGGGGACATAGTGCGGGTAAGCAGCGCTATGGCATCCGCCTTCGGCATACCCGTAATTACGTCGCAAAGACCGAAATCCGCAATCCCCGCTGAAAGCTCGCATCTTTCATCGGCTATGCCCACCCTTAAGGGATTTATTCCTTTTCCCGCCGCCAAAAGATAAGCGGCAGACCGCAAAAAGGTGGTTTTACCCAAGGCGGGCGGGGCGCAAACCAATGTACCGCATACACCTTGGGATTTAAAAAAATCCATCAAGGGCTTTGCCGTATGGGGCAAAAATCGGTGTAACCGCAGATTTACCGAGGTTATTTCGGCAAATCCGTTTTGGTTTGCTCTGCCGCAAACCCCCGCCCTGCCGCCCTCTGCAAGGGGAATAAAGCCTTGGGCGATATATCTGTCGCAGGTATAAAGCGAGCCCTCGGTAAGCTTATATATACATTCCTCAATTTCCTTTTCGGTGGCGCAAAGGGCAACGGCGGGGCTGCACACCCGTCCCTGCTCATCAAAAAGAAGGTTTTTATTCCCAACGGTTACCGAAAGAGGCGAATTTTTACGAAGCCTTATTTCGTTGGCGGAATCGAAAATTTCCTTGGGGAGATTATGTATTGCGCGGGAAATTCTCATAGGCAGATAACGAAAAAGTTTATCGATTGTATTAACCCTCATTACCCCGCAATCTGTAATAAAATGTCTTTAACCGCCCGAATGCAAAAATCACCAACAGCACCGCAAACAAGCCTAAATAAACCGAACTTCCTAAAATGCAGTTTGCGGTGGCGTTTGTAAATCCGAAGGCTTTAACCGCAAACACGGCACATAATCCTGCGGGAATTACCGCGGCAAGGGGCAGCAAAACGTCGGTAAGAACTCTTATTTTCACCCCCGTGGATTTATAAAGTCTGCGGCGGCAAAGTATATACGTGAAGGTATTTGAAATGACCAACAGCCAGAGATATCCGTTTTCGCCTGTTTTGGAAACAAAAACAAGTATAAGAATTACCCGAAGTATGGAATTGTACACCGAAAATTTCAGAGTTTGCACCTGCTCGCCGATAGCCTTTAAAAGTCCGTCGGCAACCGTTTCTACGTACATAAAGGGAGTTACAAGAGATAGAATTTTTATTGCAGAAGCCGTATTTTCATTGGGATAAAAGGCTTCGCCGATTTCATAGGAAAGAAAGAAAAACAAACCGCCCACCGCCACGGAAAGCAACGAAACAAAGGACATAAGGGATGAAATACGGGCGTTTATGGGTTTTCGGTCGGCAAGAAGGTTCAGACGGCTTATTTCGGGGGTGAACACCGAAATAAGGCTTCCCAAAAAAGCAAAGGGAAAAAACAAAATGGGTATAACCATTCCCCTTATCATGCCGAATTGAGAAAGAGCATAGGACCTATCCCCCGAATAGCTTTCGAAAACGTAGGGAATAAGCAAAGTTTCTACCGTGTGGAGAATACTGGTTAAATAAACCGACAAGGAAATAGGCAAAGTTACGCTTATAAGCGAACTCATATTGTCCTTTTTGCTTTCGGTTGTTAAAAAGGTCTGCTTGTTTTTTCTTAACGGAATGTATCTGAACAAAAACAGATAGGTAAACGAGCACATTTCCGAAACCGTAACGCCCATAACAATACCTATACAAAGCTTGCCGATATCGTTGCTTTGGGCGAAAAACAGGTTTAAAAACAGCGCAATTACCGATATTTTAATTATTTGCTCTAACAACGAAGCCGATGCAGTTACCGCAACCTTAAGCTTTGCGATAAACCAACCCTTTAAACAGGCGGCAAGCGCCATAAAGGGCATACTTAAGGCAAGTATTCTTAAGGGCGAAGCGCACCTTACGTCCCCCAAAATTTTCACCGCAATAGGGTTTGCCAAAGCAAGCATTATCACAGTGGCGATAATACTTATAAACGCCGATGCGGTAAAAGCGTTTTTCATAAGAAGCATTGCATCGCCGTGGCTTCTTTCCTCTTTTTCTGCTACAAGACGGGAAACCGAAAGAGTAAATCCCGCCGTGGCAAAGGTGGAAAACATTGTGTAAACGCTCATTATAAGCTGATAAAGCCCCATACCCTCGCTCCCGATACGGGTGGCGAGAAACAGCCTTAAAAACACACCCAAAAGCTTATTTACAAGGGAAAACGCCGTCATCCATGCCGCGCCCTTTATTAAAACGCCTGCCTTTGTTTTTATATTCACCATCGCCTTTTTTGTTTTATGTGTATGCGCGGCAAAATAAAAAAAGAACCGCTTGGCGGCTCGAAGACAAAAAAGAACCGCTTGGCGGCTCGAAGGCAAAAAAAGAAATGCGCTTTTCGGCGCATTTCTTTTTTAATTTTAAGAAAGGAAACTTTATATATTTTAAGTTAGAAAAAATCAGTTTTCGGTGTTTACCTCGAACTTATAGCCAACACCCCAAATGGTTTTAAGTACCCAAGCATCGCTTGCGCCCTCGAGCTTTTCGCGAAGCCTTTTAATATGAACGTCAACAGTACGGCTGTCGCCCAAATAATCAAAGCCCCAAACCTTATCCAAAAGCTGGTCGCGGGTGAAAACGCGGTTATAGTTAGAAGCAAGGAAATAGAGAAGTTCTAATTCCTTGGGAGGAAGGTCAACAGCCTTGCCGCAAACCTTAAGCTCGTATTTCTGCAAGGAAATTTCAAGGTTTTCAAACTTAATAAGCTCGCCATCGGCATTATCGTGCTTTGCGTAACGGCGAAGCACCGCTTTGATACGCGCGAAAACCTCTTTCATATCCAAGGGTTTAACAATAAAATCGTCCGCGCCCAATTCCAAACCGAGAACCTTATCGATAGTTTCGCCCTTGGCGGTAATCATAATTATAGGCTTGGAGGATTGCTCGCGTATTTCGCGGCAAATCTGCCAGCCGTCCTTTTGGGGAAGCATAATATCCAAAAGAACCATATCGGGCTCGTACATACGGAACGCCGTCATACCCTCGATACCGTCGTTCGCGGTGCGAACCTCATAGCCCTCTTTTTCGAGATACATCTGCAAAAGGTCGCATATATTTAGGTCGTCATCAATAACAAGAATCTTAGTTGCCAATGTGTTTCTCCTTTTAGTTAATATTTATATTTTTAACACAAATTCATCTTGCAGGCTAATATTACCATATTTCCCAAGCATTGTCAAGGGCAGAAATCGGATATATTATTAACTTTTGTTAAACAATTATGTACAAAAAATATGAAATAAAATTATATATTGCATATTTGGCGGGGATATATTATACTATATCGGTGGGATTCTTCGGGAAAGTTGGCGAAGTTCCCCGTATAATTATAATATTTAGGATATTCAAGAGGAGTGTTATTATATAATGAAGCTTGGTATTGTTGGTTTGCCCAACGTTGGCAAAAGTACACTTTTTAACGCTTTGACAAAGGCAGGCGCAGAAAGCGCGAACTATGCCTTTTGTACCATCGACCCCAACGTGGGTATCGTTCCCGTTCCCGATGAAAGGCTGGATAAGCTTGCCGAAATTTACAACCCCAAAAAGTTAACCCGCGCAACAGTTGAATTTGTTGATATCGCAGGTTTGGTTAAGGGCGCGGCACAGGGCGAGGGCTTGGGCAACAAGTTCCTTTCTCACATACGTGAGGTTGACGCTATCGTTCACGTTGTTCGTTGCTTCGGCGGCAGCAAGATTATTCACGTTGAAGATTCGGTTGACCCCGTTCGCGACGTAGAAACCATTAACACCGAACTTATACTTTCCGACATCGAAATGTTAGAGCGTCAGATAGACAAGCTCACAAAGCAAGGCAAGGGCGACAAGAGCGCTCTTGTTGATGCCGAGGTGTTAAAGCGAGTTTGCGCCGAATTGACAAAGGGTGTTTCCGCAAGAAACGTTCCCCTTAGCGAAAGCGAGGCAGAATTACTTAAAACCGTTCCCCTGCTTTCGGGCAAGCCTGTTATATATTGTGCAAACGTTGCGGAGGAGGACCTTGCCAAAGCACCCGAGGAAAACCCCTATTACGTAGCGTTGAAGAAGCATATTGAGGGCGAAGATGCCGAAATTATCGCAGTATGCGCCGAAACCGAAGCTGCATTGGGCGACCTTGACGAGGAAGAACAGCAGGCTTATCTTGACGATTTGGGAGTAACCGAAACAGGCTTGGACAAGCTTATCAAGGCTTCCTACGCCTTGTTAGGACTTATATCCTTCCTTACCGCAGGTGAACCCGAGGTTCGCGCTTGGACCATTAAAAAGGGTACGAAAGCCCCCGGCGCGGCGGGTAAGATTCATACCGATTTCGAACGCGGATTTATTCGTGCCGAGGTTGTTTCCTACGATAACCTTGTGGCAAAGGGTTCGCTTACCGCTTGTAAAGAGGCGGGTCTTGTTCGAAGCGAAGGCAAGGAATACGTTATGAACGACGGCGACGTTGTTTTGTTTAGATTTAACGTTTAATCGATTTTTGAAAGTGCCCCAAAAAGGGGTGCTTTTTCTATTGATTTTCCCGCGCAATGTGGTAAAATGAATATACAGATATATAATCCAAGGAGGAAGCATTATGAGTTTTGAAAAATTCACCCGAAAAGCCGTTGCCGTTATTATGATTTTGGCTTTTCTTTGTTCTTCGTTTGTGTTTACGGTATCGGCGGCAGAAAACTGCCCTGATATTTACGGAACTAATTTAGGATATCACGATTACAACTGGGCTCATCCGTACATTAGCAATTCGTTTTTAACCGCAACCTCGGACGGCGGATTTATGCGTTTTCAAAGCGACGTAACCGACGGATCCTATTTGGTGGAATACTTCGATGGGAAATACGCCCTCAAAAGCCACAAGTATATTAAAGAAGAACTTCCTATTTTCGGCGGATTTTATGCCGGTGAGAAATATTATTACGTTGTTTCGGGGCAGACTAATTTTGAAGAATCCCCCGACGTGGAATGCTTTAGAATTACAAAATACGACCGCAATTGGAAAAGACTGGGCTCGGCAGGTTTATACGATTGCAATACCACCATCCCCTTTGATGCAGGTATGGTCAGATTTGCGGAATACGGCAAATATCTGCTGATACGCACCGCCCACGAAATGTATACCGCAGCCGACGGACTTAACCATCAAGCAAACGTAACCATTCAGTTAGACACCGAAAGTATGGTTATAACCGATTCCGCCACCTATGTTTACAACATCAGCTCGGGATACGTTTCCCACTCCTTCAACCAATTTATACAAGTTGAAGACGGCAAAATCGTTGCTATCGACCACGGCGATGCTTACCCCCGAAGCGTTGTTTTGACAAAATCCACATCCGATTTATCCTCGGGTAGCTTCGGACATTATTGCAGTAACCTTGATGTATTGAAAATTCCCGGCGCAATCGGAAATAATTTCACGGGTGTGGAAGTCGGCGGTTTCGAAATTTCAAGCAATTCATATCTCGTAGCATACAGCGCCATCGATTTTAACCAATTGGATATGAACGCCGATTCTATGTGGAATCATTGGGGCTCGTATATAGGAAATATTTTTGTTGCTTCGGTTGACAAATCCACAAACGAAATAACAACCCGCAAATTCACCGATTTTGCTTTTGGTGAAAAATACGGTTCCTACTATGGCGAGGAAATCCTTTATCCCGGCAACCCTTATCTTGTGAAGATTTCCGAAAGCAATTTTGCTCTTTTATGGCAGGAGGGCGACAACGTACGTTATACCTTCCTGAACGCTTTTGGCGAAGCAAACAGCAATATATACACCTTCAAGAACGCATATTTATCCGATTGCCAGCCCATAGTTTCGGGCGGCAAGGTTATTTGGTACACCTTCGACGACAACGATATCGACTTTTACAATATCTCTGTAAAGTCTCCCGAAATTACTTCTGTAACCAAGGTTAACGACGGCCATAGTTTTAAGGTTTTGCAATATCCCAACACCCTCGGCGGTGATTGCACCATAAAATGTGAAAAATGCGGCCTTTCGGAGACCTTCAACACAGGCGAAGACTTTTCTGTTTATTGGAGAATCGGCGATAACGAGGACGATTATTTCAGTTCTTGGCTGGAAACCACCGATTTTATGGTTGGTGATTCTCTTTGGGTAACCCTGGAAGACGACGATTTTTCCATTGAGCACAACGAAAAGATAATTACCGTTTCCAACCCCGACGTAGTGTCGATTTCCCAGGAAGAAGGTTTTTGGGGCGACACCTACCGTCTTGAATTTCTTAAAGCAGGCACCGTTACCATCACCGCTTATTATAAATACAACCCCGCGGTTAGCCATTCATACACCTTCAACGTTGACGGTGAATCCAGTGGCGGCGGAAACAACGACACCGACGAAAACAACGGATGCGCGCACACCTACAGCTTAATCTCAAGCGCTACTACCCCCGGTGGCTATTGTGTCGGCAAATGCGACGCATGCGGATACACCAAGAATTTCAGAACAAGCAGTTATATCGTGGATTATTGGAACACCGATAAGGACATCGAGGGCATTTACAATTCGCCCATAACCACAACGGGATTTAAGGTTGGCGATTCTGTTTCGGCAACATTCGAGGACGGCGAGGAAGGAATTGTATTTAACGAAAAGATAGTTATCGTTTCCGACGAAAGCGGTGTATCTATGAAATATGACAACGGATTTTACAATTTTGAATTTTTGAAAACCGGCAGATACACCATTACCGTTTCCTACAAATACAGTCCCAGCGTTTCGAAATCCGTTTCGGTTACCGTATTTGGCGAAAACGACGGCGACGTTAACAAAAACGGAGCGATTGACAGCATGGACTATCTTTACCTTAAGCGTGCGTATTTTAACCAATACCCTATTCCCGAAATAGAAACGGTGGACCTTGACAAAAACGGAAAATTAGAGAGCATGGACTATCTTTATTTGAAGCGCGCATATTTCTCGGCTTATAGCTTAGGTTAATTAAAAAAACGCATACAAAAACACCGTAGAAGAAAATTCTACGGTGTTTTTTATTTAGTTGAAATGCTTTTTTACCAAGCGGATAACCAGCGATGCTATTCCGTAAATAAGGAAGAACACAACCGTGGCAAGCAAAATAACCGCCATCCAACCCTTTGTGCCCACGTCGCTTACGTTGGCAAACAAAGCGTAAACACAAACCATAGCCGCAACGTAGTTTACAAGAATATGCAAAGAATATTTTGCGGGGGTTGACATTTTGGTGCCCTGAATTATCAGCAGAGAAAAGCCGTAAACCAAAGAATAAAAGGCAATACAAAGGTCGCTTTTAACCAGACGGTCGGCAAACTCGCTTATAACAGTGCCGCTGTTATCGTTGGTACCCATAGCGATAAACGCCACCCAAAGAAAGCTCAGCGCCGAAAACATCGCAAGAGCGCGCAACCAGCACTTAGCCAATATTTGCTTTTTCTCCATTATTTACGGATATAAGCAGCGGTCTTATCGGTGAGTGCGCTTGCTTCGGTAGAAGCGGTAACAACGCAATCGATTTTATAGGTGGATGCAATTTTATCTGCTTTAACAACGAATTCTTCGAAAGCGGCAATATCGTCGTTGCAAATCTTAAGAGCGCTGTCGATGAAGATTTCGGTTATATCATAGTTGCAAGCAACCATACCGCAAAGGAAGCCATAAAGCTTATCTGCAGTGTCAACGCCGTATTCAAGCGCATCAACAAGACGAGCACGAGTGTTAACGTCGCTGTTAAGCTTTCTGCCGTATTCGATACAAATAACAACACCCTTGGTTTCGTTGGATGCCTTATTTACTTCTTCGATAAGAGTTTTGGTTTTACCAGTGCCTTTCAAGCCTACAATAAGTTGCATAATTAACTCCGTTCTTCCGGCTTTTGGGATTTTATATACCCGAAATAATCACGCCGGCATAAGTATTTCGGTGTTTGTGTTTCTATTTTAACTTATTTTAACGAAAAAATCAATAGTATATTACTATATTGATGCAATTTTTTCCATAAGCTCGGCTTTGCCCTCTTCATAACCGGGTTTGCCGAGGAGTGCGAACATATTTTTCTTATATGCTTCCACACCGGGCTGGTCGAAGGGGTTAACCTGGAGAATATAGCCCGAAACAGCGCAAGCGGCAAAGAAGAAATAGATAAGCTCGCCCAAGGAATAGGCATCCTTTCCGCCGAAATCGATAATCGCGCTGTCTGTACCGCCATCGCGGTGAGCAAGAAGCGTACCGAGCATTGCCTTTTCGTTTATTTCGTCCATAGTAACGCCCGCAAGGAAGTTGAGACCGTCGCCGTTAGCCTCGTCAAAGGGAATCACGGGGGATTTGGGGTCGGGGTTCACTGCACGAACGATGGTTTCGAACATAATGGGAGAACCGTCCTGAACGAACTGACCTAGAGAGTGAAGGTCGCTGCTGTAGGTAACCGATGCGGGGAACAAGCCCTTTTTATCCTTACCCTCGCTTTCGCCCAAAAGCTGTTTATACCATTCGCCCATAAAACGGAAATCGGGGTCGTAGCTTACCAAAAGCTCGTTGGTCTTTCCGCGGGAAAGCATTATGTTTCTGAGCACTGCGTATCTATAGCAGGGGTTGTCAAGACCTGCGTTCATAATAGATTCGCGCTGGTCGATTGCGCCCTGAAGAAGCGCATCGGTATCAACACCTGCAACCGCCGCAGGAAGCAAGCCAACCGCAGTGAGAACCGAGAATCTACCGCCCACGTCATCGGGAATTACGAAGCATTCGTAACCCTCCTGCTTTGCAAGAGAAAGCAGAGCGCCGCGGTTTGCATCGGTGGTAGCAACGGTTCTTTCCGCCGCTTCCTTTCTGCCATAGCGTTTTTCCATATATTCGCGGAGAATTCTAAAGGCTACCGCGCTTTCGGTGGTTGTGCCGGATTTACTTATAACGTTAAGACTAACTCTTTTGCCCTCGCAAAGGCTTAAAATCGCATTAAGCTCGCCACCCGAGAAGGAGTTACCCAAGAAATATACCTCGGGGTTGCCGTCCTTAAGCTGGTTGTGATAGGGGGTTTTGAGATATTCGATAACTGCGCGGGCGCCGAGATAAGAGCCGCCGATACCCACAACGATAAGAACGTCGCTGTTTGCACGGATTCTTTCCGCGCAAGCCTTTATGCGCGCATATTCCTCGCCGTCGGGACGAACACCAAGGTCGCGCCAACCGAGAAAATCGTTACCGGGGCCGTTCTTTTCGCGGAAATACTTGTCCGCTTGAACAAGACGGTCGTCAAATGCTTTAAAATCGCTTTCGGAGAGGTTTTCGAACTGTTTGTACCTGAAGTTTACCATAACTTGTAATTGATTCCTTTGTATTTACTGTTAATTTTCTGTATTTTCAATGGGGGTAAGCTTAAATTCGGTAGTTTGAATCGTACCCACCATTATTTTTATTTCGATAGTGCCCTTTGACAAATCAACATACCAATGTTGATTATGGGGTTTATCCATATGGCGCAGGGTTAATTTTAAGCTATCCTCGCCGTCGGTTTCATAGGCGGCGAAAAGGTTAACTCGCTCGATAGTGTCCTTACGCTCATCACGGGCATCAAGCCCTACGCAAAGGTTTTTAAGAAGCACGTGGTTGGAAATATATTCGCCGTTGCCGCAAACAATTTCCTTTTTACCGTAATCGGTTTGGAACTCGACGTGAAGCAATTTTTCGCCGAAGAAACGAATTTTGCGAACGTCCGCAGGGTTTTCGGCAACCGCAAAGGAAAGGTCTTTATTAAATCCGCCTTCAACAGGAGTGGGCCTATAAACGGTTTTGATTAATTCTTCCAATTCCTCATAACCCTCGGTATCACCCGAAAGCATATTGTCGAGAAGTTCATAAAGCAATTCAACCTCTTTAACGGTATATCCCGATTCGCCCGTAAGGGCAACCACCGTGTCGCTTTTGGGGAACACGTAGCAGAACTGACCGAACGCGCCGTCCCCGCGGAAGCCGTCCTTGCCGTTAAGCCAGAACTGATATCCGTAGCCTGCCGCCCAATCGCTTGCGCCGTTATCGGCGGTGGAGGACTGCTTGGAGGTAGCGCGGTTTATATATTCTTCACCGATGATGCGCTGTCCGTTATAAACGCCCTTGTTTTTAAGCATTGTACCGAATTTCACAATGCTGTCCCCCGAAAGGTAAAGACCTGTGCCGCCGAAGGTTTGTCCGTCGACACATTCGTCCCAGCGAGGCTTTTCGATATCCAATTTGGAGAAAAGACGTTCATCGAGAAAATCCACAAGCTTTTTGCCTGTAACACGTTCTGCCGCCGCGGCGCAAACACAGGTCGCGCCCGAATCGTAAACAAACACAGTGCCGGGTTTATGAACAAAGGGTTGGGCAAAGAAGGTCTTTAAAGAATCCTCCGCAGTGCGCATTTGAGAAAGCGCGCAGCTGCCGTGTCCGCTTTGCATGGAAAGCAGGTCGCCCAAGGTTAAAGAAGCAAGATTTTCATCGATAACTTCGGGCATTTTATCGGGGAAAAGGTCGGCCATTTTTGTTTCGGTAGAAAGCAAACCATCCTCGATACACATACCGCAGGCGATAGAGGTAAAGGATTTTGACAGCGAATAGAGATAACACGCGCTGTCTGTAGAATAAGGCTCGAGAGCAAAGCGAACAAGCGGAACACCGCCCTTTACCACCTGAAGCATACGAAGATTAATATTGTTCTCGGCGCAGTTTTTTATAAACGCCGAAACTGCTTTGGGATTTATACCCTCGGCAAGATAAACCGACATATTTATACCTCCGCCTTATTGCATTTCGCCCAAATAAATTTCGTTACTCTTTCCAAGGAAATGTCTTTTTATAATATTTCGCATATCCACGGGATAAAGCTCCTCGTGAAGAATGTTGTCAATGGAAATCCACTTTGTACCGATTTGGTTAACGTCATATTCCAATTCGGTGGATTTTTCGCCCACTATATCGCAGATGAACATAAATTCGATACGGTGAGATTCTTCTTTAAAGCCCTCTCGGATAAACAAAAGGCTTTTAGGCTGAATATCATAACCCGTTTCTTCCTTAACCTCGCGCTTTAACGCGTCAAGCATAAGCTCGTCGGGTCTTTGCTTGCCGCCGGGGAGGGTGTAATATTCGTTCCCCTCGCTGTCGCGCATATGTACCACGAGAAGGCGGGTTTTGTCGATTATGATTGCTTTGATAGAGTTACTTAGAATCATGGTCTTTCTCCGAACGTATATCTAAAATTAATTACCGTTTGATTGTGTTTCGGTTTGCTTTGCCGCAACCGTAACCGAAAAACGCATTTCGGTTACGTTATAATGTATAGCGATAACCTTATCCTCCATCACTGCAGAACGGGGATAATGGTCGCTTTCGAATTTTATGCCGTATTCTTCAAGCCTTGCCGTGTAGGATGCAACCTGTTCGCCGGTAACGTTGCTGTAATAAGCCGCCGCGAAGCCTTCGCCGTATTTAAACGAATCGGCGTTTTCCGAAAAGCAGGGAATATTTTCGGTAAGCCCTGCTCCCCAAGAAAAATCCCTTTCGCTGTTTTCTTTTTCGGCCTTATTATTTGCAGAAACAACGCAAACCACGGTTATCACCGTTACCACCGCAAGGACAACCGCGGCGATAATGACAGATTCTTTTTTATGTGCTTTTATCAGCTGTATTAATTTCGAAACGAGTTTTTTAAACTGGAATATGAAATTTTTAAGCTTTACGCCAAGGGGTTTTAACCCGATGCGGATATTTTTCAACACTTCGGGCAGTTTTTTAATAAGGCTTTTAAGTTTATCCGTCATTTAAAGCCACCTTAAATTAAAACTTTTCCTGTCTCCACTTTACGATAAACAACGCCGCCGCGCCAAGAACCGCCACAAGAACGATTACAAGCACAACGATTACGGTATTGTTACCGCCATCGCCGTCGGTAGACTGCGAAGCCTCGGAGGTATCGCTGCTTTCGCCCACTACAACCGAAACGATTTCGCTGCTTTCAACAGAACTTTCTTCCTCTTCGAGCTTTTCTACTGCACAAACGAGAATTTTTTCGTTGGAATAGTAAACGGGAGCAGTAACCCCACCTTCCGCAAATTCAAGCTTGCCCTTTTCTTCCAATTCTGCAGTGGTATAGCTGTAAAGAAGAACGTCCTGTTCCCCAAAGTAAGAGCCCAGGTTGAAGGATATCTTTGTACCTGCAGGAATATCCTTTTCGGCAAAATTAAATGTATATGCTTTAAAATCGCCGGAATTGCCCTTGTACATCGCCAAAATTTTGTTATATTCAACACCCTCGGTCAAGGGGGTTATCGCCATATTTAAGGTTTCGGACTTCATACCCGAAGCGCCGCCGTAGGGTACGCAGAAGGAACCGTTTTCGGAAACGAAGGTTACGTATTTATTTGCGGCAGGCTCGAGAGAAGCGATTTTGGCAAATACGTCGCTTGAAACCTCCTTGCCGTTTACGTCAACGATGATTTCTTGTGCTGTCCAATCGATGCCGTCGGCAACTATAAGGGTTTCGGGAATTTCTCCGCCCTCGGTCTGGAAGGTAACCAAAACGGTAAGGTTTTCGTTAACCTCGCTTATGGTATAAACGTTTTCGATAATTTCGGCAGGGTCAACAGCAGTGCCGTTGATTTCAAGTGCTTTAAGTTCATAGCCTTCGTCGGGAGTTAAGGTTATAGACAAGCTTTCGCCCGAGGTGATAAGGAGGTTGGAGCCGTTACCGCCGTTTACGTTTTTTTCGCCAACCAAAGCCGAACCGCCGCCGCCAACGGTAACCTTAACGGTATGGTCTGCGGCATTGTTGGGGTCGTCGGGATTATCGGGATTGTCGGGATTGTCGGGATTGTCGGGGTTGTCGGGATTGTCGGGGTTGTCGGGGTTATCGCCGTTTCCGTCGTTACGGAAGACTATGTTGTTTTCGGAATCGCAGGAAACGGGACTGAAGAACCAAAGGTTGCCCACGTTTGCACAATAAGGCTCGCCGCAAGCGATATCGTAGGTACCGTCGGTGGTGATTAAGAACTTAACGTTTCCGCTTAAATCAAAGGTTTTGCTAACGGTTTCCTCACTGCCGTCGTTTACAACCTCGCCCAAAACCATGCTGGTGGACTTTTCCATAACCTTTATGGATCCCTTGCCCGTAAGGTTGAAGGTTACGTCATAAGTAGTCAAGCCGAACACGGCTGTTATGGTTGTGTCTGCGGAAAGACCGTTTACGGTATATGTATTGTTCGCAACGTTAACCTCTGTGCCGTTTACGGTAAGAGATTTAATTTCATAGCCATCGTCAGGGGTGATGGTAACGGTATACTGTCCCTTGGAATCTACAGCGAATGCATCGGAGGTGCCTTCTTTTACAGACACGTCGCCAACAGAGATACTGCCGTTGCCGGATGCGCTTAACTGAAGATTATATTCTACAAGAGGTTCTTTAAAGGTTATCATAACGGTGGTGTTTTCGGTAACGCCCGACAAGGTATAGGAGTTATCCGAAATTTCAACCGCTGCGCCGTTAACCTTAACCGTATCGATTTCGCGTCCCTCTGCGGGAAGCATATTTATAGTAAGGCTACCGCCCTCTTCAACGTTGAAGTTCGAGGTTGCGCCGGCAGAAACTGTTTCGCCGTTTACGGTTGCGGAACCGCCGTTGCCGACGATAACTCTCACAACGTATTCGGCAGTTTCGGGAGCCGATTCTTTAAAGGCAACGCTTAGGTTAACGTCGGAAGAAATTCTATCGATTGTATAGGAATTGCCGTCGATTGCAGTTCCGTCCACCGTAAAGGTGTCGATTTCGTAGCCATCGTTGGGGGTAACGGTAACGGTAAGGCTTTCGCCTTCTTCAAGAGCAACCGAAGAAGCTGTACCGCCCTTTACGGTTTCATCCCCTGCAACAACAGTACCGCCTTCGCTAACCGTAACGTTTACGGCATATTCCGCAGACGTCGGGGAGGATTCCTTGAAGGTGATATTTACTTTTACGTTTTCAGAAACGTTGCCAAGTGTGTAGGAATTGCCGTTAACAGAAACGCCGCCAACGTCAAAGACTTCGATTTCATATCCGGAATCGGGTGCCACAACAAAATCTACGCTGTCGCCTGCGTTCACAACAACATCTGCGTTGCTTCCGCCAAAAACAGCGCGATCACCAACAGCCACAAGACCGCCGTTGCCAACCGAAACGCTTATGGTATATTCGGAAGGCTGGGTAGGGTCGGTGGTTTCGGATGATTCGGTTTCGGATGATTCCGTGGAATCGCCCGAAGCCGTTTTGAAGCTGATTGTTACGTCGGAATCTGCAGATACGTTGGCGAAGCTATAGGAATTGCCATCGATGGCAGTGCCGTCAACGGTAAAGCTGTCGATTTCATATCCGCCGTCGGGGGTAACGCCAATATCGAGGCTTCCACCGCCGTCAACGGTAAAGCTTGCGCCTGTACCGCCGAACACGGGCTCGCCCCCAACCGAGGCAAAGCCGCCGTTGCCAACGGTTACGCTTATGGTATACTGTTGATTAGGTTCGGCAAGTACGGTAACGGAAAGACCGCCCACGCACATAAGTACCGAAAGAAATAATGCAATAATTTTAACGGTTTTTTTCATGTTTCCTCCGAGTTATAATAAAAATTCGATTGACATTTAACAAGGAATCTGTTATACTCCAACTTAATATTATAATTATATTTTTGAATAATGCAAGAACAGAAATGAAATTTTCATCGAAAGGATAGATATTTTTATGGCTGAAAAGAGATTTGTGGAAGAAATCACCCCTATGGAGGAGGATTTTGCCCAATGGTATACCGATATCGTTAAAAAAGCCGAATTGATAGAATACACCTCTGTTAAGGGCTGTCTTGTTATCCGCCCTTATGCTTACGCAGTTTGGGAAAACATTCAGAGAATTTTGGACAACGCTTTTAAGGCTACAGGCCACGAAAACGTTTGTATGCCTATGTTTATCCCCGAAAGCCTTTTGCAAAAGGAAAAGGACCACGTTGAGGGCTTTGCCCCCGAGGTTGCTTGGGTAACAATGGGCGGCAGCGAGAAGCTGGAGGACAGACTTTGCGTTCGTCCCACCAGCGAAACCTTGTTCTGCGAGCACTATTCCAACATTATACATTCCTACCGCGACCTTCCCAAGCTTTACAACCAATGGGTAAGCGTTGTTCGTTGGGAAAGAACCACTCGCCCCTTCCTTCGCACCCGTGAATTCTTGTGGCAGGAAGGCCACACCATTCACGCTACTGCCGAAGAAGCGATTATTGAAACCGAAAAGATGCTTGATATTTATGCAGACTTCTGCGAAAACAGTCTTGCTATCCCCGTTATCAAGGGCAAAAAGACCGAAAGCGACAAGTTTGCAGGGGCAGAATCCACCTATGCTATCGAAGCCTTGATGCACGACGGTAAGGCTTTGCAGGCAGGTACAAGCCATTATTTCGGCGACGGATTTGCAAAAGCATTTGATATCACTTATACAAATAAGGAAAACAAAAAGGTTCACCCCTTCCAGACCTCTTGGGGTGTTACCACCCGTCTTATCGGCGCGATTATTATGACACACGGCGACAACAGCGGTTTGGTTCTCCCCCCCGCGGTTGCACCTATCCAAGCGGTTATTATTCCTATTGCCCAGCATAAGGACGGCGTTCTTGACCGTTGCGGCGCTCTTAAGGAAGAGCTTTTGGCGGCAGGAATTCGCGTTAAGCTTGATGACAGCGATGCAAGCGCAGGTTGGAAGTTCTCGGAATACGAAATGAAGGGTGTTCCCGTTCGTATCGAGCTTGGCCCCAGAGATATCGAAGCAGGCAACTGCGTTCTCGTTTCCCGCGTTACCGGCGAAAAGAAGGTTGTTTCCCTTGAAAACATCGGCGAAACTGTTAAGGCAACCCTTGAAGCCGTACACAAGGAAATGTTCAACAAGGCTTTGGAAAACCGCGCTAAGCACACCTACGAAGCAGAAAGCATCGAAGAAATCAAAACCGTTCTTGCCGAAAAAGGCGACGGATTTGTGTTTGCTCCCTGGTGCGGATGCGAAGAATGTGAGGACGAGGTTAAGGCACAGACAGGCGTTGGCTCCCGTTGTATTTACGACGCTATCAGCTTCGAGGGCAAAAAGTGCGTTTGCTGCGGCAAAGAGGCTAAGTTTGGTGTAGTTTGGGCAAAAGCATACTAATAATAGCGGCTAAATGGCGATATTTACGTGCTTGAAGATAATTATATTAACGCTTCTCAAAATCGGGGAGCGTTAATTTTTTATAAGGAAAATTGTATTTCAAGCACTTGCGCGAAAACCTTCGACTGCCCTACCTTTGTAGGGC
>SVQU01000001.1 GCA_015065165.1 Oscillospiraceae bacterium | reverse complement strand
GCTTTTGTATGAACGTTGCAACCAACGTTGCAAAAGCAAGCGATAAAAATGTTGTTGTATTCTCTTTGGAAATGTCCTCCGAACAATTAATTTCAAGAATGCTTAGCAGCGAGGCACTTATAGACAGCTCCAGTATGCGTACAGGCAAACTTAGCACTGACGATTGGACAAAGCTTGCGGAATCCGCAAGTGTGCTGTCAAAAACTAATATATACATAGACCCTAATCCCAACGTAACGCCTACAGAGATGAAGTCTAAGCTTCGCCGTTTGGGCAATCTTGGTCTTGTTGTTATTGACTATCTACAGCTAATGCATTCTGATATAGCAACCGATAACAGAGTTCAGGATATTGCAAATATCACAAGAGCTATCAAATTGATGGCGAAGGAATTTGAAATTCCTATAATTTTGTGTTCGCAGTTGGCAAGATCTACGGATAAACGCGGACAAAAGGAACGCCAGCCTATGCTTTCCGACCTTCGTGATTCCGGTGCAATCGAGCAGGATGCGGATATAGTTCTCTTCATTTACCGCAGCGACTATTATGAGCGTAAAGAAGGAGAGGCATTAGAGGAAGCCAATTCCAACTCCGACTATATCGTGGCGGAATGTAACGTTGCGAAAAACCGACACGGTAGTCCGGGTGTCGTTCCCTTGGCTTGGGTTGGTAAATATTATAAATTTATGAGTATTGATGAAGATGTCTCAAATGAATCAAGTGAAGGTTGATTTTTTAAATAAAATCTGTAGCTTTTTCGACGATTTGCATATTAATTTAAGTGAAAAGAATCTGTGCGTTTGCCTTTCCGGCGGTGCAGATTCTGTTTCCTTGTTATGCGCAATGGATACGTTAAAAGAAAAGTACGGTTTTTCCTTGTACGCTTGCCATTTTAATCATATGATTCGTGGCAACGAAGCAGACAGAGACGAAAGTTTTTGTAAAGATTTGTGTGAAAAACTGCATATTAAAATTTATTGTGGACGCGATGACGTTCCTGCATATGCAAAAGCCTATAAGCTTTCCATGGAAGAAGCGGCAAGAGAATGCAGGTATGCGTTTTTCAAAAGAATATCCGAAAACAATCACATTGATTACTGCCTCACTGCACACAATATGAATGACGATGCAGAAACACTTCTCTTTAATCTGATTCGCGGTTCCGGCTTGAACGGTGCAACCGCCATTTCTCCAATAAAAGATAATCTTCTTCGTCCCTTGTTAAAAATTAAACGGAGTGAAATTGAGAATTTTTTAGAGGAAATAGGTCAAAACTATATATTTGATAGCACAAATGCTTCTGTTGAATACACAAGGAATTATATACGTAACGTTTTGATGCCTTGCGTTGAAAAAATCAATCCGTCGGTGGTGGAATCCCTTTCTCGTTATATTGATAACGCTCGGATTGATAGGGAATATTTTGAAGAAACGATAGAAAATATCGTCGATTCAGACCTCAGAAGCCTGCATAAATCTCTGCGCACAAGGATTATATACAAAAAATATAAAGATTTCTGCGGATGTATAATTAACAGTTATCTTATCGCCGCTATTGATAACGCCTTGTTCTCGGAAAAACGTTCCGTAATACCTGTTTCGGATAAAACAGAAGCGGTTGTCGGAAACGGGAAAGTGGATTTTTACTCTAAAGATGAAGTCGAAAAGCTTGAATTCGATGAGACCGAACTTCATTATGGCGAGAATTCGATGTTTGGAGATAGGGTAAAGGTTGTTATCAATTCAAAAGATAATAAAAATACGGAAAATGTTAACAAAATATCCACAACTGAACAATTATCTTTTGATAATATAAAGGGGACGCTTCGCGTTAGAAATCGCCGCGTTGGTGATAAAATCAAAATACACGGCATAAATAAAAGCTTGAAAAAACTTTTTATCGATAAGAAAATACCAAAAGAATATCGTAATATAATTCCTATTATCTTAGACGAAGAGGGAATACTATATGTACCTTTCGTAGGTATTTCCGATAGAGCATTTTTAAAAAATTCCGATAGTACTATTACAATCACAACACTACTAAATACAGTTGAAACAGAAAGGTGGAATAAAGCCTATGAAGAAAAAAAGTAACGGAAAAGCATTATTGTTGTATTTGGCGTTAATCATTGGCATTATTTTAATCGCAAATACAATCACGGGCTTGAACACCGCGCAAAAAGAAATCGATTACAGCGACGTTGTTAAAATGTTCCAAAAGGAAGAAGTTAAGCGTTATTACGTTGATA
The DNA here is from genome assembly GCA_015065165.1 of Oscillospiraceae bacterium. Lineage (GTDB taxonomy): Bacteria > Bacillota > Clostridia > Oscillospirales > CAG-382 > Coliplasma. Next base: position 113,769 of record SVQU01000001.1, on the reverse strand, counting down.
ATACAGATATACTGTATCTTTCCTCCAAGGAATCTGACAGCGAAAAGGTAGATCTTAATTCCTTTGAATATAAGCACGTTTTGGCGGATATAGAACAGTTCCGTGCTGATTTGGGCGACCTTATAATCGAACAAACCGCAAAGGGTGTTCTTACCGAATATAATTATCAAGCGCCTAAAATTTTACCTTGGTGGGCGGCATATCTGCCTTACCTAATAGTTATAGTTGCTCTTATTGTTATTTTCACCATGTTCATTTCCCGTACCTCCAAAGGCGGCGGTGGAATGGGTGGCTTGGGCGGAAAGATGAACTCATTTAGCAAAGCCAGAACAAAGCTTGGAAGCGACGAAAAGAAAAAGGTATTGTTCTCTGACGTTGCAGGCGCAGATGAAGAAAAAGAAGAGCTTCAAGAGGTTGTTGACTTCTTGCGTAACCCCAATAAATTCTCCGACCTTGGCGCACGTATTCCTAAAGGCGTTCTTCTCGTTGGTTCTCCCGGTACGGGTAAAACCCTTTTGGCAAAGGCGGTTGCAGGCGAAAGCGGCGTTCCGTTCTATTCTATTTCGGGTTCCGATTTTGTGGAAATGTATGTTGGTGTGGGTGCTTCCCGTGTGAGAGATCTTTTTGAAACCGCAAAGAAAACCGCGCCTTGTATCATTTTTATCGACGAAATCGATGCTGTAGGTCGTCATAGAGGCGCAGGTCTCGGCGGCGGACATGATGAACGTGAACAAACCCTTAACCAATTACTTGTAGAAATGGACGGTTTTGGTGTAAATGACGGCGTTATCGTTATTGCAGCTACCAACCGACCCGATATTCTTGACCCTGCGTTGCTCAGACCCGGTCGTTTTGACAGACAGGTTACCGTTAGTCATCCCGACATTAAGGGCAGAGAAGAGATATTAAAGGTTCACGCAAAAGGTAAGCCCCTTGGCAGCGACGTAGACCTTTCTACCGTTGCAAAATCCACCGCAGGCTTTACAGGTGCAGACCTTGCAAACCTTCTAAACGAAGCGGCATTACACGCGGCGCGCAAGAAGAAGTCGGTTATCAATACCGATGATATTGAAGAAGCTACTATCAAGGTTATTGTCGGTCCTCAAAAGAAATCCTTGGTTATCACTACTGAGGAAAAGCGCAAAACAGCGTTCCACGAGGCAGGACATGCAATTGTTACCCGTATGTTGGGAACACAAGACCCTGTTCATTCTATTTCTATCATCCCCAGCGGCAGAGCTTTGGGTTATACGCTTTCGCTTCCCGAAAAGGATAAATTCAGCGTTTATAAGAACGGTCTTTTAGACGATATTTGCGTTCTTATGGGGGGCAGAGCTGCAGAAAAGCTTATGTGCGATGATATTTCGGGCGGTGCTTCCAACGATATGGAAAGAGCTACCGAAATCGCTCGTAAGATGGTTACAAAGCTCGGTATGAGCGATATTATCGGTCCCGTTGTTTATACTGCAGAGAATTCCGAGGTTTTCCTAGGTAAGGATTTTGGTACGACCAAAAACTATTCCGAGAAGACTGCTATTCAAATTGATGAAGAAATCAGCAAATTTGTTAATTCCGGATATCAACGTGCAATTAAAATCCTCGAAGATAATAAGGATATTATGATTTTCATTGCAGAATATCTTGTGAAGCACGAAATTATGGATGCAGAACAGTTTGAGCTTTGCTTTACCGAAGGTGTTACCGACGAAATGCTTGATGCCGTTGCAGAACGCAAGAAAAAATCTGCAGAAACCGAAAACGAAGCTCGCAAAAACGAACTACGTGAAAAAAATGAAAACAAAAAGGAAGAAACCGAAAACAATTCTTCCAACAGCGGTGAAACAGATATTTTCTCCGACGATATTTTTAATAATTAATTTTAATCTGTCGCAGGTTTTTACTTGCGACAGAGTCATTTTTGAATAATTTTTTATAATTGTGTCAATTATCTCTTTAGATTAAGGAGGTACTTAAATGAATAAAAAGAAGCAAAAGCTTGCGTTTCGAATCGCTACATTGATTACATGTGCAGTATTTTTGGTTTTATCGTTATTATTTGCGGTAGCATCTTTGATTCTCAATAGGAGTAATTCGAATAGCGAAAACTCGTATATCGTTTCTTCCGAAGAACAAGATGAAAGCTCAACCGAAGCGTTGGAAAATGCATCACAGGTTTTCGGAGAATCCTCTGTGAATATCGATGAAGTTGTTTCGAAAGAACCATCTTCAGAACCATCTTCCGATGACATTGTTGAAGAACTGCACCACGATTTTATTCATAATATTTATGGGCATACTTTTATATACGGCGACAGCGGATTTGAACAGTTTAACTATGGCGAAAATGCGTTAAATCGTTATATAAACGGATTGAATGCCTTGTCTGAATATTTCCCCGAAAATACAAAGGTTTATAATATAACGGTACCCATAAGCACAACCTATGTGTCTATCCCGCGGGAGATTTACACCCAGCACGATTTTTATAACAAATCACAGGGTACTTTTGTTTCTAAGGTTGTTTCGGGATTGGATCCTAAGATAACCAATATTCCTATCGTAGAAAAACTGCAGGAAAGATACGATAACGGAGAATATCTATTTTTCCGTACAGATAATAACTGGACACCTCTTGCGGCATATACCGCGTATGCAGAATTCTGTAACGCTAAGGGGCTTAATGCATACGCTATTTCGGGTTTTCCCAAAACAGAACAGGGCGATTTTTTGGGACGCTTCTATTTTGCAACGAAAGATGAAAATATGAAGGGCAACCCCGATATTCTTTCTTACTTTTCAACCGTACCTTCTGTAAGCACTTCTTTGACTGTGTATGATAACGGCTCAAAGTATACTAATTATAATTTGTGCGGCAATAAGGTCGATGTTGAAAGCGGTTACGGCGTTTTTGTTGGTATCGATGCGGGACGTTATGAAATCAACTCCACCGCAAACGGTGGCAATTTATTAATTATCGGTGATAGTAGTGTTTATCCCGTTTTACCATTTTTGGCATCTCATTACAGTAAGATTGATTTTATCAATCCTGCTAATTTCGATTTAACCGTTTCGGAATTTCTTCAGAACCGTCAGTATGACGACGTTATAACTATGTGTTATACAACAAATGCAACAGCGGGCGACTATATGCCTGCATTTAATACTTTTATCGAGGCAAGTAACGAAAATGAATAGAACTATACTCGGCGGCTTTATTTCTGTAAAAAGTGTAATCGAATCTAAAAGTCGCGAAATATTTAAAATTTATATTGAAAAAAGCCGTTATGACAAAATAATGAGCTCTGATTTGCGAATCCCCGAGCAACGCCAATATTCGGCATTGTTGAACAGTGGTGCAGAATGTGTTTTTCTCTCTTCCGATGAATTCGAAAATTTAATCGATAATAATAACGCAGGAGGAATCGCCGCCGAAGTCGGTGAACGTATTTTCACTCCTTCCGAAGAGGTTTTATCCCTTCGGAACGGGTACATAGCGATTCTTGATGGCATAGAAGACCCATTTAATTTTGCCTATGCTCTGCGTTCCCTTTATGCCGCAGGTGTCGATGCGGTTATCTTGCCCGAGCGCAATTTTTTCACAGCCAGCGATACGGTAATTCGTTCTTCCGCAGGTGCATCGGAACTTATCAAAGCATGCTGTGTTTCTGATTTGGCAGAAGCCTGTAAAACGTTAAAGAAAAACGGATATACCCTTTGCGCTACTGCAAAAACAGATAAAGCGAAGGATTTATACTCTTGTAAGGTTTCTAAGCCTTTTTGCGTTATTTTCGGCGGAGAAAAAAGAGGCATAAAAAAAGAGATACTTGATATGTGCGATTTTTGCATCAAAATCAAGTATCCCCGTAATTGTCATTATTCCTTGCCCGCATGCAGTGCAATTTCAATTATTTCCTTTGAATGTGCAAAAAAACTCAGTCCTCATTCAAAAGGGAAACAAAACTTCGGGAACGGCCCCCGCAATAAGCACCTCGGATAAAACCAACGGGATTTGGATTTCCGTTTTGTTCTCGTGGAATGGCGCAAGACATCGAATTTCTATGGTGAACGTGGCGGTAATTTTGTGCAAGGTTTGGTTGATACCACCGCTTATCAGTTCGCTGTTTACGGTATAATTTACATAACCGACAGGAATTATATTTACTCCAAGCTTCGGTCCTTTGCCCGATAAATACGAGCTTCCGAATGTGTTACCTATGGGAATTCCGTAATAATGGTTTCTGTTACAAATAAGATTAAATATTTCTTCTGATACTTTATTGCAAATCAAGTTGATTTTTTCGGTATTGATTTCAATTTGCGAAATACTCCCGTCCCGTTTATAAACAATTTCTTTATATTCATATTGGCAGGTATTTAACTTTTCCGATATCATAATATTTATGTCTTTTGTTATGTCTCCCTTAATTCCTGTTTCTGCAAACCTTTCGCAGGATAGGGTATAGTGGCGAGAAATCCTGATTATAACGGCACCGAACGCCAAAAACAATGCTATTACAACACACAATATTCTTTTTTTCATAAAAACACCCGATACATTATATGTGTATCGGGTGTTAATGTTTCTATTTAAGTTTTAAACTTCTGTTCTGCCTTCAATTGCCTTTAGAAGTGTAACCGAATCGGCATATTCCAGAGTTGCGCCCACAGGTAAACCATAAGCCAATCGCGAAACTTTTATTCCAAAAGGCTTAATCAATCTGGATAAATACATCGCAGTGGCTTCTCCCTCGACACTGGGGTTGGTAGCAATAATTACTTCCTTAACACCATCATCTAATCGGGCTAACAGTTCTTTTATTTTCAACTGCTCTGGGCCGATATTGTCAATTGGCGATATAATTCCGTGAAGCACGTGATATTGTCCGTTATATTCGTGGGTTTCTTCGATGGCTTCTAAAGCTCTGTTGTCCTCAACCACAACGATTGTATCCTTCATACGGCTGTCATTAGAGCAAATCGAGCATAAAGCATCTTCGCAATATCCCTGACAAACGGCGCAAAGCTTAACGCTGTTTTTTGCGTTTATAATAGTATCGGCAAAGGAATTTACTTCGTCTTCACTCATTTCTATTATTTTGTAAGCTAATCTTGTGGCGCTTTTTCTTCCGATATTGGGCAGGGAAGAAAAGGCATTAACCAATCTTTCAAGAGCAGGAGTCATCAATTATTCCTCACGATTAAAACATACCGGGTAAACCGGGAATAGAGCCTGTAATTTTAGACATTTCTTCGCTGGAGGTATCCTCAACGCGTTTGATAGCTTCGTTAACAGCGGCAATAATAATATCCTGTAAGGTTTCAATATCGTCGGGGTCAACAATTTCGGGGGCAAGAGTAAGGGAAGTGATTTCCTTTTTGCCGTTAATCTTAAGATCAACAACACCGCCGCCTGCACTTATGTCATATTCTTTTTCTTCAAGCTCGGCCTGTTTAGCAGCCATATCCTCTTGCATTTTTTGCGCTTGGCGCATAATAGAGTTCATGTCCTGAGGGCCGCCGCCCATTCCTTTGGGAAGTCTTACTTTCATTTATGTTCTCCTTAAATTATAAAAGTTCATCAATTAAAGACACCTGATTGGTATCTGTATCAGTATTTTCGGAATTAATAAATTTGATTGTTACCAATTTTCCGATTACCGAAGAAAAGGCATCAACGAGAATCTTATTTGCGTCCTGACTCTGTATCATATCAATATTGAATGAGCTGCCGCATAGTAAAATTTCGTTCCCGTTTATGTATACCTTAATTAATTTCAAAAAGGCGCATAAAGAGGATTGGTCAGATAAAAATTCAAAAACCTCAAACATTCTGTCAAATTCTATCATGCTTTCGGCCTTTGAATGTTCCGAGGGTTTCTCATCAGAACCTTGTGCTTGCGGTGAAACAGTAGAGGTTTGTACAAAAACAGGCTGAGGTTCGGTATCCTGCCTTTGAATCCCTGTAGCCGAAAGAATCGACAGTTTCTTTTCTAAATCAGCAATTCTTGCTGTTAAGGCCTTGGGCGAATCCGAAATCGAACGGTCGCACATTTTGATAATTGCCATATCTAAAACAACGCGCTTGTTCATTGCGTATTTTGAAATTCTGCTTTGTGTTTCCTCCAGCACCGAGCTGATGTAAAATAACAATTCGGTTGAAATCTCCGACACAACGTCGAAATCACCGGAAAATACCTTTTGACTCTTTCCAAATTTCGAAAGCTGTTTTTCTATAATAATATCGCGAACAACAACCGACAAATCGTCAATAAACACTGAGATATCCTTTGAAGATTTATGAATTCGGTCAACAATAGAAATTGCATCGGGAACATTTTTTTCGGAAATAGCACGTAAAAGGGAATATATAACCTCATCGCTGGCAAGTCCAAGAACGCTTCTGACAACCTCGGTGGTTAATTCGCCGCTATATCCGTTAGAGCAAGCCTCCAAAAGGGATAAAGCATCGCGCATGGAACCATCCGAAAGGCGTGCTAACAAATCCGAGGCGCCTTCAGAAAGAAGAATAACTTCTTCATTTGCCACAAACTCTATACGCTTTTTTACCGCTTCTGCATTAATGCGGGAAAAGTCAAATCTGATACAACGGGAAATTATTGTAGGCGGGAGCTCATTGATTTCGGTTGTGGCAAGGATAAATACAACGTATTCGGGAGGCTCCTCCAAGGTTTTTAAGAGTGCGTTAAATGCGTGGTCTGTAAGCATATGAACTTCGTCTACTATATAAACGCGTTTCTTTAATACCGATGGGGGATAAACAACTTCATCTCGCAAATCTCTGATATTATCAACCTTGTTGTTGCTTGCTGCGTCTATTTCCAGAACGTCCGTCGAACTTCCGTTATCGATAGATTTGCATGCGGAGCATACGTTACAAGGATTTCCGTCAATAGGATTTTCGCAGTTTATAGCCTTTGCGAGTATCTTCGCCGAAGAGGTTTTACCCGTTCCTCTCGTGCCGCAAAATAAATAAGCGTGAGAAACTCTGTTGTTAGCGCATTGTTTCTTCAAAATGGAGGTTATATGTTCTTGCCCGCTTATTTCATCAAACACCTTAGGGCGCCATTTTCTATATAAAGAAAGATACATTTTTTACCTCCTGCAAATTAAAACTGAGATACAAAATATGGCCATACGTCTAAATCGAACACGACTTCCATCCGTGAACCGAAAATTCCTCTCAAAACAGGCACCCTTGCGGCACATCCATATAACTGCTTAATGCTGCTTGGTTCCCCACCTGACATATTTCACAGGTATGAATTGCGCAAGGACCCGCTTATCAACAAGGCGTTTTCGGCGCGGCGACACAAGCCGAGCCCTCAAAAGATGGTCACCCCCACTATAGCGGATTGTGGGTACAAGGCACCGCTAACTCCCCGGTTAGTATGACCATATTTCATATCTCATCCTTTTTATTGTACCACATTTGAAAATTTATTTCAAGTGTTTATAAAGAAAATGTTATAAAATCTCACTAATATACGCTTTATTATATACATAAATAAATATAATCGATTGACAAAAATTAATAATTAGGGTATAATGAATTGTTAAAGAAATAGGAGGTTTAATATGACAACTTACTTCAAGGTTTTCTTTTCAAAATTCGAAGAATGCAAATGGTTAAATTCAATGGGTGAAAAGGGCTTTTTGCTAAATAAAAAGAGCTTCTGCCGTTATTATTTCACAAAGGATGAAAACAAAAAATATTATTACTCTGTTGAGTATTTAGATTATCCCGTTAAGAGCCAACAGGGCGAGGAAGAGTTAAACAATCGCGAAGCGAACGGAATTAACTATTTGTTCACTCGCGGTAAGTGGAGTTATTTTTATTCTACAATAAAGAGCATTTCTTTGACTTCTGCTTCAAAGAAAAAAATTGCGGATTTATATCTTTGGAAATCTCTCTACCTATTATTCTTCTCGGGCTTCAGCTGGATACTCTGGGGTTATCAGAAATTCGCGGTAGACTATATAGTGCGCTATGGTCATATCGGGGACGGCCAGTTCGATATGTTGAAGCTTGAAGGGGGCGGATTTCTTGATTCGCTCAAAACCTTTTGGAACGGTGTTCTTGTTTTGTTAAATAACAGCTATTTTAAAATTTTCACCTCGATTTTCGGTGAAAACAGCGTTGCGTTGGTAATGGCTTTTTTAATACCCGTTGCAATCGTTTTAACAATTTTATTTGCGCTGAACGTTATCGAATTTGTCTTTTGGCAGTTTATGTCGGGCAGAAAATCGACAAAAAGCAGCAAAAAAAGGTAAAAGGTATAAAAAATGCAAAGTAAAGAATATACTATAAAGCTTTCAGAGGTTGTCCAAAAGCACAATTTGAAATCTGTATATGTTCCTGATAATTACGAAGAAATACTTGTTTCCCGTCCCGATTTGAGTAGACCGGGGCTGCCCTTTGCGGGTTATTTTACCGATTTTGAAAACGAACGTATTCAGCTTATCGGTAATATGGAGCACAGCTATCTCGCTTCGCTTTCTTGCGAATCCCGTCGAGAATCTTTAAAGGAATTCTTTGCGCATAACGTAAAAGCAGTTGTTGTTACCACAGATTTGAGTATATTCGACGAGCTTCTTGAAGAAGCGAAGAACAGCAAAACTCCCTTGTTTTCTTCATCGTCCACAACGTCTGCACTTATGGCGGCGATAACTTCAAGCCTTAACGTCTCTCTAGCAGAGCGTATTACACAGCACGGCGTTTTGGTTGAGGTTTACGGTGAAGGTATATTAATACTCGGCGATAGCGGTGTAGGTAAAAGCGAAACCGCAATCGAGCTTGTAAAACGCGGACATCGACTTATCGCAGATGATATGGTTGAAATTAAAAAGGTTTCTGCGATTACTCTTGTTGGCGCAGCGCCTGAATTAATTCGACACTATATCGAATTGCGCGGTATAGGTATTGTTGACGTAAAGCGTATTTTCGGTATGGGTTCCGTTAAGGATTCAGAGAAAATCGATTTAATTATTAATTTTGAAAACTGGGTTCAGGGTAAAATGTACGACCGCTTCGGTTTAGATACGGAATATACAGAGATACTCGGTATAAATATCCCTTCTATAACGATTCCTGTAAAACCGGGCAGAAACCTTGCAGTAATTATTGAAATTGCGGCGATGAATCACCGCCAAAAGAAAATGGGCTTTAACACAGCCGAAGAATTTGAAAAGCGCTTGAAGGAACAAGCGGGTATTATCGACTGATATTATACGGAGGTATAAATAATGTATTATTTGGGAATAGATCTGGGCGGTATGTCTATTAAGGCAGGCGTTTGTGATGATAACGGGAAAATTTTATATAAAGACACCTGCGTTACGGTTAGAAACGAGGATGGCGACCGTATAATTAACGATATGGCTGCTTTGTGTCTTAACGTTATTAAAAACGCCGGACTTACCGTTAACGATATTGAATATGCAGGTATTGCTTCTCCCGGCAGTGCCGATTCGGATAAGGGTACAATTATTTATGCATCCACTTTGCCTTTTCTTAACTATCCGATATGCGAAAAGCTTTCTGAAAGAACAGGTATAAAGAAGGTTTACGTTGAAAACGATGCAAACGCCGCCGCGAAGGGTGAAGCAACCTACGGCGCGGCAAAAGGATATAAGAATTCGCTGTTTATCACCATTGGAACAGGTGTTGGCGGAGGCATAATTATCGATGGTAAGATTTATACAGGCTTTAACTTCTCGGGTGCAGAGCTTGGACACATGGTAATCGTTAAAGACGGCGAAAGCTGTTCCTGCGGACGCCGCGGTTGTATGGAATGCTATGCATCTGCTACAGGACTAATTAAGCTTACAAAAGAAAAAATGTTGTTGAATAAGGATTCAATAATGTGGAATCTTTGTGATGGCAATATTGATAACGTTAACGGTAAAACCGCCTTTGATGCACAGCGCGCAAACGATGCTTGCGGTATAGCGGTTGTAAAAGAATTTATAGAGTATCTTGCTTGCGGTATCGTTAACTTTATAAACATATTCCAACCCGAGGTTTTGAGCATTGGCGGAGGTATTTGTAAAGAGGGCGAAACCCTTCTTGCCCCCATACGCGAGATAGTGGCCCGCGAACAGTATTCTCGCCACAGCGATAAACAAACAATTATTAAGACAGCCGAGCTTGGTAACGATGCCGGTATAATCGGTGCAGCTTCCCTCGGAAAATAACGGAGAACAAATGACTTTTACTTTAGACACAGAAACACAGATATATAATACAATTGCTTTGCGCGGTATTGTAATTTTTCCTGGCACAACAGCAAGCTTCGAAATCGGCAGAAAAACCTCTGTAAACGCATTTAAAGCCGCAGAAGCTAACGACGAAATGTTACTGCTTGTGCCTCAGCATGACCCCGCGGTTACCGAACCGATCGAAAATGATTTGATGAAGATCGGTGTTCTTGCTCGCATAGTTCAATCCACACGTCTTAAGGATGGTGGCTATCAGATTGTTGTTGAGGGTGTCAAGCGTGTTAAACGCAGAGAAACTTCCATAAGCGAAGATATCATCAAGTGTAACGTTATTGACGTTACAACACGTACCGTGCCTTCCTTTGCAAAGGAACGAATTGCTACAAAAGAGCTTTTTCAAGTTTTTTCCGAATATTTGAATTTTCTTTCTAAACCTTCGGAGGATATTATTGAAGAAGCAAATGGTATAAGTGATGCCTCCTGCCTTGCGGATTTTCTTGCTAATAATTTCGTAGTCAACTATGATGAACGCAAGGAACTTCTTGAAGAATGCGATACGGTTAAGAGAATTAAAGCCCTCACCGAAATTTTCCGTAAGGATATTGACATTTTCAATCTTGAAAATGATATTCAACAAAAGGTTCGCCACAATCTTCAAAAACAACAGCGCGATATGTATCTTCGCGAACAATTACGTGCTATAAAGCACGAATTGGGCGAGGATAACGCTGTTATGGATGATATGGAGGATGGCGACGAATATCATTCCAAAATAATGTCTGCAGATTTGCCCGAGGACGTTCGCGAAAAGCTTCTTGCCGAGAATACCAAATTGGGCAAGATGCCGTTTGGCACACCCGAAGCAACGGTTTTAAGAAATTATATCGAGGCTTGCTTAGATTTACCTTGGAACAAGAAAACCAAGGACAGAGTTAATATTGCTACCGCAAAGAAGATTTTAGACAGAGACCACGACGGTATACAAAAGGTCAAGGAAAGAATTTTAGAATTTCTTGCGGTTAAACAGCTTAAACCTGATCTAAAAGGCCAAATTCTTTGCTTTGTTGGACCTCCCGGCGTGGGTAAAACCTCTATTGCAAAATCCATCGCAGATGCTACCAACCGCAAGTTTGCGCGTATTTCCTTGGGTGGTATTCGCGACGAAGCTGAAATAAGAGGTCATAGAAGAACCTATATCGGCTCTATGCCCGGACGTATTATTAACGCCTTGAAGCTTTCGGGTTCTTCCAACCCCGTAATCTTGTTTGACGAGCTTGATAAATTAACAAAGGACGCTCACGGAGACCCCACAAGTGCAATGTTAGAGGTTCTTGACGTTGAGCAAAACAGCTCTTTCCGTGATAATTTTATCGAACTACCCGTTGATTTATCCGAATGCTTCTTTATCGCTACAGCAAACACAACAGAAACAATACCTGCGCCCTTGCTTGACCGTTTAGAGGTTATACAAATGGACAGCTATTCGGATAAAGAAAAGCTCGCAATTGCCAAAAATCACCTTGTACCCAAACAGCTTAAACGCCACGGCTTGAAATCCTCCCAGTGTAGAATTTCAGATGCAGCTGTTAAGGAATTGATTACTGCATACACTCGTGAAAACGGCGTTCGTAATTTAGAACGTGAAATTGCTTCTGTATGCAGAAAAAGCGCCAAGAGGATAGTTGAGGGCGAAGCAAAAATCAACGTTAATATAGATACTCTCCGTTCCATGCTTGGTCCTGCAAAATTCCTTCCCGACGCCATTTATGATAAGGACGAAGTGGGCATAGTAAACGGTTTGGCTTGGACTCAGCTTGGCGGTGATATGTTGCGTATTGAATGCAGTTCCATGGAGGGTAACGGCAAAATCGAGCTTACAGGTCATCTCGGCGACGTTATGAAGGAAAGTGCCCGCGCCGCAATAAGTTATATACGTAAGCATTGCGCCGAGCTTGGCGTAGATTCGGATTTCTATAAAAATCGCGATATCCATATACACGTGCCTCAGGGTGCTATTCCCAAGGATGGACCCTCTGCGGGTATAACCATAGCCACTGCTATTTTAAGTGAGCTTACAGGAAGAAGTGTTAAACGTGATGTGTGTATGACAGGGGAAATAACCCTTACGGGACGCGTTCTTCCTATTGGCGGCTTAAAGGAAAAATCCATGGCAGCTTATAAAGCGGGTGCAACAAAGGTTATCATTCCCTTTGAAAACGAATCGGATATAGCTATGTTTGATACGGAGGTAAAAAGCGCAATAGAATTTATTTCGGTTAAGCATATTTCCGAAGTATTTGATATTGCTCTTAATCCTTAATTATGGAAATGTCATTTAGCGGAGTTAATCTCCATAAAACAGATTTAAAAATTACCGCAGGGCTTCCTAAACAGTTAATTAAAGACGGCGTTCCGCAGGTGGCTTTTGTGGGTAGGTCGAACGTAGGAAAAAGCTCTCTTATCAATTCGCTTTTGGGCAGAAAAAAATTAGCCCGCGTTTCTTCCGAACCGGGTAAAACCATTACGGTGAATTACTACGAGGTTGATAACAAGCTTTGCCTTGTGGATTTACCGGGATACGGTTTTGCAAGACGCGCTAAAAGCGATATATCAAAATGGTCTGCGCTTACAGAACATTATTTTGTTGATAATCCTGCGCTCACCTATGTTTTGCAGTTGATAGATATCAGGGTTGGCATTACCGAAGACGATAAGATGATGTTAAGTTATCTTGACCATTATGACGTGCCTTATATCGTTGTGGCTACAAAGTGCGATAAGCTTAATAAAACTAAACTTAACGAAGCTTGCGCAAAACTTCTTTCCAGTGGTGTTTTGCGCAGTAATACAGAGGTTATTCTTTATTCATCCTTAAAAGGCATTGGTAGAGAAACCCTTTGGTCAAAAATTATAGAAATGTCTATAGGAGGCGAAGATGCTTCACGATAATATTAAAGTTCTCGAGAATGGACACTTGGCATTCGGCGGTTCTGACGTTGTCGAGCTTGCCGAAAAATACGGTACGCCTTTATACGTAACCGATGAGGCTAAAATCAGAAGCAATTTCCGTGAATATAAAGCGGCGGTTGAAAAGTATTTCGGCAAAGAAAGTCTTCCTTTGTATGCAAGTAAGGCCCTTTGCTGTAAAGAGATATACCGAATAGCAAAGGACGAGGGCGTTGGTACAGACGTTGTTTCCGGCGGCGAACTATACACTGCTCTAAGCGTTGGTTTTCCCTCCGAAAAGATTTATTTCCACGGAAATAATAAAACCGAAGCTGATATTAATTATGCGTTGGATAACAATATCGGCGGTTTTGTTGTTGACAATTTTGACGAACTTGTTTATCTTAACGCCCAAGCAGGGGGGAGAAATAAGGTTCAACCCATTTTGTTAAGGCTTTCCCCCGGTATCGATCCTCACACCCACCGTGCTGTTGTTACGGGCAGTGTGGATTCAAAATTCGGTGTTGCTATCGAAACAGGTCAGGCGTTGGAATTTGTAAAAACTGCTCTCGAATGTAAGAACCTTCAGCTTGAAGGTATACATTGCCATATCGGCAGTCAGATTTTCGATAAATTTCCTTTTACCGATGCAGCGAGAATTATGCTCGACTTTGCTGTTGAGGTTAAGAATAAGCTTGACTTCACTTTCAAAAAAATCAATCTCGGCGGCGGTATCGGTGTTAGATATACTGAAAAACACCCCGTTGTAACTGTTGATGAAATTTTGCGCGAAATCAAAAACGAGCTTGATATAATGGTTTCCGAAAGAGGTCTTGAATCGCCTATATTCCTTTTTGAAATGGGTAGATTCTGCGTTGCCAATGCAGGTATGACATTATATACCGTTGGCGCATTTAAGCAGATTACGGGATATAAAAACTATGTTTGTATAGATGGCGGTATGCCCGATAACCCCCGTTATGCCCTTTATGAATCTGAATATACGGTTTACAATGGTTCCAAAGCCAACCTTCCCAGAAATATCACCGCTTCGGTTGCAGGCCGTTGTTGCGAAAGCGGCGACTTGATAGGGGAGGATATGCAGGTTCAGGAATTCTCCCGCGGAGATATTCTTGCCGTTGCCGTTACGGGCGCATATAACTACTCTATGGCTTCTCACTATAACCGCATACCAAAACCCGCAATGGTTTCGGTAAATAACGGCGTAGATAAGTTAATTATAAAGCGCGAAACCTACGAAGATATTCTTAAAAATGAAATTTAAAACAAAAAGACCGCATAAAGCGGTCTTTTTTTATTACATAAACAACTTTAAAAAATCGGGTTTAGTTGCGATGAATTCACTTTTATTTAAATAAGAAAGCAATTCGTATTTTTCACAACCAACAAACTTAATAGAATAAGAACACAAAGCCTGTGATTTATAACCAATCTCACGGTCTTTTTTATTAACGGCATATTTACCGTCGCCCAAAAGGGGATGACCGATATGAGCAAAAGTTGCTCTGATTTGATGTGTTCTTCCTGTGATAAGCTCTATTTCCAAAAGGCTAAAATCGTTATTACGCGTTTTGTCAATGGTTTTGTACTTGGTAATAGCGGTTTTTGAATTAACAGTAGAAGTATTTTTAACTTTTACGATATTTTTATCCGAATCCTTTTCCAGCTGAAGCTTAATTTCGCCTTCCTGGGGCTTTATAACACCGTGAACAACAGCAAGATAAGTTTTCTGTATATTACGGTTCTTAATAATATCGTTCATTTCGCGAAGCGCCTGAGCGTTCTTAGCCGCGATAACTAAACCTTGGGTGTTTCTGTCAATTCTATTGCACAAAGCGGGGGCAAAGCTGTTTTCTTCGTCTGGGTTAAACTCTTCTTTATTAATTAAATACGCGGTAATGCGGTCGATAAGAGTGTCGGATTCATCATTAGTATCTGAATGAACAATAAGTCCCGATTCCTTATCAACAATTAAAATATTTTCATCCTCGTATATAACGTTAACCTTGCCGGCGGTAAATTTCTTTTTGGAAGAATCACCGCCAAGCAATTCATCCGAAACGAAAATTAAAATCAAATCACCCTCGGAAAGGATAACGTTTTCTTTTGTACGTTTGCGGTTAACGGTTATCTTCTTTTTTCTTATTAATTTATAAATAAGGGAGATAGGCATATTTTTAAATTTTTTTGTTAAAAATTTATCCAAGCGTTGTCCGGCATCGTTTTTCTTAATAATAATTTCGCGCATAAAGCTTACCTTAAACAATAAAATAGGGGAGGGAATTCATCCGAGAATCATTATAACATCACTTGAGACATATTTCAATAAGAACAGGTCATAATTTGCAGAAAATCGTTTTTGTGCATATTGCTGTTTTGCGGTTGTAATAATTTCTAACAAAAAATATCAAAAACAAAACGAGCACTATATATTGTTTCTTATTTTCGATGCGCTACAAAATATCCCGCAAGTTGCCAAGGTTTACATAACGTTGTTTACATAACATATGGTGATAATGTATAAATTTAATTAACTTTTGCCAAAACACTTGAAATAATTGGATTTTTGTATTATTATGTTTAGTGCACACTCCAAATAAGAGAGGTACATAATATGTCTCGTGTTGCAGGCAAATATAAAAAGCTTCTTTTTATAGGTAGCGGAAAAATCGCTTCTGCCGTGGCGTGTGGTCTTGTTAACACCAAAACAATGCCCGCAGAATATATAACGGTTTACAATAGAAATGACAATAAATTTCCCGCATTTAAAAAGTTGGGTATAAACACTTCGCTGTGTTTAGAAACTGCAGTTTCCGAAGCAGAGTATATCTTCCTTGCTGTAAAACCCAACGTTGTGGGTAGCGTTTTGAAACAGCTTGCGGATATCCCCGGCGTTCTTCATAGATGTATTGTTGTGTCTTTTGCCGCCGCTGTAACTATGGATTATATGGAACAGGTTGTCGGCTATTCGTTTCCTATTATTAGAACCATGCCGAGTACACCTATTCTAATCGGCGAGGGCGTTCTTGCCGTTACTCCTAACGCGCAGGTTAACCAAAAGGATTTTCAATTCTTCTGCCAATTGATGTCTTCGATTGCATACGTTACATCTATTGAAGAAGAACTGATGAATCCTATCATCTCGGTTCAAGGTTCATCACCCGCATACGTTTATTTGTTTGTAAAAGCTATGCTTGATGCAGCAGAGGAACAGGGGATTGATAAGAAAACGGCTTTGCCTCTTATTCTTAAAACCATTAAAGGCTCTGTATCGATGATAGAGAAAAGCGGCGATGAAATAGAAACCTTAATATGTAACGTTGCATCTCCTAACGGGACAACTCTTGCCGCTTTAAACTCTTTCGAAAAGGATGATTTTTGCGGTGCTGTTTCAAGGGCGATGAGCGCTTGTACAAAAAGGGCAGACGAAATTTCCTCTGAAATGTAATTTTATCATTTTTATTATCATAGACATCTAATGGTGATAAAAATGACAGAAAATATAACGACTGCTTTAACTGTATATACTCCCAAGGGACATATACCGCCGAGCAAATTTAAAATTTTCCTACAGAAAACAAATTACTTTTTGTACAGGTACTTTTTTCGTAATAAAAGGCTCTTTTGTATATTATTGTTTTCTTTTACATTGCTGTTATCGTTTTTTACAGCAATAGGGAAATTTCATCCGCAAAACGCGTTGGTTTTTTCGATTTATCTTTCAAACAAACTCCATTTGAAATTTATTTTGATAACACTAATTGCTTGTTTTGTTTCTCTCGTACCGTTTTTGGGCAAAGCGTTTATTTGTCTGTATAGCACCTTCAACATTTTTGTGCTGTCAAATTTTTTGACGATGTGCGCCTTTAATGTCAGAACCGCAACAGTTTGCGTTATTTCTGCGGCTGTGATTTTCTTTTTGATTATTATTACTGTGGCTTTATTTGAAATTTCTTCACTTGCCTGCAGCGGTATCGGCAAAAGGGAATATACAAAAATCTATTATTTTAGATTATTTACTGTGCTGACAATTTCGTTAATCATTTGCTTTTTATTAACTTTATTATTTGAATTAAACTAACAGGAATTTATATTATGACCGGTTGTGAAAATTTGAATCTTACATCACAACTTAATAACTATCTTTCGCATCTAAGAGACGTGAAGAAATCCAGCGATAACACTATCCAAGCGTATCGCCGTGATCTTGATAAATTTTTAGAGTTTGCTGTATTTAGCAATATTTCCGATTTTATAGATGTAAATTGCGATACGGTTTCAAACTTTAAAGAATATCTTTCTGATAAGGGTCTTTCTTCAGCTTCTGTATCCCGTACTTTATCTTCTTTAAGAAGTCTATATCAATTTTTGATATCCGAGGGTATTTGTGAGAATAACCCTGCAAAGGCTGTGCATAATGATAAAGTAGAGAAGAAAGAGCTTATCGTTCTTACCTCAAAAGAGGTTGAAAAGCTTTTGGCACAACCCGACACGAACGATATTAAGGGGCTTAGAGATAAAGCTATGTTGGAAGTGCTTTATGCTACGGGTATAAAGGTTTCCGAGCTTATTAGTCTCGAGCTTTCGGATTTCAACTCTCAGCTTTCGTTCATTCGTTGTGGTTCCGGCGAAAAAGAAAGATTTATTCCGATTTATCCTATAGCCGCAAAAGCTATTCAATCATATCTTGATAAAGCCAGAAAGCTTTTTGTTTGTGATTCGGGCGAAAAAACACTTTTTGTTAACGTTACGGGCGAAAAAATGACAAGACAAGGATTTTGGAAGATTTTAAAATCCTATGTTTCTGCTGCAGGTATTAAAAAAGATATTACACCCCACACATTGCGACATTCGTTCGCGGCGCATCTAATAGAAAACGGCGCCGATATACACGACATCCAATTGATTTTAGGACATTCCGATATCGCTTCTACTCAAAGATATACACAGTTCCTAAAAGAAAAAATAAACAAGAGCTATATAAAATTTCATCCACGTGCTTAAGGTAATTTTCTAATGGGTAAGATATATGATTTCTTTTCGGGTACAAACAATAAATCCGGAAAGGGTATTACAAAAAAACAGGTTGAATTCGATAAAAAGCTTGGCTTCGGATTTTTCTTCAAATTAATGAAAATGCGTCTGGGCAAATTTTCTGCATCGAATTTAATCTTCGCATTGTGCAATATTTTCTTTTTCATCGCATTGTTTGGTTTATCGGGAACATTGGACGATTACACCACAACCGCCGCAGACCCGCTGTATGCGCAAATAAGCGCGATAGCAAAGAATGACAACGGCCCTGCGATAGCGGCTTTATACAGCGCATTCTGTGCCTCTGCAAGCAGACGTGTTTTTTCAACTATCTCAAAGGTATTAATGTATTCTGCTTTTGCATTGGTGTTTACTTTTGGTTTGTCTACAATTGGGCTGGTATACAATATCCGAAACGTTTGCACAGGTGAACACATTTACACCTGGTATGATTATTTTTACGCAATAAAACGTAATTTTAAACAAGGTATTATTATCAGTGTGTTAGATGCAGGCATAATTGTTATGCTTGTTTACGATTTGATTGTGTACAGCGCGTCATCATCGGCATCATTTATTAATCTTGTATTTTTCTATGCAATTATAGCCATTTCAGCGATTTACTACGTAATGAGATTCTATATCTATTTACAGTTAGTAACATGTAAGATGTCAATAGGGAAGATGATAAAGAATTCTTTTCTTCTCACAGCTCTGGGTATCAAACGAAACCTCGTTGGTGTGCTTGCGGTTATAGTAGTTGTTATTGTTTACGCTTATATTTACGTTTTGTTACCACAAGTGGCTATAATTCTGTTTTGTATGTTTATGTTTTCGCTGTTAACGTACATTGGAGTATATTGCGCGTATCCTGTATCAAAGAAATACGTAATAGACCCGTATTACGAACAGCATCCCGAGGAACGTCCGGAAGATCCTTGGTCAACCGATGAACAAGTATTTGTAGACAGAGGATAAAATTCGGAGAATAAAAAACAAACGGCAACGTTAGTTGCCGTTTTAATTTTGTCTATTGCAGTAAAAGGGTATATACATTTTGACCTATTCTCTTCTATATCCAATTGTATAAAATAAAAATTTTATACAATAGAGGGAAGCATTAAACTGAAATTTAACCCTTAATATCAAAAATGTCGGTGGCAGTGTCTTCTTCGCCTTTTGGGACTACTTCGGTTATGGGCAGAATTCCGCCGTAATCATACATAGGTTTACTTGATAAAGAAAACGCATCTACACCATAATTGGCACAAAAATCTCTTATATCATCTCCGTACGTATATTTATTTAAATCACCTGTAAAACCAATGAGTTTATCAGAAAGCTTACCGGCACATCCGCCGATCAATCCGTGGCTGTATCCTCTAAGTCCTATTGTGTCAGAATCCTTTAAGGTTAATACATCAAAACCGTTGGCTCTCAGTGCTCTACCTATATAATAATCACAAGTTATCACTGCATTATGCGTTACAGGAATACTACAACACTTGGTGTAGTTTTGCTGTACATAGATAATTCTGTGCTCATCATAGGTCGCGTACGCCTTAATTAAGTAATCTGCACTTTTACCACAAATAAGCGTTCTGCCGATTCGGTAGTTGTTAAATAAACAATCATACGGATATATTTGTCCCAATTCGGTTTCTGATTCAAGAATCATACTGCGCGGAATTTCTTTTGGTATGTATTTAGCGTCATTTTCACACATCCAAAAGCCTTTTCTGAAATTATTTACCAGCACGTCCGGATGATACGCCAATTCGGTTCTTATATTGGGAGTTTTTCCTAATTTATAGGTTTTAATACCCATATCATTAAATTCAGATACAAGTTCATCCGGCATTAATTGAGATATAAATACTCTTTTTACTCTTGTTTTCGGGAGATTCGGGTCGCAAAATCGCTCCATTTTTACCTCCTTGTCCGATTGTTAACAATTTGTTAACAACTTAATCTAATAATTTAGAAAGATCAAAAACACTTCTGATTCCGATTAATTCGATACCGGTAGGTGCTTTTACCGACTTTAAGGATCTATATGGCAGTGCTATTCGCTTAAATCCTAATCTTGCCGCTTCATTTATACGCTGATTTGTATTGGATACAGATCTACACTCACCCGCAAGGCCTATTTCACCGAATACGATCAAATCATCGGGAATCGGTGTGTTTTTATAGGTTGATATCATTGACATTGCACACGGCGCATCACAAGCGGGCTCAATAAGCCTCATACCTGCGGCAACGTTAATATAAACGTCTTGAGTAGAAAATTTCAAACCTAAGCGTTTTTCCAATACCGCTAAAAGCAAAGACGAACGGTTATAATCTATGCCTGATGACATTCTTCTGGGCGATGGATAGACAGTAGCGGTTGATAAGCATTGAATTTCGGCGATAATCGGTCTCGACCCTTCCATAACGCAAACAGGACAATTTCCGGGCACACCCTTTGGACGTTGCGAAAGCAACATTTCAGAGGGTTTTTCTATTTCGGTAAGCCCGTTATCGCACATTTCGAACACACCGATTTCGTTTGTAGAACCATATCGGTTCTTTTCGGCACGAACAATTCTATATGCGTGCTGTTTGTCGCCTTCGAAATATAAAACAGCATCTACCATATGTTCCAGAACCTTAGGGCCTGCGATGGAACCTTCTTTGTTAACGTGTCCGACCAGCAAAATCGAAACGTTATCTTCCTTTGCTTTGCTTATAAGTCTTAAAGCACACTGGCGTACCTGTGTAACGCTGCCTTGAGATGACGGATAATTTTCATCAAACATCGTTTGTATCGAGTCGATTATAACAACCTCGGGTTGCAAAGAATTAATTTCGCCGATAATATTTTCGATATTATTTTCACTTAAAATATAAACCTGGTCGTGTTCAACACCAAGACGTCTGCAACGTATTTTAATTTGCGCGGCAGATTCTTCGCCGGTAACGTACAAAATCCGCCCTTGGTCGCCTAATTTAGTGCAAATTTGCAATAAAAGGGTAGACTTCCCTATTCCGGGTTCACCCGAAAGCAAAACCACCGAACCCGAAACAATACCTCCTCCGAGAACTCTGTCAAATTCACCAATACCGGTAGAAGTGCGTTCCTTTTCAAGAAAAGAGATATCTTTAATTTTCTGCGCTTTGGGGTTATCTAAAACAATGCTATTGTTAGGCTTAGCTCTTTTTACATTCTTAGATGCAGAGGTAACCACCTCTTCCCTTTCTACAAATGTATTCCATTCGTCGCATTGCGGACATCTGCCGTGCCACTTGGGTGCAACGTATCCGCAATTTTCGCATATAAATTCGGTTTTCATTGTTTGTTCTCCAAAAAATCGGCAATCCCGCAATATATCGAAAAAGAGAGTGCCGTTTTATATTCTGTTTTATTTAAATTTCTGGCTTCTTCCAAATTTGATAAAAAACCGCATTCTATTAAAACCGCAGGAATTTCCAAGTTTTCAAGAAGATAAATTGTATCTGTTCCGTTTTTTATCTTTCGCTTGTTATATGTTTGTAAAATGCCTGCATTAAGCTGTAAGGATTGTGCAAGTTCTTTTCCCAATTGGTTGTTTTCTGAATAAAAAACCTGAAGTCCCTTGCAAACCTCACTTGGGAATTTATTCATATGGATACTCACAAAACAAGAATTATCATATTTTTCAGCAAAAATAACTCTATTTCGTAGATCCTGCGTTTTCCTTGAACCCTCAATCTGAGGATCGAAAAGCAAAACGTCTTCATCACGTGTTAAAGCGCTGTTATATCCAAAAGTAACTAAAAACTTTGATGTAATTCTTGAAATCTCCAAATTCAAGTCTTTTTCAATAAGACCGTTTGCCGATGCGCCTGCATCTATTCCGCCGTGTCCCGGGTCGATAATCACAGTGGGAGAATTAATAATATCTGCATTTGCTGCTTTGTTCTTTTCAAATTTATCGTACCCCATAGAAATGAACATAGAGGCGATAAGATAAAACAACATTACACAAAACAAAATCGAAGCAAATATAAATATACTGTATTTAACTTCTTTAAAAGTATTAGAACGCATAGAAACCTCACAAGTGAATTTGTAAAATTATATGCGTTCTAAATAACGATTATTACTTTTTGTTTTTGGGTTTTCTTTCCAAAGGACCGTCAAAGGGAGGTGCCACGTCCATGCCCATCAAACCGCGAAGTGTTTTGTCCTTTGCACCAATAGCATAGCCCAAAGAGCTTGCCACGATAGCAGGTATAAGAGTTAAAATTACATATCCCACAACGCCAAGATATTGCAAAATTTTATAAAGAGAAATAAAGCTGCCTTGGAATGCATAATACAACAGCAATGTAATCGCAGAGCTATCCTCACTGCCAAAAAGATTTGCGATTATAACTATAATACCGATTAACATAACGGGAGCATAAGCAATAAGTGTGATCTTCAAGCCTTTGAAAATATCAATTTTGCCACCCTCAGTACGAACACGTATTCCCTCTTTAACCGCTATAAAAAACATATCATCATAATGCATAAAGCACATAAAACCAATGGTGAATGCACTACCAATCAATGCTATAGGACTAATGCCGGGTGTGTCGTTTTCTAAGGTAAGAATAGCCAAACCCAACATAATACCAAGCACCGACATTACAATGTGAGTGATGATAAATTTAACAATTGCAGAAGAATTTTCGCGAATGAATTTAATCATTATTAATTCTTGCCTTTCTTTACAATGATAACAACCATTGCACCTACAACAATAACGACTACGGCAATAATAGCGATAGTCAAACCGCTTCCGTTGCTATCATCAGCTTTACTGCTATCCGACGCAGTGGCACCGGAAGCAACAGAGCTTTCTTTAATGCTGCTTTCGGAATTTGTAGAAGTTACTGTAGAAGATTCCATACCGGATTCATCCTCGTTCGATGCATCAGGGGCTTCAACGTTGCTGGATTCTACCTCGCTGGATTCTACTTCGGAATCGACCACGGATGATTCGCCGGATTCCACATCGGATTCAATAGAAGAAGATTCTGCCTCACTGGATTCTGCGTCTGTAGAATCGGTTTCGGATTCTACACTTGATTCAACGTTGCTGGATTCAACTTTGGAGGATTCATCTTCGCTGGGCAGATCTTCAATAGGTTTGTCAGAGTCCATAGGTTCAACGTGAACACTTCTGTTAGGGCCGGACATATATTCTAGATAGTCGTTACCAACAGATTTGTAATTAAATTCGATGTCAGCAGGTTCATCGCTCAAAAAGGTAAATTGAAGCTCGATAGCTAACTCGTCATCCTCTTTTATGCCATAACCGACTTCAGCGTTAAGTACCCACCAAATCAAACCGTCTTTAATAGGTGTGCTGTTATCCTCAGCCATTTCGTTTTCAAAAAAAGGTTCCCATGATTCGGGAATATTTACGTCAAAAACATCCAATCTAAGAAGTGATTCATCGTACTTGATGTGATATTCCAGCAAAACAATACCTGTTTCGTCCATAATATCGGTTACAGATGCTTTAACAATAACCTTACCGTCATCGGTATAAGATTGTGTGCAGACAAGGTCAAAATCATTCTCTGCAAGAGCAGGAATGCTTAAAGATGTTGCAAAAACTAAAGCAAGCAACAAAACAAATAACTTTTTCATAATTAAACTCTCCAAATTTACTTATGTTATGAAAAGATAACATATATACTATGTGTTTATTATATATTTTACAGTGTTTATTGTCAAGTGAAATACACCTTTTAAATGTTACAAAAAAGAAAACAGTTGCTATTTGTCATACAACGTATTATAATATATGAGAAATCAGGGAGGGATACCTATGAAACTTAAGATAAATTTCTTAATTAGTTTGTTAATTACACTCTTATTTGTACTTTCATTTACCGGATGTGATTTTACAAAGGATAACAATTCTTCAGAAACAAAACCATCAAAGGAAAATGAATTCACCTCTGATGCTTCGTTATCGGATAATGCAGACCAAAAAAGCTCTTCCGATGCAAATTCTTCAGATTCTTTTATCGAAGAACCTATTACACATTCCACCGTTAGCTTTCTTGCCTGCCCCGACAATTTGATACACCCTTGCATTTATTACGATGCAATCGAACGTGCAGCGCAAAACAATAATACCGAACCAACATATAAAGATCTGCATAACGCCCAATATGATTTTTCACCCATATACAAAAATGTTAAGGATATCATTGCCGAAGCAGACATCGCCTATCTAAACCAAGAATCCTTAATCGGCGGAAGCAGCGGATCAGTATATGGTTATCCTTGCTTTAACACACCCAACGCTATGGGCGAAACGGTTGTCGATGTTGGATTTGATATAATTAACGTTGCTCACAATCATATGCTCGATTCGGGTAACACAAATTATCTGACACATTGTAACGATTTTTTTGAATCGCGCGACGTTGATGTTTTGGGTTGTTATCCTAATGCAGAATCCACAAACAATATAAAAATCATAGAAAAAAACGGCATTAAAATTGCTTTTCTAACCTACACCTACAGTACAAACGGCATAACTCTTGATAGCAAAAATCCCTTTGTTGTGCCGTTCTTCGATGAAGAACTAATCCGCAAGCAAGTGCAAATTGCGAAAGAAAATTCCGATTTCATAATTGCTTCCTGCCATTGGGGTAACGAAAATACCCACACCTTAAACAGCTTCCAAAAGAATCAAGCGGAATTTCTTTGCGAATTAGATGTAGACCTAATTCTCGGTATGCATCCCCATTGCATACAACCTATGGAATGGAAAACTTCCCCCACTGGTAAGAAAATACTTGTTGTTTACTCTCTTGGAAACTTTGTTTCGGGTATGGACAGAGGTATTAATAACCTTGGCTGTATGCTTTCCCTTGATATTAAAAAGGATTTGCAAACAAACGAAGTTACAATTGCAGAGCCTCAAGTTATCCCCTTTGTTAACCATTACACAAAAGCCGAAAAGGTTGCAAACGACGATAAAGGCTATAGAAATTACGAGGTATACCTTTTAAAGGATTATACCGAGGAGCTTGCAAAAATTCACGGTGCGCACAGTTACGAAGCTCAAAACGGCACAACCCTCGAGGGCGGCGCGTTTTCAAAACAAAACCTACTTAACACATTTTATAAGTATATCCCTGCTGAATTTTATTACCCAATAAGCTAACTCATAACATCAAACTACCGCCGAGAAATTCTCGGCGGTATCTTTGTCTCATCCTAATACAACATACATTAATGCGGTGGTATTTTCGGGATTATCAGGGGCTTTGAGCACACCATCAGCAAACAAATCATTCACTGACATCATTCTCATTAAATAGAATTCCATTCTGATGTTATACCCAAGGTTGTCGTGCAAAACCTTATGACTGTACTTTTTGAATACTGCTTCTACCTTATCGTATGCACCATTCATATTTTCCATAAGTTTATTATAATTTCTGTGCTCTTGGAAAAGCTGATCAATTTTTGCAAATCTATCGCCTGTAAGAACAAGAATGTCGGGGATTATTTCTCCGTTTTCGGAGATATGTGCATATTTTCCTTCTATGTTTTCCCATACTTTTTTCTCTATATCGGAAAAAGATGCGACAATACGATTGTTTCTAATGCAATCGCATAGCAATAACGCTACGTTTTGTTTAGGAGGAAAACCTCCATATACCCAAAACATATTATCACTGTTTCCTGCACCGTTTTGACCCATACCTAATTCCTCGGGATATTCGAATATCTCATATCCAACAAATCCCCATGTTTCGCCGTTGGCGCGTACAGGCGGTTCATAAACATTACTTTTCGACTTTACTGAAATTTCGATCAAACGATCAATAAGATGGGGCACTAACCACCAACGAATAATATTATCGTCAATGTGGTCTCCTGCAATGCCAAGCTTTCGGATATCTGCTATACTATCGTCCATAAACTCACTGATAAGCCTGCTTCTTTCATTTGCTCCTTGTCGTAATACATTATAAATTTCTATTTGACAGTCCTTATCAAGTATAAAGAAATTCGTAATATATTTATCACCTTGCTTATCAAGCAGCGTAGCTTGATGCAGCATTTCAACCTCTTCCTCCATATAAGGAAGCGCAACACCGAGCTCGATAGACAATTCTTCAACCGTCGAAGGGTTATTGCTCGCTTGTAGTAAAATATTGTGCGGTATCTTTCTATTCACCGCTTTCCAAGGCAATCCGTTTGATTGATCACCGCTTGAAACAAACCCAATGTTTTCGGGATTATAACTTCGTTTTCCAAATTCTCTTGTCATATCCATACCTTCTTTTAAAATTTCTCTTGCACGTAGAAGCCGAGACTTCACCGTATTCACAGAAAGCGACAGCGATGATGCAATTTCGCGAACAGTTTTGTTTTCGATATAGTAGGCAACGACAATATTGCGATAATCGCTTTTGATGAATGCCAACTCTCGTCGAAGCAGAGCAATTTGCTCTGTATGTAACACTTCACCAAGCACATTTGCGTCTTGGTCTTCAAGCTCATAATCTCCGATATCGTAACCGGTTACCGACTCGTTTCGATTATGCTTTTCTTTTGCCCAATTTGAATATCGATTACGTGCTATCTGCCATACCCAAGCAGAAAAGCTTGTAGGTATTGTTCCTTTGTTCAAAGCGGTAATAATATGAAGAGAAATATCTTGAGTTAAATCCTCCGCCTCGACATTGCTTCCTGTCTTTTTTAAGCAGAAGTAAAACAACTTTCCTATATAGTTTTCGGTAAAGTCCTTTATAAGTCTATCACGCATTTCGTTCGTTTTTTGCATTTCCTCGCCTCCTTTCGTATATATAGTGTGGCTTTTTCGAATTTGGGTGCATCGATTTGTAAAATTATATCATAAATTCAAAAATAAATCTATAAAGAACAGCCGAGAAAACCTAAGTTTTCTCGGCTGTAATTCACATATACAATTAAAAAGCCATAATGTATTTATTTAATATCGTCTTCAAATTTGGGTTTAACTTTATAAAAATCCAAAATAGGAAGCAAAACAAGTGCCGTCAAACCTGCGGTGAAGCCGCCGTTATACAAAACGAAACCGCCATGCATTTCTGAAGTTGACGTACAAATAATTGCGCTTAAAAATCCCGCAAGCACGCCATAACGTTTGCCGTATTTACCGCTAAACGCACACAAACCAGTCGAGAAAGCAAGACCGTTTATATATCCCTGTGTAGACAGCGTCCACGGGATGGGAGCCTTCAAAATAGAACAAATAATACAAACGGCAACCGATAAAAGAACATACCCTAAAGCAATCGGAGCAACCGTTCTGGGTTGCTGTCCATCTGCAGAAAATGTCAATGCTGCAAACACAACACCAACGGTGGGACCGGTAAAGCCTATACCCGAAGGCAAAAATCCAAAGATTTGGGGTAAAATGAAAATTAAATTTAAATAACCCAAAATACAAAATCCGTATATGCCGAAGTTAATCAGACATACAGACATGCCGAATTTATCCAAGAAGTCAACACCGTAGCTTACACTTTTAAACAGTTCTTTATATCCGCGAAAACTGTATCGGTTAAATATAAAACCAAATATAATTGCGCATGTGAACAATATAATGAAAAATATGTTCATAAACCCGCGATATCCATATTCAAGAGCATAATATTCGGGATTATCTATTTTTATCACGTCGGGCGCAGGGATACCCAAGGATTCATACATAAATGAATAAACGAATATACCCAAAATACCAATAGCCAAACCCGCTTTATACATATTAAAGCCACGGTGCATAGCCGTTGTTCCGGGCAAAAGCGCAGGAACAACAAAACCCGCCGCAATGCCGAAACATAAAGCAAAAATAATACCCAAAACAGTTACCTGCGGGTGTGATGCGTCGAACGTATCGGTAATCGTATATCTGAAAATAAAATCACTTATAAACGGCCCCAACGCTGTAGAAAACAACGCTATATGAACGTTATCCGAAAACTTTTGTTTGCAAACAGCGCAATACAAAAGCACACCAAAAATTGTCGGCCACATATTAAGAAAATTTAAACCGTAAAATCCATGTGCAACAACAAGCATATATCCGGCAAAAGTAGTGGCTTTTGCTTTAATACCGCTAAAAATGATTATAAAATTGGTAGCAAGACCACAAACCGCAGTGTTAAAAAACGCACTGCCAAGCCCGCCTAAAGCAAAATAATCGGTAACAAGCTTTGACGGAGAGGTTAATATTCTATATACGTTTCCCCAAAAATCCTGTTCCCGGCTGTATATAACCCCAAGAGGTGTTGCGATGAAAAAGCAAACGGTTATAAATAATGTAAAAAAACCAATAAGCTTTGGTGCATTATTGGCGTGATGCTCTTCGGCATCAAATGCAGATATGTGTTCCGAACTGTAATACGGTAATAGCATATAGCCCCTTAAATTTCAACATAAATTTGCAAAATCATAATATCATAGACTTAAAATATAAACAATGGTATTTTTTAATAGATATTTGTTGAAATATGGATTTTTTTAGTATAAACAAACCATTTAGGCTATATTAACGTATCATCCACCGCATATTCATCATCAATTAAGATATATTTTTGGTTATATTTCTTTACAATCTCTAAATTGCGATTATTGTCATTAATACAATCATCAATATCTAAATCATCATACATTCTTTGTTCTATAACGCTTTCAAATCCTTTTATATCTTCAAAATGATTTCGTATATATTTTTCACTCATTATAAGACAAACGTATTTTATTTGCTCAAGATATTCCTTTTCAAAGCTGTTTTCCCAATCGAAAGGAATATAACAACCTTCAACCACCAAATTTTGTTTGTTTTCAATAGCTGTTTTAATCATTTCTCTAACAATCGGCCAGAGATAATTGGTCAATTCCCCATCATCACTGCAAGGGGTTAAATCGGTATTTCCGCTTCTTATCAACCCCATTTTCAAATGGTCGATTGACAAATACGGAATTTTGTATTTTTCAAGTAATTTTTGTGCTAATAAAGTTTTGCCTGTGTGGGATGTGCCGGCAATTAAATATATCATAATTATACTATAGTTAATCTATAACTAAATTCTCCATTGATTTTTCTTGTGTAAACTTTTCACCTAAATGATTCGCCCATTTTTCTGTAAAAAATGAAAAGTAAGAAATTTGTTTAATTTTTCTCCTGCCGTTGAGAGATGGCGAAAAACCCCATATTGTTGAAGGAATTCCTATAAATGGTAAATATAACGGGCCTAAAATTAGCGATTGTATTGTGTGCCCATACTCGTGCACAAGCAATCGTTTCCAAAGTTCATCCGCGCTATACTCATCTTTTAATTTCTCGTAGAAAAAAGGTTCTTTGGTGATAAAAACAAACATACCTAAAGAAACACTTGATTTTCCCGACCATTCTGTAATTATTGCCCCATGGTAAAAATAATGCTTATCCTTAACGTGAGTTAGAAAAACCACCAAACCGAAAAGTGTTTGCAAAAATCCCCATGTAAATTGTATTAAGATATATATTATCTTTCGCATACGCATTCCTCTTCTAAAATAGCAATTTCTCCAACTCAGTCGCCAGTCTTGATTTCATTTCAGTAAGTTCTTCATCGGAAGGACGATTTTCGGCGCTAAACATTTTTTCCATTGGATACCACCATACGGGTCCTTTTCCATTGTTTCCGTAGTTTTCTAAATCTCCGCTTACTCTGGGAAATAAATGCCAATGCAAATGCGTATCACCGTTACCCAAAAGTTCATAATTCATTTTCTCTGCACCAAATGCCTTCGCCACAGCTTCTGCAACAATCGACATTTCTTCTAAAAACCTCATTTTTACAGAATGCTCCAATTGAAATAATTCGGTTTTATGTTCCTTGTAAAGAAATAAAGTATAGCCTTTGAAATGCTGGTTATCACCGATTACTACATAACCCGTTTCCAATTCTTTAACAAACCAAGGATTTTTGTTATCCTTAATCATATTTATCCTGTCGCAAATTAAGCACATACATTATCCTCACTATTTCATACTCTTACAAAATTATAACATATATTTTAGTTAACTGCAATAATGAAATCGTTCACATCATCCGCGAAGCGGATACCTTTACATCTCCACTATTCACTATTACTTATTACCTAATCGACAAGCTTCGAAAGAGAAGAGTGAAAAGTGAAGAGTTAAAAGTGAAAAAGTAAAACCGACAAGTCGAAACTTGTCGGTTTTTCTGTCAAGAAGCTACGAAATAGATATTTTTGTCGTTCCTTAATAAGGTTTCGAACTCCCACGGATCAAATTGTCAAAAACAGATGCTTTAATGTTTTCATTTTCTCAAAAACAGATTTATCAACATCTAATTTTTTATTTTTCCCGGAATTGTCGGAACTATCCAAGTTAATATATTCGATATGCGTGTTAGCTAATGCTTCTACATTACTTAACTTTGTAACGTATACAAATGATAATGCCATCAAAGCGGAATTATCCTTCATATCCCATAAATTCTCTAATGAATTGTTCCAATATATGTGCACACATCTTAGATTTTTGAACGTTGACAAAAGAGAAAGATCATTAATTTTAGGGCACTTAAACAAACACAATATTTCTGCAGTTTCTTTTATCAGCGGTGCTATATATTCAAATTGTTTTTGATTAAAACCATTCAAAAAAACGTTTTTTGAAGTATTACTTGAAACCGCAATATCAATTGCCGAAATATCCAATTTACCGTATTTTTCCCTATAATCATTATATCCCGGACATTCCTTTTCTTCGGCAGTTGCAGGCTTGGTTGCGAGAATTTTTAGGTCATACTCAATATTATAAAATTTGGGATATATTTGTTCTAAGTTGTGGTCGAGTGACAAAACTGGATTTTTAAGCGGTGTTTCTTCAAACCATTCTTTCGATGTGATATAAATATAATTCTGCTTCATAGATTTAGAGCCCATATCCCTCACCGCCTTTCTATCTTTAGTATAGCATAAAATCGGGGAGATTGCAAGGAGTTGCGGGAATTGCAGCGCATCAATGAAGTCGTGCTACGCACGATGAAATCCTCACTTTGCTCGGATGAAATCTTCGGCGTACCGCCTCAGATGAAATTAAATCCGCCTTCTTATCCTGACGTAAGGCAGATTTCATCGCGAAGCGATTTTATCCACCGCGGGTGGATTTCTTCCGACGAAGGCGGATTTAGTTAAAAAAAGACCAACTCATGCGAGTTGGTCTTTTTCTGGCCCGCCCTGGGGGATTCGAACCCTCGACCAACGCAATCGGAATGCGTTACTCTATCCAGCTGAGCTAAGGGCGGCTCTTTAATTTATACGAAAAAAGAAAATACAATAAAACAAACACCAAAGTGATAATTAAATATATCACAACAAATATTAATGTCATTATTCCAGAAACATTTGTGGCACCCCACGCAACAGTATATGCAACGTCTGCCAAAACCATACCAAGCACTGCAGGCGCAAAGCAACACAAACAATCAAAAAGTGCATACTTCCCTATTTTAACCACGGGATATTTTTTTATAAAAATCAACGTTATCCAAAACGGAATTGTATATAGGCAAACAACGGGAACAATAGAAAAAACCAAATACAAAAATCCGTCTTCTATCGTTAATAAGGCTGATAATAACATATAAAGAGGAGAAAGGCATACGCAAAACACAGCCTTTGTGATAAGCGCAGCCTTTGAATACAATTTATCCATTATTCTCGTTTTGACGAATGGTAGAACGTTTAATTTTTCCGCTTATGGTTTTGGGCAATTCAGTAACGAATTCTACAATTCTGGGATATTTATAAGGTGCAGTAACCTTCTTAACGTGGTTCTGTATTTCCTTCTTAAGCTCCTCGCTTGCGGTATAGCCTTTTGCAAGAACAATAGTTGCCTTAACAACCTGTCCTCTTACAGGGTCGGGTGCGGCAGTAACTGCGCACTCTAACACGGAGGGATGCATCATCAAGGCACTTTCAACCTCAAAGGGACCTATACGGTAACCCGAACACTTAATAACGTCATCGTTTCTGCCAACGAACCAATAATATCCGTCAGCATCGCGCCAAGCGGTGTCGCCTGTGTTATAACAATCGTTTGCAAACGCTCTCTCATTAGCCGCATCGTCCTCTTGATAACCTTGGAAAAGACCTGCGGGATAATGCTTGGAAAGATTCTTTATAACGATAGAACCTACGATACCATCCTCACAGCTGTTTCCGTTTTCGTCAACAATATCAATATCAAAATCGGGCGAAGGTTTACCTGTAGATCCGGGCTTGATTTCAACTCCGTCATAATTAGCAAGCAAAACGGGGGTTTCTGTCTGACCAAATCCCTCGGTTAAGGTAAGACCCGTAAGCTCTTTAAACTTATAAAATACTTCGGGGTTAAGGGGCTCACCTGCTATGCAACAATGCTTAATAGACGAGAAATCGTATTTCGAAATATCTTCTTTAATTAAGAAACGGAAAATCGTAGGAGGTGCGCAGAAGGTGGTAAGCTTAATTTCCTGAATAAGCTCAAGGGTATTTTTAGCGTTGAACTTTTCGTTATCATAAGCAACGATAACTGCACCGCAAATCCATTGACCGTATATTTTACCCCAAGCAAACTTTGCCCAACCGGAATCGGACATAGTTAAATGTAGCTTGCCTTCTTCAACGTGCTGCCAATATTTTGCCGTAAGAATATGACCGATAGGATACGCATAATTATGCAAAATCATTTTAGGCATACCCGTTGTACCCGACGAGAAATACAAAAGCATAGGATCTTTAACATCGTTGGGAATACGAATAAGTTCATCGCTGAAATCGCAATAGGTATTTCTGAAATCAATAAAACCTTCAGGAATAACCTCTCCAACAATTCCTATATTCTGAAGCGTTTCGCATTCAGGCATTGCATCGGTAATGGCTTTAATTATATGTTCATCATCAACAGCAACGATCATCTTAACTTTTGCGGCGTTGCAACGGTACACAATATCCTTCTGCGTAAGCTGGAAGGTAGCAGGAATACAAACTGCGCCGATTTTACACAACGCAAGAATACAAATCCAGGCTTCGGGACGTTGCTTAAGCATAAGCATAACTCTGTCGCCCTTAGAAATACCCTTAGATACAAAGAAATTAGCGGCTTTGTTGGAAAGCTTACGCAAATCATCAAAGGTGTAATTTACACGTGCACCGTCGTCAGTGCAGTACAACAAAGCAGGCTTGTTAACATCCTGCTCTGCCCAAGCATCAACAATATCATAAGCAAAGTTGAAGCCTTCGGGTATATTTACTTTGTAATTCGCTTTGAAGTCTTCATAAGAATCGAAATCGATCTTATCTAAAAATTTATTTAACATATCAACAACTCGTTATTATTCCGCGATAATTCTAACGGATTTCATTTTTTGTTCTACAAGAGGCTTATCATAAGCGTTGGTAGCTACGTCGGCAATTTCATCAACAACTTCAATACCTTCGGTTACTTTACCGAATGCGGCATACTGACCGTCAAGGAAAGTGCTGTCTGCGTGGCAGATGAAGAACTGGCTACCTGCGCTATCGTAAGCCATAGAGCGTGCCATAGAAATAACACCACGTTCGTGCGAAATATCATTTGCAACACCGTTAAGTGCAAATTCGCCCTTAATTTGCCAACCTGGACCGCCTGTGCCCACGCCGTTGGGATCTCCGCCCTGAATCATAAAACCCGAAATCACTCGGTGGAAAATCAAACCGTCGTAAAACTTCTCGTTTGCAAGCTTGACAAAGTTTTCGACAGTGATGGGTGCAACGTCGGGATAAAGCTCAAGCTTAATTACTCCGCCGTTTTCCATTACGATTTCTGCATTAACAATATTATTCATAGCGGTAATCTCCTTTTAAATAATTATCGAAAAAGCCGAACACCGTTACAGTGTTCGGCTTTTTGGTGATCCATCGGAGAATCGAACTCCGGACACCATGATTAAAAGTCATGTGCTCTACCGGCTGAGCTAATGGATCATATCTGCAACCGCCCAAATAGAATAACACAAACATACCCCAAATGTCAATAGCAAAATATATAAAATTTCATATTTTTTAAGAGTTTATTTATGTATTTTTATTTAAGCGGAATTCAGACATTAATAAAACCTAAAATTAGCAATCACTTTACCAAGAATAGTAACATCCCTGCTATAAATCGGTTGCATAGTGTGGTTTGCGGGTTGAAGCCTGATCTTATCGCTTTCTCTGTAAAAACGCTTAACCGTTGCTTCATCCTCTATCATTGCCACAACTATTTCTCCATCGTCAGCATATCTCTTGCTTTCGACAACAACGATATCTCCATCAAGTATTCCTGCCTCGATCATACTTTCACCCATAACACGCAAAGCAAACAAATTCGCCTTGCCGCGTGCCATTGAAGACGGAAAATCTACGTAACCTTCGTAATTTTCAACAGCAAGAATAGGTTGCCCGGCTGTAACACGCCCCAAAATCGGAACGCGTTCCATTCTTGCCGAATCTGCACGCTTTTCGCCGTCGATACTCAACGCTCGACTCTTGCCCGAGGATTTTTTAATATATCCCTTGGTTTCCAAACGGCGGAGATATTCGTGCACAGACGAAGTTGATTTAATACCGACTGCACTGCAAATATCCCTGACAGAAGGCGCATAACCGTTCTTGTCAAGACATTCGGTTATATATTCATAAATTTCTTTTTCCTTTTGAGTAAGTTCAACCATAGTTTTCACCCCTCTGTATTTTCCAAACGCTTCATTGCAAATATAAACAGCTCTTTTGCACGTTTATAATTGCCCGACAAGTAATAATAACCATATAAACATTCCAAACCCGTAGCACGTCGGTATTCTACTGCTTCGGCACTTCTGGCATGGTGAGTATTTCTTGCATTTCTGCCGGATTTGTAGAACCATGTTTCGGTTTCTGTCAGTTCGGGCAAAACAATTGCCACAATCTTGCTTTGCGAAACCGCGGTTATTATACTTTTGATAGTTTCGTTCAACTTAGAAACCACACAATCACCGTCAGAAATCACATATTCCCTTGCCAGAGTTTCATAAAAGGAATCTCCAAGGTACGCAAGGACCAACGGACTGTAATTTCGTTTGATGAATTCTAAGCTCTTTTCCATTTTACACCTTGAGGCGTATCTTCAAGAATTATACCTTCTTCGCGTAGCTTATTGCGTATAGCGTCGGCTTCGGCATAATTCTTTGCTTTTTTGGCTTCAGTGCGCTTTTGAATCATTTCTTCGATATATGCGGTGTCTTCGTCTTCTTTATCTTTACCGAAACCAAGAAGCTCACAAAGAGGAACGTATATACTGTTAACTGCATCGATATAATCAGCAGAAGCACCGTTCGCAATAGTGATATTGATATCTCTTGTCATTTCAAATAGGAAGCCGATAGCATCAGCAGTGTTCAAATCATCATCCATTGCTTCTATAAAACTTGCCTGCTTGGCATTAAGCAAAACGATACTTTCTTTTTCTCTATCAGACAACTCTCCGCTTGCATTTTTTGAAGCGAATTCGATATTGTTAAGACAGTTATTCAATCTGTCAACCGCCGCAGAAGCCTGTGTAAGAATATCGTCGCTATAGTTGATAGGGCTTCTGTAGTGTGAAGACAACAAGAAAAATCTAACAGCTTTATAACCGAATTTACCCGAAGCATCTCTAACAAGGAAGAAGTTTCCTGCAGATTTGCTCATTTTCTTATTATCTACGTTTATATGTCCGTTGTGCAGCCAAAATCTTGCAAGGGTGCAGCCGGTTGCACATTCGCTTTGTGCAATTTCATTTTCGTGGTGAGGGAATACCAAGTCAACACCACCGCCATGGATGTCGATATCGGTGCCAAGATATTTGTTAACCATCGCCGAGCATTCGATGTGCCAGCCGGGACGTCCTTCACCCCAAGGTGATACCCAAGAAATCTCCCCTTCCTCTTTTTTGCCCTTCCATAGAGCAAAGTCAAAGGGATGTTTCTTTGTTTCATTAACGTCGATACGTGCGCCCGCCTCTAATTCATCCAAATTATGGTGAGAAAGTTTGCCGTATTCACCATCGCTTTGAGAATCAAAGTATACGTCGTTACCCGAAACGTATGCGTGTCCGTTTTCGATAAGTTTTTCGATAATTTCAATTATCTTATCGATGTTTTCTGTAGCGCGGGGATGAATAGTAGCATCCTTTACACCAAGACCGCGAGCATCGGTAAAGTATTCTTTAATATACTTTTCGGCGATTTCAGGAACAGTAGTGTTGTTTTCCTTTGCCGCGCGAATAAGCTTATCGTCAACATCGGTAAAGTTCTGAACGAAAGTAACCTCGTTTCCACGATATTCCAAATAACGGCGTAACATATCGAAAACAACAAAACATCTTGCATTTCCTATATGAAAATAGTTATAAACGGTAGGACCGCAAACGTACATCCTTACCTTGCCGTCGCGAATAACAAATTCTTCTTTTTGTTTAGTAAGTGTATTAAAAAGCTTCATGGTTTTCCTCTTATTTATTTGTGTTAATAAACTTCCAATATGTCATTATATAATTTATACCCGAAATCAAGGTAAATGCCAGCATAAGTACCGTGGAAATCAAGGTGATTATTCCCTGGCAAAACGGCAAAATCACAGGCTCCAGCATCACAGCACAGGTTGCTACAATCTGTGTTACGGTTTTAATCTTGCCCAAACTGCTTGCCGCAATAACAGCGCCGCTTGATTTTGCAACAACCAAACGCATAGAAGTAACAGCAAGCTCTCTGAAAACAACCACAATAGCAGTCCAAAAGAACAAATGCTTAATTATTTCCACCGAAATTACAGTTTCAAAGCCAACCGCCTGATAATCGAAAATATAATCCGAAAAGCATATAGCAAACATCGCACCCAATATCAAAAACTTATCCGCTAACGGGTCCATAAACTTACCGAAATCGGTAATTAAATTTCGCGAACGAGCCAGATAACCGTCAAGAAAATCGGTTACGGATGCAATAATAAACAATGTTGCCGAGATCAAACGGCTTATATTAGGATTATCAAACAGATTGTAAACCAAGAAAAATACAAAAAACGGGATGATTATTATTCTTCCTAATGTTAATTTGTTGGGAAGATTCATAGAATTTCCTCCATCAAGAGATTAAACAAAATCAGCAAACTTTACCAAATAAATCGTAATCCAATACCTCGGTTATTTTTACCGATACAAATTCGCCCTCATTTATACGCTTGGGTGCGGTAAAATACACTTTACCGTCTATATCAGGCGCATCAGCATAAGAACGTCCGAAAAAGCATTCCGAAACCTGGTCATAGCCTTCGCAAATTACCGTAAGGGTTTTATCGATAAATTTGGCGTTAAAATCGTTGTGAATTCGGTTTTGATCGCTCATTATAGCTTCACAACGCTTCTGCTTGGTTGATTTAGAAACCTGTTTAGGCATATCATACGCAGGAGTTCCCTCCTCGCGGGAATATTCAAAAACGCCAAGACGTTCGAATTTTGTCTCTTTTACGAATTTGCGCAATTCATTAAACTGTTTTTCGGTTTCCCCTGGGAATCCAACGATAACAGTACTTCTGATAACTATTTCGGGAACCTCGCTACGCAATTTTGCTATAACATTTTTTATGCTTTCAGTGGTATCACGGCGATTCATATTCTTGAGTATATCATCATTAATATGCTGAATGGGCATGTCGATATACTTAAGCAATTTATCATTATTCTTGAACTCAGCGATAAGTCCGTCGGTAATTCTGTCGGGATAGCAATATAAAACTCTTATCCACTCGATACCCTCAATAGTAGATAGCTCCGAAATAAGGCTGTCGAGAGCATAAGTACCATATATATCTTCGCCATATCTGGTAGTGTCTTGTGCAACCAAACAAATTTCCTTAATTCCCATGGAGGCAAGGTTTTCAACTTCTTCTACAATATCAGACATATTACGGCTGCGGAATTTACCTCTGATATCGGGGATAACGCAATATGTACATCTGTTATCACAGCCCTCTGCAATTTGAACGTATGCAAAGTAATCGGGTGTGGTAATAACTCGTTCACCGCCGAGAGGGGCTTCGTTAACGTCTTTAAAGCTGCTAAAAGTGCCTCCCTTGTATGCCACTTCAACCGCTTCACATATATCGTCTATCGAACCCGTGCCCAAAATGCAGTTAACCTCGGGAAGCTCTTTCAAAAATTCTTCCTTATATCTTTGAGGTAAACAGCCGGTTACGACAATCCCTTTGAGCGAACGATTCTTCTTTAACCAAGCAATATCCAAGATATTGTCGATCGCTTCATTTTTTGCACTTTCGATAAATGCGCAGGTGTTAATAACCACAACGTCCGCATCTATATCTTCAGCTACGATTTTCATACCGTGGTCAACCAATTTAGACAGCATCACTTCTGTGTTTATAAGGTTTTTAGGACAACCAAGAGAAACAAAACCCACTTTAATTGCCATATTAGTACTCACTTTCAAAATTTCTTAAAAAATCACTTATATCGCTGCCGGCAAAACCTGCTCGAATTGCTCCTGCATAAACCTTTCTGCGATAATTAACGTCATTTAAACGGGAAACGTCATATTTTTTACGTACAAACTCTTCAACTCTTTCGCTTTGGTCTTCGTCCTCATACTTTTCCAAAGCCAAATCAATGTTCTCGCGGGAAATACCGCGTCGGAACAACTCTGCTCTTATACGCGAAAACCCCATATTTTTAAACTCATAAAAGGTTTCTACATATTTTTCTGCAAGCTTAAGATCGTCAATATACCCACGCTCTACGAATAAAGCGGATACGTCTGCCGACAAGTTCTTATCAAACTTACGCGTTAATTTGTCCCGCAATTGTTTTTCGGATAGGTCGCCGTATGATAAAAAGTCGAAGGCTTTTTTAATACACGAAAGCCTTTCTGCCGCTTCCTCGAGATATTCAAAGGTTTCGTCATCAATCAGAGAACCATCTTCAACCTCTAGATTATCAAGATCGTGAACGGTAATTCTAAAGTATTCGCCATCACATATTACGACAGCCTCGTTGCTGTCATCATTACGACGAACGCTGTCAATTGTATGCATTGTTATATATTATTCCTCGTCGAACAAATCGTCGTCATCAACGGTGTCGGCTATAATTTGCTGAGGATCATCGCTGAAATGAGCCATGATTTTTTCAGAAAGTTCTTCTGCCAAAGCAACGTTTTCTTCTAACAACATTCTAACCTTATCCTTACCTTGACCAAGCTTTTCGCCATTGTAAGAAAGCCAAGAACCACTTTTATCAATAACACCGCAATTGATACCAAGCTCGATAATTTCGCTTTCCTTGGAAATGCCCTTGCCGTAAATTATATCGAATTCTGCGGTACGGAAAGGAGGCGCAACCTTGTTTTTGACAACCTTAACCTTAACGTGGTTACCCACAATTTCACTGCCGTTTTTAAGCTGTTCGGATTTACGAACGTCCAAACGAACAGAAGCGTAGAATTTAAGCGCACGTCCGCCGGTGGTGGTTTCGGGGTTTCCGTACATAACACCAACCTTTTCACGAAGCTGGTTGATGAATATAACAATACAGTTGGATTTGGCAATAGCACCCGAGAGCTTACGAAGCGCCTGGGACATAAGTCTAGCGTGCAAGCCAACGTGAGAATCGCCCATATCGCCGTCGATTTCACTTTTAGGTACCAATGCGGCAACCGAGTCTACAACAACAACCTCTACAGCGCCTGAACGAACCAACGCCTCTGTAATTTCCAAAGCCTGTTCGCCGTAATCGGGCTGAGAAACCAGAAGTGAATCGGTATCAACACCGAGAGCGCGTGCATAGATAGGATCAAGTGCGTGCTCCGCATCGATAAAAGCCGCTTCCCCGCCCTCCTTTTGAACCTCGGCAATCACGTGAAGCGCCAAGGTTGTTTTACCGGAAGATTCAGGTCCGTATATTTCAATGATTCTTCCTTTGGGAACACCGCCGATGCCCAAAGCAACGTCAAGAGAAAGAGAGCCTGTGGAAACGCTTTTAACTTCCATTCCCGCATTCTCACCAAGGCGCATTATCGAGCCTTTACCGCACTGTTTTTCTATTTGTGCAAGCGCTGTTTCAAGCGCTAATCTTTTGCTATCCTTTGTGTCTTTAACAGCCATATTAAATACCTCCAATACGAACTTTTGTTCTAATACAGAATAACACATATATATTAATATGTCAATTATAAGTTGTTAAATTTTTCGCACAAAATAAAGATTATTGCAAGTTTTGATAATTGTTGCCAAAAATCACGAAAAATATCTTTCATTTTGTGAATTTTGGCAATATACAAATTGTAAGAATTTAGTTAGAATATGTATGGACAAAAATTTATGTTTAAGGAGTGTCATTATGGCTCAGAATTCCCCTCACGGCAAAATGGGTCTCATCGTTCTCAAAAGCTTAAAGCAACAGGGCGCTGAGGTTGACCAATTTATTCGTCAGTTAAGAAACGAAGAAAACGGCGAAAGCTACATTATTCCCATTGAAGAAGTTAGATTCAACAATGGCGAAGGCAAAGTGAAAATCAACGCATCGGTTCGCGGCAGAGATATTTACATTCTTTGCGACATAGGTAACTACAGCTGTACCTATGACCTTTGCGGTTTTGAAAATCACATGAGCCCCGATGACCACTTTAGTGATATTAAGCGCGTTCTTTCCGCAATCGGCGGCAAAGCAAGTCGCGTTACCGTTCTTATGCCCTTGCTTTATTCTTCCCGTCAGCACAAGAGAAAAGGCAGAGAATCTCTTGACTGCGCACAGTCTTTGGAAGAACTGCAGCATCTCGGTGTAGACTGCATCCTTACCTTTGATGCACACGATTCCACAATTTACAACGCAATTCCCGGTACCTCCTTTGAAAATATTTATCCTACTTATTCCATGCTCAAGCGCTTTATCCAGAATGAGGGCGATGATATATTCAGAGATAATATGACAGTTATCAGCCCCGATACAGGTGCTATGGACAGAGCTATTTACTATGCAAATGTTCTCGGCTTGGATGTTGGTATGTTCTATAAGAGACGCGATCACTCCAGAATCGTAGATGGTAAGAATCCCATTGTTCAGCACGAATACATCGGCGGTTCTTTAGAGGGCAAGCGCGTTCTTATTATCGATGACATGATCGCTTCGGGCGAATCCGTTATCGACGTTATCAACGAAATCCAAAAGCAAAACGTTAGCGACGTTTATGCTGCAGTTTCCTTTGCATTCTTTACCAAAGGCTTGGATAAATTCGACAAGCTTTACGAAGAAGGCAAACTTAAAAAGCTCTACTCTACAAACCTTACATACGCTCCCCCCGAACTTCTTAAACGTCCTTGGTTTGTACAGGTAGATATGTGTAAATTCATCGCAAAGATTCTTTGCACCCTCAACAATGACGAATCCATATCTCCCTTGCTTGACAGCGCAGCTAAAATCCGTCGTTTGTTGAAGAGATATAATCAGGGTCAATAAACAAAACGAAATACAATAAAAATTAGTTGACAAACGGATATTTTTGTTGTATAATGTTTAAGATATGAAAACTTCGTGTTTTCTCCTTACCCCGTTACAATCGGGGTCAAAGTCCAGAAGGAGGTGTAGAAATGATGAACAAGTACGAAACAATTTTCGTTGCCAACAGCTCTCTCGGCGAAGAAACCGTTAAGGCTCTCGTTGAAAAGTTCACTTCTCTTATCGGCTCTAATGCAGAAGTCGAAAAGGTTGAAGAATGGGGCAACAGAAAGTTCGCGTACCCCATCGAAGATCTTACCGAAGGTTATTATGTTCTCGTTAAATTCGCGTCGGCGCCTGAGTTCCCCGCTGAATTGGACAGAATTTATAATATTACCGATGGTATTCTTCGTTCGCTCATCGTTAAGTGCGAACAGTAACTTAGCGACTTCATTCGCTGAAAGTGAGGTATAAAAATGGCATTTAACAAAGTTATTTTAGTTGGCAATTTAGTTGCCGATCCCGAATTAAAAACAACCCCCAACGGTGTTTCTGTAACGCGTTTTAGCATTGCCGTTAACAGAAGAGCTCGTTCCGGCGAACAGGCGCAGACCGACTTTTTCAATATTGTTGCTTGGAGACAAACAGCAGAATTTGTTTCTCGCTTCTTCACAAAGGGCAGACCTATTCTTGTTTCGGGCACTTTGCAAAACCGCAATTGGACTGACAATAATAACGTTAAGCATTACGCTACCGAAATTGTTGCAGACGAAGTTTCCTTCGTTGACCGCAAGTCCGATGGAGCACCTAACCAAGGAATGCCTCAAAACAATATCCCCACCTACAGCACACCTACGGCAGATTCCGGTTTTGAGGACCTTTCCGCAGACGACGAATTGCCCTTCTAATTACTTTATAAGGAGGATTTTAAAATGGAAAACGAACAGATCGTTAACACCGAGGCTACTGTTGCTGCAGATGCAGAAGTTAAGGAAAACAGAGAACCTCGCGAACAGCGCTCCGACAGAGCTTCTTTCCGCAACAAGAGAAGAAAGAAAGTTTGTGCTTTCTGCGCAGATAAAGTTGATTACATCGACTATAAAGACGTTAGACGTTTCAGCAAGAACCTTTCTGAACGTGCTAAGATTCTTCCCCGCAGAGTTACCGGTACTTGCGCTCGTCACCAGAGACAGCTCACCATCGCTGTTAAGAGAGCAAGACACCTTGCACTTATCCCTTATATCACCGACTAATTCAAAGTCAAATATACAGGCGTCCGATTATTCGGTACGCCTGTTTTTCTATATCCTTTCTTAAAGAGGTATTTATGTTTGATTTAATAAAAAATATCTTGGCAAGGCACAATCTTACAAGAATAGGTATTATCGATATCAAAGAATGTGATATTATCAACCAACGTATATTACCGGAATGGTCAAAATCCGCAATAATATTCTGTATTCCCTATCGTTCCACAAATGATAGTGCAACCGACGGCTTTTCGGAATATGCAAGAATTTACGATTATCACAACTTCTGCCAAAGCCTATACACAAGCATAACGGCAGAATTATCCGAGAATTTAAATTTTAAATTCAAGGGCTTCTGCGACCACTCACCCATCAATGAAAAGCTTGCCGCCGCGAAATGCGGTCTTGGGTTCATCGGAAGAAACTCTTTGTTTTTTGATAAAGAGTTCGGAAGCTTTGTTTTCCTCGGTTCAATTTTAACCGATTTTATATGCGATTCCAAGGCAGAGGATATTGCATATTGTAATAATTGCGGATTATGTATTGCTTCATGTCCCAACAATGCTATTTTAGAGCGCGGAATTGACAGAAATAAATGCCTTTCGGGCATTTCCCAAAAGAAAGCAAAAACACAAGATGAAATAGCGCTTTTAAAAGAGCATAATATTGTATGGGGGTGCGATATCTGTCAAAACGTATGCCCTCATAATTCAAATGCAAAAATTTCACCCATGCCCTATTTTAGCGATACGAGAATTTCACGGATAGATAAAGAATTTATTATGTCCCTTTCGGAGGAAGAATTCAAAAAATATGCTTTTTCGTATAAAGGCAGAAAGATTGTATTGGATAATATAGATTTTAAATCTTGACTATATATTCCTATAATGTTATAATAAGGCAAATAACTTAACGGAGAGTTTTTATGAACGTTAACGAACAAATCAAACAAATAGCCGATAGAATTAAGTATCTTCGCGATGCTGTAGATATGACCGCAGAAGAAGTTGCAAATGCCATTTCTTTACCCTTGGAAACGTATTTGCAATACGAGAACGGCGAAAAGGATATTCCTATAAGTATCATTTATTCCACCGCTGCGGTATTGGGTGTTGACCCTACAGAGTTAATCATTGGTGAAGCTCCTCGCATGGCAGAATATTGCATTACCCGTAAGAATGCAGGCGTTATTATTGAACGCTTCCCCGGCTATTCTTTTGAGGCGCTTGCGCATAACTACATAGGTAGAGATAAAGAACCTATGATTGTTACCATTTCCGAATCGGACGAACACCCTGCGCTTGTAACTCACTCCGGACAGGAATT
The DNA here is from genome assembly GCA_015065165.1 of Oscillospiraceae bacterium. Taxonomy (GTDB): domain Bacteria; phylum Bacillota; class Clostridia; order Oscillospirales; family CAG-382; genus Coliplasma. The sequence goes on along the minus strand of SVQU01000001.1, from coordinate 69,374 downwards.
CAACTACGTCCTCGAAGGAAAATTAGGTGTTACAATTGGGAATAGAGATTTCCAGCTTTCCGCAGGCGATTCAATTTACTTCTCGCCTTCTATTCCTCACGGACAGTTTGCTATTGAAGGTACCGCAAAATTCCTTACTATTATCGATAAAGAATAATGACAGAATTTAAAAAGAAAAAACAATATGGGCAGAACTTTTTGACAAGTTCTGCTATACCTAAAAGAATAGCGGCAGAAAGCGGAATCACATCCGAGGATTGCGTTATAGAAATAGGGCCCGGCTTTGGAATTCTTACCCGCGAATTGAGCGCAATTGCACACAAGGTTGTGGCTATTGAAATCGACACCGAGCTTATGGACATTCTCCCCGAAAAGCTTTCAGGATGCGAAAATGTAAAGGTAATTAATGCCGATATACTTAAGACAGATGTAAATGAATTAATTAAAAACGAATTCGAAGGCAGGAACGTTTGTGTTTGCGCAAATCTTCCCTATTACATCACAACCGATATAGTAATGAAGCTTCTTGAGGGTGAATATGGCTTTAAAACAATAACCGTTATGGTTCAAAAAGAGGTTGCGGAACGTTTTTGTTCCAAAGCAGGAACCGCCGGTTATGGTGCAATTACTGCATCAATAAGTTATTACGCATCTGTAAAACGTCTTTTTACCGTAAAAGCAGGCTCATTCGATCCCAAGCCTAATGTTGACAGTGCTGTTATACGCTTTGACGTATACGAAAAACCGCCTGTTGCCCCCGCCAATAAAGATATTTTATTTTCTGTGATTAAAGCGGCTTTTTTACAAAGACGAAAAACACTTTTAAATTCTTTAAATTCCTTCTTCGGAAGTTCATTATCCAAAGAATTGCTATCATCAATAATCATAGGATGCGGTTATTCCGAGACCGTACGTGGCGAAGAGCTTGATATTAAAGGATTTTGCAAAATTGCCGATGAAATTTATAAAGCTATAAATTAAAAAAACCGCCTTTTGGGCGGTTTTTCTTTTAGATTTAATCGTACATTCTTTCGCGCGTCTTCTTTCTCACCGTGGAAAAAGCAAACCAGAACATTATTAAGGCAAGAAGCACTATACAGATTCCGTAAACAATATCATTGCCGCTTTCCTCGGTGGAGGTTGCGCCTAATTGTGTCCATTTCTCTGTCATATAAGATTTGGTTTCAGCGGGTAAATCGATAAAGGAATCATCCTTTGGATTATCAACGTCGCCATAAAGAATATCATATGCATCAGGATGCAATTCTTCAAGAAATGCAAGATAATCTTCGTTCTTAATTACCTCGGTATTAGGCGAAGCGTAATAAATATATTCGGCATTAGCCTGAGCGATAGCAGGGTCCATCAAGAAATTGATATAAAGCTCTGCCGCCTTTTTATTTTTTGCACCCTTTAAAACACATGCCGCATCAATGAATACGTTGGTGCCTTCTTCGGGATAATAGAAAGCCAAATCTTCATTGTTACCATACATAGTGAAGAAATCGCCTGCGTAATACGGGGCGATAGCAGCTTCGCCGCTTTCCATCTTGTTGAAAACCTCATCCATTACGTAACTTTGAAGAATTTGCTTTTGTTCCACCAAGGAATCAAAGGCTTTATCCAGCTCTGCTTTATCGGTGGTGTTTATGTCTATACCATTATAAAACTGAGCAATAGCGAAAGCATCGCGGGAGTTATTGAAGTTTAAAATCTTTCCTTTATAATTCTCATCCCACATTAATGACCAGCTTGTGGGAGTACCTTCGACCATATAGGTGTTATATATGATACCTACCTTACCCACGTTATAAGGCACACTGTATCTGTTTTCGGGGTCATACTGAGTATTCTTATACGCCTGGTCTATGAATTCATAGTTGGGGATATTGGAAAAATTAATTTCTTCAAGATATCCTTCGGAAATCAAACGTCCAATCATATAATCCGAAGGGATTACAACGTCGTAATCGGCACCGCCGCTCGCAAGCTTTGCATATAAGCTCTCATTGGAATCATAGTTATCATAAATAACCTTAATACCGGTAAGCTTTTCGAATTCTTCATTGACGTCAATTGTGCCGTCAGCACCATCGGAAATATAGTTGCCCCAGTTATAAACCTTAACCTCCGTGCCCGAAAGCTCGGAATAATCAAAGTTTAATGTTCCTTCGGCATATTCAATTTCCATTTCTTCAACTTCGCCGCATCCACAAAGAGCCGAAGTGGCAAGAAACAACAAAGAAAGAACAAAAGGTATAAATCTTTTCAATCCTATTTCTCCTTTCTTGCCTTAGGCTTATCGTCTTTATCGCCAACAAAGTTTATAAGAATCAGCAATACTAAAACAGCAAGGACAATAATGGTATTTGCGGCATAAAGGGAGGGACGAACACCACGCTTAACAGCCGAATAAATGTAAATAGGCAGTGTCTGGAAACCGCTTCCAGTTACAAAATAACTAATTAAAAAGTCATCCAAGGACAAAGTAAACGCCATAAGCATACCCGAAACAACACCGGGCATTATGCAAGGCAATTCAACCTTAAAAAAGGCGCTTAAAGGCGTACAGCCCAAATCCATAGCGGCTTCTGTAAGGTGTTTATCCATCTGTTTTATCTTAGGCAATACAGATAAAATAACATAAGGTAAACTAAAGGTTACGTGTGCAATCAGTAACGTCCAAAAGCTTAACGTAGTTTCGAGACCGATAATAGTACCGGCAGAAACGAAAAGCAACATCAAAGACACACCGGTTACTATATCGGGGTTCATCATAGGTATGTTGGTAACAGACAAAACGCTTCTGCGTATATACCTAGCCCTCATTCTACTTATGCCAACCGCCGCAGCAGTGCCGAGAATTCCTGAAATCGCCGCAGTAGCAACAGCAAGAATTAAAGTATTCTTGAACGCTCCGATAACCTCAGAGTTTCTAAATACCTCTTGGTAGTTCTTTAACGAAAAGCCTTCGAAAACACTAAGACTCTCGCTTGAGTTAAAGGAAAAGATTACCATTACAATAATAGGTGCATACAAAAGAAGAAAAATCAAAGAGATATAAATTCGCGATAAATGCTTCACAGTATCATACCTCCATCCTCTTCATCATCCGAAAACTTATTCATTACAGCGATAGAAAGCATAATCAAAATCATCAAAACAAGAGAGATAGCACTACCAAAGTTCTTATCTCCGCTGCTCATAAATGCAGCTTCAATTTCTTCACCGATAAGACGGCTGTTTGTGCCACCGAGTTTTTGAGAGATGTAGAACGTACTAATCGCAGGAACAAATACCATGGTAATGCCCGAAATGATACCACTTTTGGAAAGAGGCATAATTATCTTGGTAATAACCATAAATTTATTACAACCCAAATCCTGCGCCGCTTCTACAACGTTTTTATCCAGTTTAGAAATAACGGTGTAGATAGGCAACGCCATAAAAGGTAAATAGTTGTATACCATACCCAAAATAACGGCAAAGGGGCTGTCAATCATATGAATTTGCAAGCCGATAGACTGAAGAAGGCTGTTAATAACACCCTCATCCGCAATGATATTGCTTAAAGAAAATGTTCTGATAATCAAATTAGTCCACATAGGAAGCATAATCAACATCATTGCAGTTTTCTGTGTGGTGGGCTTAGATTGAGAAATGAAATAAGCGAGAGGAAACGCTATAATCAAGCAAACCACAGTTGCGATAAATGAATATGCCACAGAACGAACGAAAATAGAGACATAGTCAGGCTCTAAAAGAGTATAAATATTGTCTAATGTAAATTTGGCGTTGCTGTCGGTAAAGGTATAGTAAACAACCATCACAAGCGGAACAACTATAAACAAAACAGACCAAACAATATAAGGCGCCGCAACAAATTTTTGAAGTAAAGAAGAACGCTTATTCATCTTCATCCTCTATATTCTCAGAAAGTTTTTCAAGTTCATCACTAAAGGAGCTATAATCTCCGAACATACCCGAATATTCGCTCTTTTTCATGATATGGATTGCATCAGGCTCGATATACAAACCGATTTTTGCTCCAACGGGTTCAAAATCGGTGGTTTGTATCATCCATTTAAAGCCGTTAATGTCAACGATAATTTCAAAATGAACACCTTTGAAGGTAACGCTTGTAACCTCGCCCGAGAGCATACCTTTTTCAACAGGAACAACATCCACGTCTTCCGGACGAACAACAACGTCAACGGGCTCGTTTTTAGCAAAGCCTTTGTCCAGACAGTCAAAGGTTTTGCCCGCCATCGAAACCTTAAAGTCTTCAAGCATTATGCCGTCGATAATGTTACTTTCGCCAATAAAATCGGCAACAAACGCATTTTCAGGTTCGTTATAAATATCCAAAGGAGTGCCAATTTGTTGAATTTTACCGCTATCCATTACAACGACAGTATCCGACATAGAGAGCGCTTCTTCCTGGTCGTGAGTAACGTAAACAAAGGTAATTCCAAGACGTTGCTGTATACCCTTAAGTTCGTTTTGCATATCTTTTCTTAGCTTAAGGTCCAAAGCGCCAAGGGGCTCATCCAAAAGCAAAACGCGAGGTTTTACCGCCAAAGCACGCGCGATAGCAACGCGCTGCTGCTGACCGCCACTTAAGGAATTAATATTTCGTCTATCAAAACCTTTAAGGTTAACAAGCTCTAACATTTCGTGAACGGTTTCTTGAATTTCTTTCTCGCTTTTCTTCTGTACACGCAAACCGAAAGCGACATTTTCATAAACGTTCAAATGTGTGAAAAGCGCATACTTTTGAAAGACAGTGTTTATCTGTCTTTCGTGAGAGGGAACGTCATTTATACGTTTGCCTTCAAACAAAACGTCGCCGCAATTGGGAGTTACAAAACCGCCGAGTATACGCAAAGTTGTAGTTTTACCGCAACCTGAGGGGCCCAAAAGCGTAACGAATTCCTTTTCGTTTATATCAAGGCTTAAATTATCAAGTATTGTGTCATCATCAAACTTAACCGAGATGTTTTGAAGGCGCAAAAAAGCACCGGATTCGCGTTTGTTCAATTCTTTTCTCCATATATCGAAATAATAATATAACACTTTGATAATACAAGAAATTAAACATTTTGTCAATAGAAAATGAATATATATTTAGCAGTATTTTTTTATTTTTTATTCTGTGGGAGAGAGCGTTTTGATTTCGATAAAAATTGCTTTGTTTAATATCCTTAAGGGTATTCTTATAGGGGGTGGAACTCTGGTTCCCGGTGTCAGTGGAGGAACGGTAGCGATGTTAATCGGTGTGTTCGAAGAAATATTGGAAAGTACAGCCAATTTCTTCAAACATATACGAAAATCATTATATCTTCTCTTTCCCATTTTCATTGGTGCGGTATTAGGCGTATTTATAATTTCATACCCTTTAGAATACTTCTTGGCAGAATTCCCTAAATCATCTAAATTTTTCTTTTGTATTATATCGTTGATAAGCTCAATTTACTTTGCGAGAATAAATCTTAAGGGCAAAAAGACTTTTATAACCATAATATGCTTTTTATGCGGAATATTGATTGCTTTTTTTCTGTCTTTTCTTTTTCATTTTTGTAACATTAACGCAATTGAATATGGTTATATAAATCTATTTTTTATAGGCTTTTCTCTTTCGCTTGCATTAGTGTTACCGGCAATAAGTTTTTCTTATATGTTATTGTTTTTCGGAATTTATGATTCATTCATAAACGCAATAAATTCCCTTGACGTGTATTTTCTAATATATATATTTCTTGGTATTGTTATAGGTACGTTGATTTTCGCAAAGCTTTTACTGAAGCTTATTGATAAACACAGCACAGAAACCTATTCGTTTGTATTTGGTTTTGTATTGTTTTCTGCCATCGATATATTCATTTAGCGAAAATGTTAACAAATTGTTAACCAACTTGCTTGTTAAAAATGATAAAATGTATTGAATATTATAAGTGGAGTAAAAATATGATAAGTAAAAATCTTATATCAGCGTTGGAGGAATTAAATTTTACATTTTCCGACAATAAAAACATTAACAAATCCCACGCATATGCAATATACGGCGGTTATTTAATCACTGTGTACGAATCTGCAGGAAAAAAGGTTGCGTATTTTAACTTTAAGTTCTCGGATAACGAAGAAAACTCTTTAAAAAAATATAACGTTTCCGAAACCTTCTCTTCTATAGTCGAGGAATTTAACGTTGTTGATTATTCCCTTTCGGATGACGGTTTGCGCGTTTTTTGCAACGGAAACATTCCCACTTTTCTTAAATTAATGGATAAATGCGTCGAGCTTTTATCCGAAAACGAAATTCGCGGTGTTCAATATTGTTCCAAGTGCGGCAACAAGTTTGGCGCCAGAAACCCCAAAAAGGTTACCAAAAATTCAGAAAACCATTTGATGTGCGAACACTGCGCTTTAGAAGCCCTCGAGAACAGCAATGAGGAACCGAATGACACCCAACCCGTAAAGAAGAACACTGCGCGCGGTATAATCAGCTCGATTGCTTTTTCTATAATCGGTATTGCTTTATATTTTGTTGCGTATTATTATATTTCCCCTGCCATCAGCAAGTCCAGCCTTAGCGACGTAAGATATATTTTCTGTGCTTTGGGCACGGTTGTTTCTTTACTTTCTTATGTAGGTTACCGTATTGCTTGCAAAACCGCAGGAAGAATTGCTTATATAGCTATTGGTGCTAACGCTTTGATATTTACTGCCATCGGTCAATATATTGGAATAGTATTCGAATTTATCGCAAAAAACGGCTTTAAAGTATCTGCACTTTCCAACAAAGCGTTTTGGTTAATTCATCTCAGAGATACGATTCCTGCCGAAGTAGTTGCAAACTTTACCAGCTATTCATCCGCTTTCTATAAAATGCTTGCAATAAGCCTTATGTTTGCACTTGTAGGCGGCGCAATTTTCTTGTTAACCCTGCATGACAAAACTACAGTAAAAAAAGAAACTGCCGAGGTTGAAACAATTAAGCTTTAATTAATTAAAAAAGACTGTCGTATTTTATGTTACGACAGTCTATTTTTAAGTTGCATTTAAGTTAAAGCGTTACACTATCATAAGGAGGTGTATTTATGAATATACTGATCGTCGAAGATGACCTTATATTAGCAGAAACGATATGCGAAATTTTCAAAAGCCAAAAGTATATTTGCGACGTTGTACACAATGGTAAAGATGGTTGTGAATATGCTTCATCGGGAATTTACGACGTTATAGTGTTGGATATTATGTTACCGCAAATGGATGGATTCGAGGTTACTAGGCGTTTACGAAGCTCTCACATTAAAACCCCGATAATACTATTAACCGCCCGTGATGAAGTCAGCGATAAGGTAAAAGGACTAGATTGCGGCGCAGATGATTATCTTACAAAACCCTTTTCCAAAGACGAATTACTCGCACGTGTCAGAGCTATGACAAGACGTACGGGAGATATAATTATCGATAAAATTTCTTACGGCAACCTGATTTTAGATTTGAATACTTATACACTCCAATGCAATAATCGTTCTATGAGAATCGGACATAAAGAATTCGAAATATTAAAATTGTTAATTTCCAATCCGCAACAAGTTTTTTCAAAAGAAGACCTTATAACAAAAATCTGGGGATATCTCTCCGAAGCCGAGGATAATAACGTTGAAGTGTATGTTTCCTTTATTAGAAAAAAGTTGAATTCTTTGAATTCAAACGTAACAATTTCAACCGTTAGAAAAATCGGATATCATCTAAACCTAAAAGAGGAATAATTATTTTGATTAAAAAGTTAAAATTCAAATTCGTTCTTACAAATATGCTGTTGATTGCTTTAATTTTATTATCATCTTTAGCATTTATATATTTCCAAAATGCCAGTTTCCAAAGAGATAAAACTGTTTCAGCAATGCAAAATATCGCAGACGACGTTAGAAATTCTCCGAATTTTTTATTTAGACCCGATAAAGAAGCAGAGTCGGATTATTCATATTTACCTGCTGTGATTATAGATATCGACGCTACCTCAGGTTTATGCTATATTGATGGATTTGGTGATGGAAAGTATCTTACCGAAAAAGAAACACAATACGTAACAGGAATTTTAAACGCCATAAAAAAGGAAGGCAAAACCGAAGGCGTGCTTGTTGACTATAATATGCGCTTCCTATGTAAAACTCTTCCTATCGGTACACGTATAGTTCTTGTTGATAAGCAATACGAAGATGAAAATATGCGTCAGCTTATGATTTCCCTTTCCATAATCGGTTCATGTGCTCTTATTGGATTTTTGATAATTTCTTTTGTGGTGGCTAATATTGCTATTAAGCCTGTAGAAAAATCTATAAAACAGCAAAATCAATTAATTTCAAACGTTTCACACGACCTAAAAACACCTATCACTATCATATCTACGAATGCCGACATTCTTCTATCCTCCGACAACAATATTAAAGAGGAAGACCAAAAATGGCTTAGGTACATAAAGGACGAAGCCGATAAAATGTCGGAAATCGTTAATATGACGTTGTATTTGGCTAAAAGTGATGAACCAACGTCCAAACCCAAGCTTACGGATATAAACCTTAGCAACATCGCTTATGACATAGCGCTGCCCTTTGAAAGCGTTTGTTTCGAAAACGGCAAGTTGCTTGATATTAATATACAAAACGATATATTTATCAAGGCAGACGAATACTCATTAAAACAATTATTTTCAATTCTGTTAGACAATGCCGTTAAATATTCAAACGCAAATGGGCGAATAGTTTTTACTGCTCACATAGTAAATGATAAAGCCGTTGTTAGTGTGTACAATACGGGTGAGCCAATCCCGAAGAATGACTTACCGTTTATTTTCGATAGGTTCTATCGGGCTGATGAAGCGCGTTCCAGAACAAGCAGCGGTAGCGGACTTGGGCTTTCAATAGCGAAACGCATTATAGAAAACAACGAAGCCAGCATATCAGTAACAAGCAATATAGAGCACGGAACAATGTTTACGTGTAGCTTCAATTTGCTTAAAAAGAAGGATTTAAATAATTAAAAAACGAATTTTAGACCTCTAAAACGGGCACAATCCAATTGAACCCAATTTGGAGGTCTAACTTATGTATAATAAAGTAGAAATATGCGGTGTAAATACGTCAAAATTAAAAACGTTATCAGAAAATGAAAAGAAAAGGCTTTTACAAGAATCAAAGGCAGGTAACAAAAACGCTCGCGAAGAGTTAATAAACGGTAATCTTCGTCTTGTGTTAAGTGTTATACAATCATTTAGAAATCGAAACGAAAATCCCGACGATTTATTCCAAGTGGGCTGCATTGGATTGATTAAAGCGATAGATAATTTTGACCCAACCCTAGACGTGAAATTTTCCACCTATGCCGTGCCTATGATAATTGGTGAACTGAGACGATATTTAAGAGATTTCAATTCCATACGTGTTCCGCGCTCGATGAGAGACGTAGCATACCGCGCGTTAAAAGCCAAAGAAGCTTTATCGCTGAAACTCTCCCACGAACCCACTGTAGAAGAAATTGCAAAAGAAATGGGTGAAGATGTAAAAACCGTTTCATCCGCGCTTGATGCGATAATGGAACCAATTTCTCTGTACGACCCTATTTATTCAGAAAACGGCGATTCTTTGTATGTTCTTGACCAGATACGTGATGATAGCTCGAATGATGAAATATGGTTAGACAATATAGCAATTAAAAATGCTCTTAACACATTAGGCGAGCGCGAAAAAAGCATTTTATTAATGAGGTTTTATAACGGTAAAACACAAACAGAAGTTTCACAAGAAATCGGAATTTCTCAAGCACAAGTCAGTAGATTAGAAAAAAACGCTTTGGAAAAAATGAAAAAGCATATGAGTTGAAATGCCTCGATAATACAAAAAACAGACCTGTTTTCCAGGTCTGTTTTCTATTCAACGATTTATTTAACTTCGTGAATGTTTACGTTGTATTTTGCATCTGCAGCATTTGCCACAGCAGCAGCGATGGTTTCGCCTTCGTCTCTCTTGTCGAAGAACTTCATTGCAACCTGATCAAAGAGAGCGTAAGAAAGAACGTCTTCTTCCTGATGTGCTCTAGCACCGAGCTTAGACTTCAAGGTTTCAAGCTCAGGCTTGATGTTATCTGCGGGACGGCAGGTGATCTGCTTTTCATCGCCGATAATCTTCTTTACGAATTCAGGGTCGATATCAACGGGAGTTCTACCGTATTCACCCTTAACCATACCTCTGAATTCCTTGGTAACGTTCTTATATTCACCAAAGAGAACGTTAAATACAGCCTGAGTACCAACGATCTGAGAGGTAGGAGTTACAAGAGGAGGATAGCCTGCTGCTTCTCTAACGCGAGGAACTTCCTCGAGACAAGCTTCGAGCTTATCGCTTGCGCCAGCCTGCTTAAGCTGAGAAAGAAGGTTAGAAAGCATACCGCCGGGAACCTGATACATAAGAGCGTTAACGTTAACCTTAAGCACCTTGGGATCGAGCAAACCACTGGCAAGATACTTTTCACGGAGACCGTCGAAGTGCTTAGCGATCTTATCGAGCTGTGCAAGATCGATACCGGTGTCATAAGGAGTACCCTGAAGGGTTGCTACGAGAGGTTCGGTAGCGGGCTGAGAAGTACCGAGAGCGAGAGGAGAAAGCGCACAGTCAACAACGTCAACACCTGCTTCGATAGCCTTAAGAATGGTCATAGAAGCAATACCGGTGGTATAGTGTGTGTGAAGCTGTACGGGAATCTTTACAATAGACTTAATTGCAGTAACAAGGTCATAAGCATCATAGGGCTTAAGAAGACCTGCCATATCTTTAATACAGATGCTGTCTGCACCCATTTCTTCCAACTGCTTAGCATACTTTGCAAAGTATTCGTTGGTGAAAACGGGACCGGTGGTATAGCATACACATCCCTGAACGTGTCCCTTTTCCTTCTTGGTTGCGTTAATAGCAGTCTTAAGGTTACGGGGGTCGTTAAGAGCATCGAAAATACGGATGATATCCATACCGTTTGCAACGCACTTCTGAACGAAATATTCAACAACGTCGTCGGCATAGTGTCTGTAACCAAGAATATTCTGACCTCTGAAAAGCATCTGAAGAGGAGTATTCTTTACGTGGTCTTTAATGGTACGAAGTCTCTGCCAAGGGTCTTCGTTAAGGAAGCGGAGGCAGGAGTCGAAAGTAGCGCCGCCCCAAGCTTCAAGAGAATGATAACCAACTTTATCAAGTTCGGGAAGAATTTCAAGCATTTCATCAGTGGTCATACGAGTAGCGATAAGAGACTGATGAGCATCACGAATTATTGTTTCTGTAATTTTAACTTGTTTTGCCATAATAATTTCACCTTTCCGTTAATTAACTGAACATTGCAAGGAACACGCCTGCGGCTACGGCAGAACCGATAACGCCGGCAACGTTGGGGCCCATAGCGTGCATAAGCAAGAAGTTTGCGGGGTTTTCTTTCTGACCAACCATCTGGGATACACGCGCTGCCATAGGAACGGCAGAAACACCTGCAGAACCGATAAGAGGATTGATCTTACCCTTGGTAACGAAGCACATAATCTTACCAAAAATAACGCCGCCGAAAGTAGCAACGGCAAATGCACAGAGACCAAGAACAATGATAAGAAGAGTTTGAGTCTTAAGGAAGTTAGCCGCATTAGCGGTTGCGCCTACAGAAATACCGAGAAGAATGGTAACGATATTCATAAGCTCATTTTGCGCTGTCTTAGAAAGTCTATCAGCAACACCGCAAACCTTAAGAAGGTTACCAAGCATAAGCATACCAACAAGTGCAGCAGCCGAAGGAAGAATGATACTTACTACAAGAGCAACGACAATGGGGAAAATAATTTCTTCAGTCTTGGAAACGTTGCGAAGCTGGCCCATAACGATCTGGCGTTCCTGTTTAGAAGTAAATGCCTTCATAATGGGAGGCTGAATGAAAGGAACGAGAGCCATATAAGAATATGCGGCAATCGCAATAGCGCCGAGAAGGTTAGGTGCAAGAGTCTTTGTTACGTAAATAGCAGTAGGACCGTCCGCACCACCGATAATACCGATAGATGCAGCTTCTTCAATAGTAAAGTAACCGGAAGCAAGTGCACCAAAGAATGCGGCAAATACACCAAGCTGTGCCGCCGCACCCAAAAGAAGGCTCTTGGGGTTTGCAATAAGGGGTTTAAAGTCGGTCATAGCACCAACACCAAGGAAGATAAGCGGAGGATAAATACCAAGCTTTACACCAAGGTAAAGATAGTCGATAAGACCGCCACCTTCGGCAAGTGCCGTCCAGTTAATATGACCTGTTTCGTTGATAAAGATATCGCTGTGATATACTGCATCGCCAATAGGACCGGGAATGTTTACAAGTAACATACCGAACGCTATAGGAAGAAGCAACAGCGGTTCAAACTTTTTAACTATAGCAAGATAAAACAATACGCACGCTACAACGAGCATAATTATCGTACCAAAGTCAAAATTGGACTGAATGCCAAAATATTCAAAAGGAACTTCGGCATTATATAAATTACCAAATCCGGATTGTTCAAACAATCCTTTCAATGCTTCTAACATAATATAACACCTTTCTTAATTTTCGCAGTTAATCAAGCATTAACCAATAACGAAAAGAAGATCGCCGGTGTTAACGGAAGAACCTTGAGTTGCAGAAACGCTTGCAACGGTACCATCCTGAGGAGCAACGATTTCATTTTCCATTTTCATTGCTTCGAGAATACAAAGGATATCACCCTTCTTAACGGTTGCGCCTGCGGAAACTTCAACACGAAGAATGTTACCGGGAAGAGGTGCGGTTACTTTAACGCCGTCAGCGGGAGCTGCTGCAGGTGCAGGTGCTGCTGCGGGCGCGGGTGCTGCTGCAGGTGCGGGAGCCGCTGCGGGTGCAGGTGCTGCTGCAGGTGCTGCTGCAGGTGCAGTGTTAAAATTAGCGTTCATAGCGGCTTCTTCAACGATAACTTCGTAACCGGTGCCGTTAACCGTAACAATATACTTTTTAGCCATGATAAAATCTCCTTTTATTTAACAATCTTTTTAATTGAAAGAACTTTGAAAGCGCAATCGCTTTCACCTCTGTATGCGGCAATGGCAGAAGTAGCAATTGCAACAATAGCTTCCTCCTCAGAAGCGGGAACAGCGGCAACCGGTGCCGCAGAAACGGGAGCAGGTGCGGGTGCAGCGGCAGGAGTTTTAATTTCGGTTGTTGCCGATTTCTTATTAGCAAACAATTTAAAAATTTGCAGTATGCCGATAAGAAGTATCAAAACACCAAAAACAACGCCCATACCGATAGCGACAACCTGAATACCAACGGCTGCTCTTTCACCAATGGAAGAACCTTCGTTGATGTTCTCGCCGATCTTCATAAGTGTGGTTAAATTCATAGATCGAACTTCCTTTCCAAGAGAAGAAAAACACATTCTCCCCTATTATATTTTCTTTTAACATAATACATCGATTATTAAAAAAAATCAATAGAATTTGTTACATTTTTTCTATATTTTTCTTGTTTTTTCGTGCACGTCATTTTCTATTATCATTTTTGTATATTCTCCATCATATTTGCGATGTTTTTTGTTGAAATTAACATTAATATGCATTTATAACAAAAATTCATTCTGTGAATATACTGTGTAGAGGTGAAAAGAAAACGGCAGAGTAAAACTCCGCCGTAATAAAATATTTAACCTAACTTAATGCCCAAGGTGTTAAGTTTACCCTTAAGGAAGTCTACAGCCATAGTGATATCAGCCGCAGGATTATCCCCTACTTCGCGTTCTATGGTAAGATAGCCATCATATCCGATATCATTAAGAGCCGCAATATACTTATCGAAATCAACACCGCCCTGTCCCAAAGGAACTTCGAGGAAGGTCTTTTCACCGGTCTTAATACCGTCTTTTGCGTGGGTATGAACGATGTAATCACGAAGAGTATAAACACCTGCTACAGGGTCATCACCGGCAACCATAACAAGGTTAGCAGGGTCGTAGTTTACACGCAAGCCCTTTGCACCGAGAGAATCCAGGAAAGACTTCATAACAACTGCTTTTTCGGTACCTGTTTCGGCAGCGAAATAAGAACCAATACTATCTGCAAAAACAGCAAGTTCCTGAGCGTTCTTTCTGATTTTTTCCATTCTGGCATCATCAGTATCGGTGATATGACCGATATGAGTGGTAACGATGTTACAGCCCAATTCTTTTGCGGTTTCGAGAACACGTTTAGAATCGTCAACAACATATTCATCATCAAGGTCAACGCCAAAGTCGCCGCAAATAGCAGAGAAAATAAGACCGTTGGAATCCATAATATCCTTAACTTCTTTAAGTTTGTCGCCAACAAGAGTATCTGCAGTGAAATCGCCAAAAGTCATATACTTTTGTACACCGGTTACTCCAAGCTGATTAGCAACCTTTATGCTTTCAGCAAAGCCAAGACGAAGAGAATCGGATATAAGACCAATTTTCATAAGTAAATCCTCACTTTTTATTAATTTCTAAAATATATTTCAAAATATTGAAACCTTGTTATTCGGATTGAAGAATTGAATCGATAGGAAATCCAAAGGGTTCTAAGAAATTCTCCAAAAAATAATCCGCTTCGGGACATTTCATGTCCTTAATCGCGTCCAAAAGACGTTTCCCCGCTATCTCAAATTCACGGTTACCGTAGTTCTTTTCTTCAAGACATTTAATATATGCAGAAATTCTATCTGCCGCTTTAATAAGCGTTTTTTCATCCTTGGAATAATTAAACAATTCCATATAACTGCTACGAAATTCCGCTGGAAGCATTTCGGTTAATTTATTAAGCGAAGCCTCCTCCACCTTGGAATAAGCCTGCTTGGTTTCCTCGCTGTAATACTTTACGGGAGTAGGAATATCACCGGTGAAAATCTCGGGAACATCATGATAAATAGCCTTCATTGTTATCAAGCTGCTGTCATAATTTTTGTTGAATTTTTCATTACCGATAGCAGAAAGCGCATGAGCAATAAATCCAACCTCTAAAGAATGAGTAGAAAGATGGTCAGGTATAAGCGAATGCATAATCCCCCACCGTTCAATATGCTTCATTCTAAACAGCATTGCAAAAAATCCGTTGTTCACTTGCGCCTCCATAAGACTATTTTTATTTATTGTAACACATTTAATATATTTTTCAAGTGTTTTTTACTTTTTTGGAATTAAAATATGTACACAACATAACTTATCTATTGAAAAACAAATTAAATATGATATAATGTGAGTGATAATTTATGAATTTTCATAAAATACATGCTTTAGGTAACGATTTTGTGGTTTTCGGAACTCCCAACCAACACAAACTTCCTAATCCAGAGTTTATCCGTATTATTTGCGACAGACATTACGGAATAGGTTGCGATTGCGCTGTATTTATTTGCGGTTCAGAAAATGCCGATTATTTCATGCACGTGTATAATCCCGATGGTTTCGAAGCAGAAATATGCGGTAATGCGTTGCGGTGTTCTGCAAAATACGTTTCGGACAGCGGATTTTTCAAAAAACGAATTTTCACTGTGGAAACAAAAAGCGGAATCAGAACCGTTTCGGTTGACGGGGACCATATAACCGCCGAAATCGGAAGGGCTTCGATTATCGACCACGGAAACCTCGACGTTTCGGGCGTTTCACTTCCCTATTACTCGGTTTCAATGGGTAACCCACACTGCGTTATATTTTTAACTTACGGTATAGACGACCGCGAATTTGAACATTTCGGCAGTTCCATTGAACACCATCCTTTATTCCCAAACGGCACAAACGTAGAATTCGCTTGTGTAACCAATAACAACCGAATCGTAATGCGAGTTTGGGAACGCGGCATCGGCGAAACACTTTCCTGCTCTACAGGCAGTTGCGCCTGTGTTGCCGCTGCGCAATATGAAAATCTCTGCGGCAATAACGTGCAGGTATACCAACCGGGCGGAATAATAAACGTAGAAACCCGCAATTGTGGAAATATGTTTATAAACGGCGGTTGTACAACTTCTTTTAAAGGAACTTTTATACAATAAAATTTTTGTTTGGAGTCTTAATATGAAATTAATTGATATCTTAAATAATATAGAGTATAAATGCAATAATTTCCAACCGAATTTCGAAATCAGTGATATTATTTTCGATTCTCGAAAAGCAATCACACCATCGGATATGTTTGTTTGTTTAAAAGGATTCACCTTTGATTCTCACGATTTTGCAGGCGAACTTTATAACAAAGGTGTTCGTGTCTTTGCAGTTCAACAGGATATTTCTCTCCCCGACGATGCTGTTAAAATTGTTGTGGATGACACAAGAAAGTTCCTTGCTCTTTCTTCTGCTAACTTTTTCGGCAGGCCTGCAGAAAAGCTTAACACTATTGCTATAACAGGCACGAAAGGTAAAACCAGCGTTTCGTTTATGTTAAAAAGTGTTTACGAAGCCGCAGGGCACAAAGTGGGCGTTATCGGCTCTACCGGCACCTATATCGGCGACAAAGAATACGAAACAGCAAACTCCACGCCCGAATCCTATCTTTTGCACAAATATTATAAGGAAATGTTAGATGCGGGTTGTGATACCGCCATTATCGAGGCAACCTCACAAGGCTTTAAAATGGATAGAACCTATGGCATCGAATTTAACACGGGTATTTTTACAAACCTTTCACCCGACCATATCGGCGGAAACGAACATAAGGATTTCGAAGAATATCTTAATTGCAAAAAGATGATTTTCGATCAGTGCAAAAAGGTTATAATAAATGCCGACAGCGATAATTACGATGAAATAATTAATGGTATCACATGCCCTTTAATTACCGTTTCTGAAGATTCTTTGAAAAATCCCGACTATTCTTTCGGCAACGGAGAATTCCACGTTGGCGATAATAAACTGACCACACAGTTCACTTTTGCAGAAGATAATATTTCCGCGGAAATAGATTTAAAAACTCCAGGTCGTTTTTCTCTTTGCAATGCAGCTTTGGCGGCGGCTTGTGCACGCCGGGACGGTCTAAGTTATAACGAAATTAAGCAAGGTCTTTCGAAAGCCTTTGTAAAAGGCAGAATGGAAATTGTTCCTATTGAAAAGGATTATACCGTTATAATCGATTTTGCTCACAACGAATTCAGCGTTAAAACCTTGTTTGATACGATTAAGCTTTACAACCCCAAACGAATAATTTCGGTTTTTGGTTGCGGTGGTAACAGAAGTAAATTAAGACGTTACGGCATGGGCGAGGTTATCGGCGCGAATTCGGATTTGTCTATAATTACTTCGGATAACTCTCGTTTTGAAAAAATCGAAGATATAATTTCGGACATTTTAATCGGTATGCACAAAACCGACGGCAAATATGAAATTATACCCAACCGCCGCGATGCGATAAAAGAAGCCCTCCGAATTGCTTCGAAGGGCGACATAGTTTTACTTATAGGTAAAGGACACGAAATGTACGAGGAAATCGAAGGTGTTCAATACCCATTTGACGAGCGCGAGGTTGTTTTTACTTCTCTTCGCGAACTTGAGCAACAAGGCGATTTATAAGAAATCCCTTTGCCGAAAAATTGTTTTCATATTCAGTTTTAATATTATCAACGGAAAATACGGGGTCGCTGTGCAAGTCAAAACAAACTTCGCTTACGGCGAACCCGTTTTCTGCGAAACTTTCAAGCGAATAATCAAACAAACCCTTGTTGTCTGTTTTAAAAATTATCTTGCCGTCCTTGGCAAGTATTTTTTTATATCTTTCAAGGAATAATGGACTTGTAAGCCTGCGTTTTGCATTTCGTTTTTTAGGCCAAGGGTCAGAAAAGTTTAAATATAATCTGGAAACAGAGCCTTCGGGAATGATATCCGCAATGTTTTCGGCATTAGCGTGAAGAAAACGAACGTTAGAAGCGTTTTCCCTTTCTGCTTTTTCCATCGCCATCATCAAAACGTCGGGAACAAGCTCGACAGCAAGCAAACGGTTTTCGGGATATTGCTTAGATAAACCGGTTATAAAAGCACCTTTTCCACAACCTATTTCAAGAAAAAGCTCGTTGTTGTTATCATAGGAAGAATCTATCATCGCAACCCCGTTTTCATCCTGCTGTATAAACCAATCCTTAACAGCATCCATACGTTTATCGCGATTCTTTTTAGGTCTCATTCTCATAATATATACCTCAATCAAATCATTTCAAATAAATATAATACCAAAAATTTCAATAATGTCAATGGCATATTATTATTTATTATGCACACAATATCATCGAGGAGGATGAATTATGATACTTGACAGAATAGCATTATTCCTTGTTATTATCGGCGCTGTCAACTGGGGTTCTATCGGACTTTTCAGATTTGACATCGTTGCTTGGATATTCGGCGGCCAGGGCGACATTGTAAGCAGAATCATTTATACTCTTGTTGCCATAAGCGGTATTTGGTTAATCAGTCTCTTTTTCAGAGAACGAGAAGTCGCATCTGCAATCGAATAAAACAGCCTGAATAGTAACAGTTAATAAAAACCAATAAAAGTCGTTTAACGCAACTTAAAATACCGTTCTTGCATAAAGCAGGAACGGTATTTTGACGTTATATTTATGTAACAAAGTCAATGCCTGTAATTGATTGACATTTTTGCAACGTTATGTTATATTCATAAGCGAGCAAATTTCGGAGGAAGCAAATGAGCATAATTGTCTGTGATGGCGTTTCAGTATCATACGGCGCAGATGTTATTTTAGATAAAATAGATTTTTCGGTAAACGAAGGCGACAAAGTAGGTGTTATCGGCGTTAATGGTGCAGGTAAATCTACTCTTTTTGCGGTTATACGAGGTTTGTTGGAAGCGTCAAAGGGCGACGTGTACATAACCGCGGACGCCGAAATAGGCTGTCTTGAACAGATAAACGATGCACACAGATTTAATTGTAACATATATGAAACAGCACTTTCGGCTTTTGATAAACTTATCAAGCTCGAAAACGAAATCAACGATTTAAGAATTAGAATCGAAGCCGGGGATGAATCGGTAATCAAAGCATTTTCCGACAATACCGAAAGATTTAATTTACTCGGCGGAAATGAATGTCGAAGTAAGACAAAATCGATGCTTGCCAAATTCGGTTTTGAAGAATCGGATTTAACCAAAAGTGCCGATGAACTAAGCGGCGGTCAAAAAACAAAGCTTTTACTTGTAAAGCTTTTGCTTTCCGAACCCGACATTATGCTTTTGGACGAGCCGACCAACCATTTGGATTATAAAACCTGCGAATGGCTTGAAAATTATATTATTTCTTCTAAAAAAACCTTTTTAATAATCTCTCACGACAGATATTTTCTTGATAAAATAACAAATAAAACCTTAGAAATATCACACGGTGTTTCCGAAATGTACGATGGTAACTACACCACCTTCCGTGAAAAGAAAAAAGCCTTGGACGAAGCAAAGCTTAAGCACTACAACCTGCAACAAAAGGAAATCGCACGTTTAGAGGCTTTTATAGAAAACCAAAGAAAATGGAACCGTGAGAAAAACATTATTGCCGCCGAAAGCCGTCAAAAAACCATTGACAAAATGGTCAAGTTAGAAAAACCCAAGGAAAAAGAAAAAGGTATAAAGTTTTCAATTTCTCATTCGGGTGCTATGAGTAACGACGTGCTGTCTGTACGTAATTTGTCTATGAGTTACCCTAACAAACCTTTGTTTGAAAACCTCTCTTTTGAAATCAAACGCGGTGAACATCTTTTTATTATAGGTAAAAACGGTTGCGGTAAATCTACCCTTATAAAGATTTTAACAGGCAGAGAAAAGCAAATCGGCGGTGTTTTTGAATTAGGTTATAACCAAACAATCGGTTATTACGACCAAGAACAACAGCTTTTAGACCAAAACAGCACCGTTATTGATGAGCTTTGGAACGTTTATTCAGACAAGACAAACACCGAAATCCGCGCTATGCTGGCATCCTTCGGATTTCGCGGCGATGACGTATTTAAAAGCGTTTCGGTTTTAAGCGGTGGCGAAAGAGCGCGTTTATCTATCGCGAAAATGGTCGCTTGCGGTGTCAGTCTGTTAATTCTTGACGAACCGACGAACCACTTGGACATTGATTCCCGTGAAATGCTGGAATCAGCATTAAATGAATATGACGGAACTATAATAACCGTTTCCCACGACCGATATTTTATAAAAAACCTTGCAACCGCTATACTTGAAATTGACAAAGACGGTTTCGATTCGGGATATAATTGGAAGCACTGCACCTACGAAGATTATATTGAAAAGTGTACAAAAAAAGAAACGGTTGTAAGCAAACAGATTAGCGGTGCCGGAAAAGCCGATTTTGAAGAAGCAAAGCAACGTAAAAATCAATACCGTTCTGCAAAAACGCGGTATGAAAAAGCAGAAAAAGAAATTTCCGACCTTGAAAACCAATTGGCTGAATTAAGAAGTAAATCAACCGACGAAAGCATTATAAGCGATTACGTGGCACTTGATGAAATCTACAGACAAGAAACCGAATGTGAGGCAAAGATAGATAATCTATATGCCGAGTTGGAAAAACTTGAAGAAATAATATCGTCTTACGATGAATAAATGCCAATCTCTCTAATATAATTTAACAAAGATTATTTTTAGGAGAGAATGAAGTATGTTCGTTTATACAATGAAAGCATCGGGCTTGAAGTTTTTTGCCGTGGTGGCAGTTTCGGTTATTGTGCTTGCATCTGCTGTGGGAATTTTGCCGTCAATAAGCGCTTCGGCCGACGTGGCAAACGTTTCCACCGACTACAAAAACATATCAACAGAAGAAGAAATGGTGGATTTTCTTTCGAAAATGGGTTACGAGGCAGAGCCTGTACCTATTCAGGTTTTCGAAGTAAACATTCCCAATAATTTCAACAGCATTTACGAACAATATAACGAAATTCAACGTTCCCAAGGCTTAAACCTAAAAAGATATGCAGGTAAGGATGCTACGGTTTACGTGTATAAAATCAACAATTATGAGTACGATGGCAACGTTTTTGCTACGTTATTCATTCGAAACAGAAGGGTTATTGCCGGCGATATCTGTTCAAAAGACGGCGATGGTTTTGTCCATGGCTTTGAAAATTCGTGATATTATGCAAATTGAATAAACAAAAGCATAAAATTTTGGGAGTTTAATCAGTTGCATTATTAGATAATTTTTGGTATCATTGTTGTGATAGAAATGAGGCATTATCCTCATATGGAGGTTACAAATGGCAAGTGTATTGTTTAAACACATTTACAAAAGATTCCCCGGTGGCGTAACTGCGGTTTCGGATTTCACCCTTGACATCAAGGATAAGGAATTCGTTATCTTCGTTGGTCCTTCCGGCTGTGGTAAGACTACTACCCTTCGTATGATCGCTGGTCTTGAAGAAATTACCGAAGGCGAACTCTTCATCGAAAACAGAAGAGTTAATGACGTAGCACCTAAAGACAGAGATATTGCGATGGTATTCCAGAACTACGCTCTTTATCCTCACATGTCTGTTTTTGATAACATGGCATTCGGTCTTAAACTCCGTAAGGTTAGAAAAGAAGAAATCAAACGCCGCGTTGAAGAAGCTGCTAAGATTCTTGACATCTCCCACCTCCTTGACAGAAAACCCAAGGCTTTGTCCGGTGGTCAGAAGCAGCGTGTTGCGCTTGGTCGTGCAATCGTTCGTGAACCTAAGGTATTCCTTCTTGACGAACCTCTTTCCAACCTCGACGCTAAGCTTCGTGCTACCATGAGAACAGAGCTTACCAAGCTTCACAAGAAACTCGAAACAACCTTTATATACGTTACCCACGACCAGGTTGAAGCTATGACCATGGCTACACGTATCGTTGTTATGAAAGACGGTATCATCCAGCAGGTTGATACTCCTCAAAACCTTTACGACTACCCTTGCAACATCTTCGTTGCGGGCTTCCTTGGCACTCCTCAAATGAACTTTGTTGATGCAAAGATCACCAAACCCAAGGGACAGGACGACGTATTCCTCGAATTCGAAAACGTTTCCTTCAAGCTTCAGCCCGAAAAATTTGAAGATACTAATCTTGCAGATTACATCGGCAAGGAAGTTATCGCAGGTCTTCGTCCCGAACTTTCCACGACGAACCCGTTTATATGGAAAAGTTCAAGGACACTATTATCGAAACTCAGGTTGAGTTCACCGAACTTATGGGTGCAGAAATCAACCTTTACCTCACTGTTGGTGAAAACACTTCCCTCGTATCTCGTGTATCTTCCAAGTCCACTGCTAAAGCAGGCGACACCATTAAGATTGCCGTAGATACTTCTCTTATCCATATCTTCGATAAGGACACCGAACAGATTATCGCTCATTAATTTAAAAGTGCGTAAGTGTAAAGCTTACGCACTTATTTTTATATAAAAATCTCCGTATGAATAATTTATAATTTCATACGGAGATAAAAATCGATTATTATTTATAATATTCGTCGATAATAGACTTAATTAGCTTTGCGGTACCTTCAACACCCAAAAGACTGCTATCAATATTCATGTGATAGTTTTTAGGGTCGCCCCAACCTTTACCGGTGTAAAAATTATAATATGAAGCACGCTTCTTATCAGCTTTCGAAATTTGTTTCTTTATAGCATTTTCATCCGTTTCACCATATTTTTTTATAATGTCTATTCTATACTCTAAAGGTGCATGAATAAATACCTTTAATACGCCGTCAAAGGAATCCAGAATATCATCGGCGCATCTACCTACAATAATACAGTCTCCTTCCTGAGCGATGCGTTTAATTTCAACCGTCTGAATGTTGAACACCTTATCCGTAAGGATATGATCATTCATACCGAAATGAGCAATATTTCCGCTGTAACTTGACATAGCTAAAGAATATAAAAAGCTTGAAGTTGCCTGTTCATCGGCTTTTTCAAAGGTTTCGGCAGGAATACCGTGTTTTTCAGCAATTGCAATCAAAGCATCTCTGTCATAACAAGGAATACCGGTAAGTTCCGAAAGCTTGTTTGCAATTTCAGATCCAAGGGATCCAAATTGACGTCCTATTGTGATTATTTTATTCATCTCTGTACCTCTTTTCCTTATATTAACATTTTACTAGGGTTTATTATATATTAGCACAAAAGAAATAGCATTTCAAGTAATTTTTTATATTTAATTGAAATATCATACATAAAATGGTATAATGAATATACACTTTATTTTAAGGAGTATTTATGAAATACACACACCTTTTATTCGACCTGGACGGGATGCTTATAAATACCTTAGAGGGTGTTGTCAAAAGCGCGCAGTATGCGCTCAGACAATACGGAATGGAATATACTCTTGAGGAATTAAGACCTTTTTTAGGCCCACCCCTAAGAGATTCTTTTATACGTTTCGGTTTGAATGAAACCGAAGCGAGCGAAGCGATTTTCAAATTTCGCGAAAGATATAATTTAAAAGGCGCAAAAGAATCACATCTCTTCCCCGAAATTCCCGATTTACTAAAAAAATTAAAAAACGCCGGTTATAGACTCGGCGTTGCTACCTCAAAATATGAAGAATACGCAAAAACTTTTCTTCGCGATTTTGGTATATTCGATATGTTCGAGTATATTACAGGCTCTAATCTGGATGAATCTATATCCAAAAAACACGAGGTAATAGAAGAATCCCTTAAACGCTTCGATATCACAGATAAAAGGCACTTTGCACTTATGATAGGTGATATGAAGTATGATGACATCGGAGCAAGAAATGCAGGTATCGATTCTTTGGGCGTATATACCGGCACCGCATCTCCCAACGAGCACGAAGAGGCGGGTGCTACCTATATAGCTTATTCTTTTGAGGATTTAGAAAAGATTCTTCTTGTTGACCTCTATTAATTATCCGAGCCGTCTTTGTCTTTGATTTCGGATTTTTTCAAAAACAAATTAGTTTCTTTTCCGGTTATTCCGGATATAAAATCGGCATATTTGCGCTTTGTGGCGCGGAAATTATACAGACACAAAACAGAGCCTATTATAGCGAATATTATCAGTGTATTTATTGTTGCAAGACTGTCGCCGCGCTGAATAACGTACGAGCGTATGTAAAACAACATAAAGAATATTGCGGAAATTAATACATAATCAAAAATAGATTTTGTAAATAATCCCGCTATCTCACTTCCCTGCTCAGCTTCACGAATCACACCTCTAAATACGGATGAAAAAGGCTCGCGTGCCAAAGGAGCTTTTCTCACAAGTCTTACCTTTCGTCCTTTGCGTTTTGAAACATAAATCAAATCCATAGTTTCATCACTGCCCGCAAAACGTGAAATAGAAGTATGCTCATCCCACTGTTTTATAAGTTCTTCAACAGATTTATCGCTTTTGAATTTTAACATTTTTTCCGCCTATGCACATTTTTTTGATATTATACCACAAAAAATCAACATAGTCAATCAAAGGCTTGTGTTGTTAACATCAATGAAAGGAGGATATTATGAACGAATTGATAAAAAACGTCAAATATCTGGCAAGAAAAATTACGGCAAGCCGTATTGGCGCCTACGCGGCACAAACCGCATTCTTTATGTTTTTATCTTTAATCCCGCTCATAATGTTGCTCATTTCTATTTTAAAGCAATTGGGAACCTCCGAGAGTGCAATATATATACTCAACGATAATTTACTTCCCGGTGTGTTTAACTCGTTTTTTTCATTGTACGTTGACGAAATCGTTATTCAAAGCACGCCTTCAATGACTATTGTTTCAATTTTGGTATTGTTGTGGTCAGCCTCAAAAGGTATTTATGCTATCATTGGCGGTTTAAATTCGGTTTATGAAATTAAAGAAACGCGAAACTATTTTTTAATTCGACTTGCTTCTATTTTTTATACCGTTAGTTTTATGGCAATTTTGGTAAGCGCGCTTTCTATTCTGGTTTTTGGTGATAAAATTAACGAAATACTCATTTCCTTATTCCCTCATATAACAGGTTTGGTTTATATTATTTCTTCATTAAGATTTATAATTGGATTTGTTTTATTGGTTTTGCTATTTTCTATACTTTATAAAGCTCTCCCCAGCGGTAAGCAGAGATTTTCCGAGCAAATTCCGGGCGCGGTCATTTCAAGCGCAGGGTGGGTTTCTTTTTCAATTTTGTTTTCCTTTTTTGTTGATAATTTCAGTAATTATGCAAATATTTACGGAAGCCTCACGGCTATTATAGTATTACTTTTATGGCTGTACGTTTGTATGTATATAATGTTCGTAGGCGCAAAAATAAATTTTATACTTTCGGCAAAAACTAATGGTTAAATTCAAAGGATATATGTGCCAATTCTCTTGACTTAATATTGTCTGCGTGGTATAATTTATTGATAAACTTTTAGGGGAATTATATGTTATTCGCAGATTTATATTTTCTTTATGCTTTTCTTCCGATATGCTTTGCTGCATACTTTTTATTCAAAAATATAAACGCAAAAAATGCAGTTCTCATAATAACTTCATTGATTTTTTACGCTTATGGAGAACCGCTTAAGATTTTCCTTTTTGTGGGCAGTGCCTTACTTAATTATCTGCTTGCCCGCTGGATAGATTCTACCAGAGGTAAAAAGATTTGTAAGGCTGTTTTAACTATATGCTTACTGTATAATTTCGGTATGCTTGGTGTATTTAAGTATACCGACTTTATGATAAGCAACGTTAATGCAATTTTCGGTTCTCATATCCCTGCACAAAACATTGCTTTACCGCTTGGTATTAGCTTTTATACCTTCCAAATCGTTTCGTACGTGATTGATGTATATTGGGAGAAGGTTCCTGTTCAAAAGAAATTCCATAAGCTTTTGTTATATATTTCGCTATTTCCTCAGTTGGTTGCAGGGCCCATTGTTCGTTATCAAACAGTAGCCGAAGAAATTGATAACCGTCGTACCACGATTTACGATGTAATTGACGGTTTCACACGATTAATAATCGGGCTTTCAAAAAAAGTTCTCCTTGCGAATAATTTAAACACTATCGTTAACAATTGCTTTGGTGAAAACATTAGTGATGCCACAGTTGTTGCAACCTGGATAGGCGTAATTGCTTATGCAATGCAGGTTTATTTTGACTTTTCGGGTTACTCCGATATGGCTATAGGTATTGGCAGAATTTTCGGATTTCATTTTGATGAAAACTTCAGACATCCCTTTATGTGCCGTTCAATATCCGAGTTTTGGCAAAGATGGCACATTTCGTTGGGTAGTTTCTTTAGGGATTACCTTCTATACGTACCTATTTTCGGCAAGCGTCGCGCTGTTCTCTCGCTGTTTTTGGTTTGGTTCACAACCGGACTTTGGCACGGTGCAAGCTGGAACTATGTAATTTGGGGTCTTTATTTCGGTGTGTTTATTTTTATAGAAACAAAAATCGGAAAAAAGAGATTAAAAAATGCCCCAACTCTTTTAATGCACATATATAACAAGCTGGTTATCCTTATTGGCTTTGGTATATTCAAATTTGAGAACATATCAGAGCTTGGAAATTTCTTTAAGAATTTAGTTGGCGCAAACGGCAATATTTTCGCAAATACGGAAACTTTTTCTAACCTGAAATCTCACATTTTCATTTTTGCAATTGCACTTGTTGCTTGCTTCCCTAT
The DNA here is from genome assembly GCA_015065165.1 of Oscillospiraceae bacterium. GTDB lineage: Bacteria > Bacillota > Clostridia > Oscillospirales > CAG-382 > Coliplasma. The sequence continues at coordinate 42,684 of SVQU01000001.1, read as the reverse complement.
CGCGGAATTCTTTAAACGCCGTTTCGAAGCATCGCACCCATTCGTAGCATCACTTGCTATGGTTTGTACAACGGCTTTCTTAATTTTACTTTTGTTTATTAATACTGCTGTATTGGTTAAAACCTTTAGCAGCAACAACCCTTTCTTGTATTGGAACTTTTAGGAGAATTTGAATGAAGAAGTTTACAACAATATTATGTGTATCCGTCTTTGTTGCGGTATTTCTCTTTATGTTTGTTTTCTCTGTATTTTTACCCCGTACAGAGGTTTCGGATTATAGCGTTTTAAAGGAATGGCCAGAATTTTCCTTTGAAACGTTTTTCTCCGGTGAATATCTAAAGGATGTAGTGTACTGCTTTACCGATACCATAAATTCCCGTGATAGATTTATCGATTTCGAAACCAAAATCAACGATTTATACGGTATCAAGGATGACGAACAACTTTACGTTGTTTATGAAGAATCGGATGATGAAGCTGATAATAGTATTGCAAGCGAAGCTATCCCAAATGAATCAAGCGCAATAATAGACGTTACTTCTGATATTTCTGATATTTCTGATATTTCTGATATTTCTGATTATTCGGAATCTTCAATAGTTTCTTCCGAGGAAGAGTCTTCAACGCCCATCGAAAGTGATGAATCGGATACTTCTTCTTCCGAACCAATGGATGAGCCGGAAGGAGACGTAAACCCCGAAATGTCAGGCTCGATTTTAATTGTAGGTACACGTGCTATCGAGCTTTACGGCGGAAGTACTTCGGGTGCAGAACGATATGCTAAAATTTTAAACGAATTTGCGGACAAGCTTAACAATAGCGTAAACGTTTACTCAATGGTTATTCCAAAAGCCAGCGCTTATTACGTGGAACAGGCAAAAGGATACGAAGGATATATATATCGTAACAAACGAGATATAGACACAATATCAAATAATTTGTCGGAAAAAGTAATTGACGTCAATATATATAACACACTGGGTATACATGCAGATGAAGAAATTTATTTTCGAACCGACACGCACTGGTCGGCATTAGGCGCATATTACGGCGCGCAAGTATTCGCCGAAAAGGCAGGCATCGCCTTTGACCCCCTTTCGGAATATACCAAAGTACAACGCGAAGGATATATCGGCGTTATGTATAAATATTCCGATTACAACTCTAAAATACTGAATAACCCCGAGAACTTCACTGTATACTATCCCGATACCGAATATGACGTATATTACTATTCAAAAGAAAGCTTTAATGAAAATCCCTTGACCTTTGATAAAGACCACGATGGTATTCCCGACTATAACGGCTTCTTTTGGGATATCGGCGATAACCAGAGAAGCAGTTGGTATTCAACTTTCATCCGCGGTGATAGCTATGCTGTAAAAGCAGTATCTAAAGATTGCAAAAACGGCAGAAAGCTTTTGATTGTTAAAGACAGCTACGGCAACGCTTTAGCGCCGTTTTTAATGAAGGGATTCGAAGAAATTTATATTGTCGATTGCCGAGAATATACAGTTTCATTAAATGACACCATTGAGCAATTCGGTATAACAGACGTTCTGTTTGCGGAATGCACTTTTTCTGCCGTAGGCAAATATTTAAACTATTTAGAGGAGCTTTGTAGTTAAATGAAAAAATTTCTTTTACTTCTAATGATTTTCGCAATGTGCATTTCCACCATCGCTTGCGATACAACGTCAGAATCAAGCAGTAATATCGATTCATCCTCCAAGACCGCTTCTTCTGAACCCAATTCTCCAAAACCCAATTCATCCGAACCTAATTCATCCGAAGATTTTTCTTCCAACAACTCTCAAGAATCATCCGAAGAAAATAACAATACTTCTCAAAGTGAATCGGATGCTATTATTCAAAAGACCATAGACGGAATTTCCGTTGTATTAAACGGCGAAAGCCAATTGAAGTCTAACGGATTTAAGCTTGACGGTGATTTTTCGATGTCGGTGTCGGTAACGCTGGAAGGATATAATTCCATACTAAGTGATATCACCGCCAAAGATATCACCGCAAAGGTTGACGTTTCCAATCTTAACGAAAGCGGTACGATACAATGTGTTATCGATTACACTGCACCCGACGGTATTTCGATAATTTCTCGTTCCGAAAGCATAGCAAACGTAAAAATCAAAAAGTATTCTGCTGAAATTACGCCTCCCGAAGAAACCGACATTCGCATTGTGAATAACGTTCTCATAAGCGGTACAAGAGCAATGGAACAGTTCTACGGCTCTGCTACAGGCGGCGAAAAAACCGCAAATATACTTAACGGCTTTAAGGAAGAAATGGGCGACGTAAACGTTTACGTATTGCCTGCACCTTTAGCCTCTGCATTTTATGCGCCCGTTGGATACGAAGCATCAATTTCGAACCACAAAAAATGTTTTTACGGTATGAGAGACGCTTTAAACAACGTTGGTTTTGTAGATACTTTGTCCGCCATTAGCGCCCACGTTGATGAAGAAATTTATTTCCGCACCGACCACCATTGGCAAGCATTGGCAGCGTACTATGCTTGTGAAGAGCTAGCGTCTGTTGCAGGTGTTTCTTTTGATAACATATCCACCTTTACTACAAAAAGTGAAGATGGTGTTTTGGGTTCCTTCTACACTACATATACAAAAGACCCGGTGTTAGGAAATAACCCCGATACTATCGTTTGGTATGAGCCCACACGTGAATATACCGTGGAATACTACAATCGCGCAGGCCATAGCGGAGATCCCATAACCGGCAGAACACTCTTTTCTACCAACAATGGTTATACCAAGTTTTTATACGGTGATTCCTATACCACACATATCAAAACCAATGTAGGAAACGGCAGAAAGCTTTTAGTATTTAAAGACAGCTACGGAAACGCTTTGGCTCCCTTCTTAGTTGGTTCCTTTGATGAAATCATCGTTGCCGACTATAGATATTTCCAAGCGGACGTAAGCGACTTTATCGCTGAGCAAGGCATTACTGACGTATGCTTCTCTATCGCCGCATTCGGTGTTAGCAACTTTAAAGGATTAAAAATCAATTATTAAAATCAAGGAGCAATTATGGCAAGAACCGATTACCCGTTTGATATTGCAGCTTTGACAGATTATCGAAGAAGAACAAAGCGCGAGCTTCTAAATGACGGCACCAAAAGAATAAAAAAGAATATTGCCGTTTTGGGCGGTTCTACCACTCCCGATATTATTAAAACGTTAGAGCTGTTCCTTCTTTCCGAGGGCATAGAGCCTGTATTTTACGAATCGGAATATAACCGCTTCTGGCAGGATGCAATGTTTGATAATCCCGAATTGACGGAATTCAAACCCGATGTAATATATATTCATACAAGTTATAGAAACATCTCATCTTTTCTTCCGGAAGCGAACGACGAATATCAGTTGGTTGAAAACAAACTAAACGAACGATATGATTACTATGTCAAAATGTGGCAAAGGCTTAGCTCGGTATATAATTGCCCTATTATCCAAAACAATTTCGAGCTTCCCCCTTACCGTTTGTTTGGCAATAAGGATTTTTCTGATATCCATGGCGGTGTTAATTTCATTAACGAACTTAACCGCCGTTTCTCACAGTATGCACGTGAAAATCAAGGCTTTTATATTTGCGACTTGAACTACGTTGCCTCTTGTTTCGGTTTAGACAGATGGCACGATGAACAGGCCTGGTGTATGTATAAATATGCCTGCTGCCTTGATGCTATCCCCTACGTTGCGTTCAATCTATCCCATATTATTAAATCCCTGTTTGGCAAGAACAAAAAGGTTTTGGCATTGGATTTGGATAATACCCTTTGGGGCGGTGTTGTGGGCGATGACGGTGTGGAAGGAATCGAAATCGGCGAAGAAACTGCCAATGCCGAATGCTTTAAGGGTTTCCAAGAATACGTAAAAAAACAAAAAAGCATTGGTATAATGCTTACTGTTGCTTCAAAAAACGACCACGAAAACGCAATTTCAGGCTTAAACCATCCTGACGGTGTGCTTAAACCCGAAGATTTCATTGTAATTAAGGCGAACTGGGAAACCAAAGACAGAAATCTTGTTGCGACAGCAAACGAAATGGATTTGGGTATTGATTCCTTCGTTTTTGCAGATGATAACCCCACCGAGCGCGCATTGGTAGAAAAAAGCATTTCGGGAATTGCCGTACCAAAAATGGACATGCCCATTGACTATATACGCACCATCGACAGAAACGGTTATTTTGAGGTAACAAACTTTTCTGCGGACGATTTAAAACGCAACGATATGTACAAAGCAAACGTTTTGCGTAATGAACAATCGGCAACCTTTACAGACTATAACGAATATTTGTTGAGCCTTGAAATGAAAGGTGAGATTAAAGAGTTCTCCCCTCTTTATATTCCGCGTATCACACAGTTGACCAACAAATCCAACCAGTTCAATCTCACCACAAAGAGATATACACAACAGGAAATAGAATCTACCGTGTCCGATGGCAACCATATTACACTTTACGGTAAGTTAAGTGATGTATTCGGAGATAATGGCGTTGTTTCGGTTGTAATTGGCGAAATCAAAGGGAATACCTGCGATATCGACCTTTGGTTAATGAGTTGCAGAGTATTAAAGAAAAATATGGAATTTGCTATGCTTGATACTCTTGTTAGCGAATGTAAGAAACGCGATATTAATACAATTATCGGTCATTACTACCCTACCGCAAAAAACGGTATGGTTAAAAATTTGTTCTCGGATTTTGGGTTCACAAAAATAAGCGAGGACGAATCCGGCAACACCGGCTGGTCGTTGTCTGTAACAGACTATAAAAATCAAAATCACGTTATAAACGTAAACTCGGAGGAATAAATATGGCACAACAGAATATCAACGAAAGATTAAACGAAGTATTCAGAAACGTTTTCGACGATGATGATATCGAAGTAAACCGCGAAACTACCGCCGACGATATTGAAGATTGGGATAGCCTCGAGCATATCCGTCTCATCGGTGCGGTTGAACGTGAATTCGGTGTTAAATTCACAATGAAAGAAGTCAGCGCAATGAAAAACGTCGGCGAAATGATGGATATCATCGCCGAAAGAGGCTAAAATAAATTTCAAAATTCTATATTCATTAAAACAGCCACCACATTACGTGATGGCTGTTTTTTTATACACATCCAATCAAACCTATTATTTTTTCAATGTATTAACTATAACCAAAAACCCGCTTTCGGTAGAAAGCGGGTCAGTCTGTAGACAAAGTCTACAGACTGAAGCAGAGTGAGAGAAATGAGGTTAGTTTTGAAGAAATGCGAGCGTAGGCTTACAATGGTAAGGTAGTCGAGCATTTCTTCAAAGTCCTTGAAAATACAATAAAAATTAATATTCCTTATAAAATTAATAACGAGCTTCATATTAAAAATGAAACTCGTTATTTGTCTTTTTTATTCTTTCAAGGACGTAAATAACCCATTTGTCTTCGCTCTGACCCGCTTTCGGTAGAAAGCGGGTTTTATAATCAGTTATTAGCCAATGCGGCTTTTTTCGCCTTACTTTCGGCTTTCATACGCAATTCTTTATTAAGAATGCGCTTACGAACGCGGATAGAAAGCGGTGTAACCTCAATAAGTTCATCTTCGTTTATAAACTCAATAGCTTCTTCAAGAGACATAATAATGGGCGGAGTGAGAATCAATTTTTCATCTGCACCTGCAGAACGAATTGCTGTTAACTGTTTTCTCTTACAAGGGTTAATAGCAATATCCTCTGCTTTGGGGTTAATACCAACAACCATACCCTCGTAAATGTTCATACCGGGTGATACAAACAGATTGCCGCGTTCCTGAGAGTTATAGCAACCGTAAGATGTAGTCTCACCGTCTTCGCTGGCAACAAGCGAACCTGTGAAGCGAATTTGTATATCTCCCTTATAGGGTTTATATCCTTCAAAAATACTGTTTAATATGCCTTCACCGCGAGTTGCAGACATAAACATGCTTCTATAACCTATAAGGCAACGAGCAGGAATAGAATATTGAATACGCATACGAGTGCCATTGCCGTTAGGATTCATTTCAAGCAATTCGCCTTTACGGCGGCTTAATTCCTCAACAACAGTACCAACGTAATCGGAAGGAACGTCTGCGCTTACCAATTCAAAGGGTTCGCACTTAACACCGTCGATGTCCTTAAACAAAACGCGAGGTGTAGAACAGCAAAGCTCAAAGCCTTCTCTTCTCATAGTTTCAATAAGAATGGAAAGGTGCATTTCACCTCTACCTGCAACGTTAAAGCAATCGGTTGTGTCCCCTTCCGAAACGCGAAGAGAAACATCCTTAAGAAGCTCTTTAAACAATCTTTCTCTAAGCTGACGTGAGGTAACAAACTTACCTTCCCTACCTGCAAAGGGAGAATCGTTAACCGAGAAGGTCATTTCCATAGTGGGCTCGCCCACTTTTACAAACTGCAAAGGTTCGGGACAATTCAGAGATGTAATAGTATCACCGATAGTAATATCTTCAGCACCCGAGAAACAAACGATATCGCCCATAGATGCAGTTTGAACAGGAACACGATTTAAGCCATCTATTTGATACAAAGAAACAATTTTGCTCTTTTTAGGTGCCGCGCCGGAGTGGTAGTTAGTTACGTATACTTCTTGCCCTTGTTTAATTGTACCGCGCTCAATTCTGCCAATACCGATTCTGCCAACGTATTCGTTATAGTCGATGGAAGAAACAAGCATCTGCAATTCATCGTCAGGATCTCCTTCAGGCGCAGGAATATGAGAAAGTATGGTTTCAAAAAGAGGTTGAAGGTCTGTTCCCTGCTCATAAGGAGAAATAGAAGCAGTACCTGCTCTGCCCGAGCAGAAAAGCGTGGGGCTTTCCAATTGTTCATCTGTAGCGTCCAAATCGAACAAAAGTTCTAAAACCTCATCCATAACTTCATCGATACGAGCGTCAGCGCGATCGATTTTGTTTACAACAACTATAACCTTATGGTTCAATTCAAGCGCTCTTTGAAGAACAAAGCGTGTTTGGGGCATAGGTCCTTCCGCTGCATCAACAAGAAGGATAACACCGTTAACCATTTTTAAAATACGTTCAACTTCACCGCCGAAATCTGCGTGGCCGGGAGTGTCAATAACGTTAATTTTTACGTCTTTATAATGTATAGCCGTATTTTTAGCTAAAATAGTAATTCCGCGTTCACGTTCAAGAGCGTTGTTATCCATAACGCGGTCTTCAGTAACCTGATTGTCCCTAAAAACACCCCCCTGCTTAAGCATTTCGTCAACGAGGGTGGTTTTACCGTGGTCAACGTGAGCGATTATTGCAATGTTTCTTAAATTATTCCTTACCATACTTACATCCCATATAATTTATTTCACATTATATTTTACATAAAATCAAATACTATGCAATGTGCATATTTAATAATATTTGTCGACAATACATTTTGGTGTTTATTTTATTAGTCAAATGTCTTTATTTTTTGCACAGAATATGATATAATAGAAGTAATAATATTTTAGGCAGGTGTTTTAATTTGAACATAAACGAATTGAAACCAAACAGTAACCTTTATTTTCTCGGAATCGGCGGTATAAGTATGTCCGCTATCGCGATGATGCTTTCGGGAAAGGGCTTTAAGGTTTGCGGTTACGATAAAACAAAAAGCGACGTAACTGACAAATTAGAAAAGTTCGGCATTGCTGTATTTGACGATTTTAACGTTTCTCAAATAGTTAATTGTGATGCAATAATTTTTTCTGCCGCTTTCGGTCCCGACCACCCGATAATGCAAGAGGTATTAAAAACAGGCAAAACACTTTATTCCCGCGCGGAAATTTTGGGTGCACTTGCTTTGTTATATAAAAACTCGGTTGCTATTGCGGGTACTCACGGCAAATCCACAACCAGCGGAATGCTTGGACATATACTAATAAATGCCGTTGGGTGCGACCCTACCGTTGTAGTTGGCGCAGTTATGAGAGATGTGGGTTCAACCTACAGAATCGGTACGGATGAAAACTTCATTTTTGAAGCCTGCGAATATAAAGACAGTTTTCTTTCGTTCTTCCCGAAGATTGCGGTTGTGTTAAATATTTCCCTCGACCACACCGATTATTTCACAGGAATTGAGCATATGAGAAATTCCTTCACCCAGTTTATGAACAACGGCGGTGAAGACGGATATGCTATTTATAATCTCGACTGCGAAAACTGTATTTTGGCTTCCCGTGATAATATCGTCAAAAACATCACGTTCAGTGCGTTGGGAAACAAGAAAGCTGATTTTTACGCAAATAACGTATGTATGAACTGCGGTTTTGCCTCCTTCGATGTTTATAAAAACAATCAATTCTATATATCGGTAAAGCTTTCTGCCCCCGGTGAACACAATATCGCCAATGCCTTAGCGGCAATTGCTGTTTGCGACCTCTGCGGAATTGCCAAGGATGACATTGTTAAAGGATTATTCAGTTACGTAGGTGTTGGTAGGCGTTTTGAGTATAAGGGCAGTTTTTGCGGTGCTGACGTATATGACGATTACGCCCATCATCCCGATGAAATCAAGGTTACTTTGGCTGCGGCAAAAGATATCGCAAAAGGCAGAGTTGTGACCGTATTCCAACCGCACAATTATTCAAGACTCCGTGATTTATTTGATGACTTTACTCAGTCTTTCAACGATACCGATTTGCTGATTTTGTGTCCACTATATGCAGCAAGAGACGGTTGCGGAACCGAGGTATCTTCAGAACTATTAGCAAAACGTATTGATGGCTCAGTATATTTAGAGACATTTGACGAAATTAAGGAATACTTAAAGCAAGAGCTTTCACAAGGCGATGTGCTTATGATTATGGGCGCAGGCGATATTGCAAAGCTGGCAAATAGTATTTAATTTACAAAATATTAAAAAAACACTTGACAAATGACAAAAATTGTTATATATTAAGGTGTTCGAATTTTTACGTAAAATCTTTTGGAGGTGGAATAGATGGCAAAGTGTTCGGTATGCGGAAAGGGCGTAACATTCGGTTGTAATGTTTCCCACTCCCACAGAAAAACCAACAGAAGTTGGAAGCCCAACATCAGAAGAGTAAAGGCTAATCTCAACGGTACTGTTAAGCATGTTAATGTTTGTTCTCGCTGTCTCAGAAGCGGCAAGGTTACCAGAGCTATATAAGGCCTGACCCTTATTAAAAAATTGAAGCAGTCTAAACGACTGCTTCTTTTTTATTCTTTTGGAATTTATCATTGGTTAAAGTGTAGTGCAGAACTTCCTTAACTTCCCCTTTTATCTCCAAATAAACGGAGGTTTCAAGAACAAAACCTTTCTTTTCTGCCAGATTTATCGAACGAGTATTTTCTCGTATTATACGAAGTGTGGCTTTTTCTAAATTCATAACGTCAAAGGTTAAATGCAACATTGCGTCAATAGCTTCGGACATATACCCTTTATTCCTGAAGAACGGCGATAATACATACCCGATTTCACAATTTTTTTCTTTTAAATCAAGATGCGCATATCCGCACGTGCCTATCATTTTATCGCTGTTTTTCAATTCAATCGCCCAATCACCGTAAAGACCTTTTAAATACCGCGATTGAAGCGAAATAATATAACCTTTTGTAGTTTCAATATTTAAATGCGGAGACCAAAGCAAATATTCCGAAACCTCAGGTATTGACGAATATTCATACATATCTTCAGCATCATTAATATTTACCTGTCGTATTATTAAACGCTCTGTCTCAAACGGTATTGATGACAGCAGCAATTTTCTCAACTTTCTTTGTGTCATAATATCCACCTCTATTCTAAATTATAAATGTTTTTTTAAATATTGCAATAGAAAAAAATCAACACTTATTTTTTGATTTTATCTCTATGAAAATTGACATATCACCTTGACATAAAGGCGTTAACGATGTATAATGTACCTATGTATAAATTATTGTATTTATAGGAGGTCCGCCTAATGAAAAAAGGCATCTTGTGTATTCTTCTGTCGCTTCTTATGATTTTGCCGTTGCTCACGGCTTGTAACAAAGAAGTTGATCTTACCGGTACAGAAGTAAGCGTATACACTCTCTACACAATTGTTGACGAAGCAACTTCCCCTGAAGCTATCAGACAGGTAGAGCTTTCGCTCAACCGTATTCTCTTTTACAGATTAGGTGTTATCCTCGATCTTCAAATGGTTACCGAGGATGAATATGATGAATTCATCAATGGTAAGCTTACCGAACTTGACGATTATTTGGCAGATAAGGAAAATAACCCTTATGCCGAAAATATCGAATTGTATCCCGGTGTAATGACCGGCGATAGAGTTTTGGACATTCTCGAAAACGATGAAGATATCGTTTTAAAACGTCCTCGTGTTGATATTTTCTTGGTTAGAGGTTATGATGATTATTATAAGCTCGCATCCGAAGAAAAGCTCGCTCAGTTGGATGAAAAGCTCAACAACGAAGGTAAAGAGCTTAAATCTGCAATCCACACCACCCTGCGTGATGCTGTAAAGGTTAACAACAAAACTTACGGTATTCCTATAAATACCGCTATCGGCGAATACTCTCAGTTGGTATTTGATAAGGAATTGCTCGAAAAATACAATGTAAACCTCGACACCATTAAGACTCTCGAAGACCTTGAAGATTATCTCGGAAAGGTAAAGGCTGACAATACCGGCGCTACTACCGATGTTGTTCCTTTGTTAAATACCATTGTTCCCTCCGATATCAACTTTATCGTTAACGAAGGCTTCCCTGCACTTGTTACTAACGGCGAAGTTATTGATGCATACAGCAACAAAAAGCTTCAGGAATTCTTCACATTGCTTGCAAAGTTCAATGCAAAGGGATATATTAGCGAAGACGTTTCTGAAGATGCACGTTGCGCAGTTCGTATCGAAATGGGCACTAAGGATGAAATCAAGAACCGTTTGGCAGATACAGGTTATGAATATGAATTTGTTCAATATTCTGCACCTATCGCTACTACCGAAAATACCATCAAAAATATTTTCTGTATTCCTGCCAGCGTAGTTTCTAACGAACTTACTGACGTAGTAAAGATTATCAACGAAATCAATACCGATGCTGATTTGATGAACCTTCTTACCTACGGTATCGAAAAGACTCACGGCGTTGAAATCGCTCACTATGAATTGAACGATAAAAATCAGGTAGAACGTATTAAGGATAATCCTTATATCGTTGATCCTCAATATATCGGTAACTGCTTCATCACCCACACTCTTGATGGCGAAAGCCCCAACAAGTGGAATGACCAAATCGAGCAAAACAAGCTTGCAATCCCCTCACCTTCTTTGGGCTTCACAATGCCTCCTATGGAGTTCACTTATTACGAAGAAGTTGTAATCGAAGATGATACAACCGATACCGAATCCGAAGAACCCAAGACCGAAACTCAGCTTGTTACAATTACCGAGCCCGATTATATTGCTATTATTAACGAAATCGTTAATAAGTATTACCCCTCCCTTATGTATGGCGAATTAACTTCTACCGATGCAAACGGTAACACAGTTGAATTCGACTACGAAAAGCTTGTAACCGATGCCACCGCTGAAGTTGAAGCAAGCTTGATTTCTAAGCTTGATGATATCTACGAAAAGAACGTACTCACCCCCATCTTTAGCGAACGTTATCGCGATCAGATTATCGCAAGCCAAGGCGCTGCACTCCGCAAGGATGCAGAAGCCGAAATCCTAAAGGATGACGCTAAGGAAGCTAAAAAATTCCTCAAGAAGGAATTGAAAAAGCAATTGGAAGCAGACAATCCCGAAGCTTCTAAAGATGAGATCACCGATATGTTGAATACAACTCTTACCGATGATTACGTTATCGAACATATCAATGAATATTACGATGCAGAAGGCATCACTGCCGAAGATATCGCCGAAAGAGTTGAGGAAGAATACCTCGATTTGATTGAAGATGAAGTATCCGCTTCTGTTAAAGCAAACGTTGGTACCGGAGAATACAACAGATTGTTCCAGGAACTTAAAAATTCCGACAAGTATAAGCAGGACCTTGATTCCATGATGAAATTCGACCTTCCCATTATGGTGCAAAACAAGGTTGATTCTAAGCTCAGCGCTATGGTTAAGGCAACAACAACCGCTATGGTTGATGAAATTAACGTAGCTATCGAAACTGCCGTTGAAGATTTCATCACTGAATACAGCGAAAAACTTGGCAAGACAAGAGAAGAAATTCTTCTTGATATCGGTTACCTTGTAAAGCAGGCAGTTGCTGAAGATGGCGAAACTTCTGATACTTCTGATACATCAGATGTTTCTGATGCTTCTGATGTAGATTCCAGCGAAGTAGAAACTACCGAAGATGCTTCTGATGTAGAAACTACCGAAGTTGAATCCACCGAAGAAACCTCTGTTGAAATCGAATCCTCTGAAGTTGTTTCTTCCGAAGTTGAATCCTCTGCTACCGAATCTTCCGATGCAGAAACCTCCGAAGGTGAAGCCGGCGAAGAAGGAGAAACCAACGAAGTTGTCGTTGAAGTATACCCCACTTGGTTAGACTTCGTTGTAAAAGGCAAGGTTGCTACCGCTTATTACACTCTTCACCCCCAAGCAAAATAAGTAATCAGTCAAATTTAAAAGAACCGTCCATCGGACGGTTCTTTTTTATATATAAAACTGAGAATTCTCGACGGTTTAAAATTAAAAGCTATTATCTGAACCTATTAGCCCAAGAATAAAACAATTTATAGAATTGTTCATACAAAAAACACTTGCTTCGTTACCAAAGCAAGTGTTTTAAAATTATGCAGTGTAGTTATCGAAATAGCCCTGAATCCAAACGATAGGAGTGCCTTTATCACCGCTACCGGAAGTGAGGTCGCAAAGGGAGCCGATAAGGTCGGTAAGTTTTCTGGGGGTTGTACCCTGAGAAGCCATCTTACCAACAAGATCTTCGTCCTTGTTACGGATATATTCACTGATAGCGTCCTTAAGTTCCTTGCCGGAAAGATGCTTGAAATCATTATCAGCAAGATACTTAAGCTTAACTTCGTTAGGCTGACCTTCAAGACCTGCAGTATATGCGGGAGAAACAACAGGGTCTGCCAATTCCCAAATCTTACCTGCGGGGTCCTTAAACGCACCGTCGCCATAAACCATAACTTCAACATTCTTGCCCGACTTTTCATGGAGAATGTTAGCTATCTTTTCAACAACAGCTTCACAATCGCGAGGGAAAAGCTTAACTGTGTCCTCTGTAGCTTTATTACTACCTAACAAACCATACTTTTCGTTATATCCGGAACCATCAACAGAAGAATTCAAAATATCGTCCAAACCATATACTGCCTTTGCGCCTGCGGCAGTAAGCAAACGTTTGCTACGTGCACGAGTATGAATATCACAAGTGAGTACGTTTTCGGTATATTCAAGAACCTTGCGGCAATCGTTTGCAAGAATAATTTCAACTTCGCAGTTTTCGGATTCTATAAGATTGCGGTAATATTCAATATAGTCAACACCTGTAAAAGGATGCTTTACAATACCGAACAATTCTCTGTAACGCGCTTCAGTAAGAACGTCTGTCCAAGGGTTAACACCCGCGGCATCTAAAGAATCGTAATCGATAAGGTGGTTACCTACTTCATCCGAAGGGTAAGAAAGCATAAGAACGATTTTCTTCGCTCCGCGTGCAATACCCTTTAAGCAAATTGCAAAACGGTTACGGGAAAGAATGGGAAAAATTACACCGAAAGTACCTTCGGGGAATTTTGCTTTAATATCTGCGGCAATTTGGTCTACAGATGCATAGTTACCCTGTGCACGGGCAACAACCGCCTCTGTAACTGCCACAACGTCTTTATCACGGATATCTATATTTTCACTTTTAGCTGCATCAAGTACGCTTTCAGCAACTATGGTAGCGATATCATCTCCTTGACGAATAATAGGCGCTCTCACACCGCGGGAGACTGTACCGATAAGTCTTTCGTTCATTTAAAATTTCCTCCTAAAAAGCCATTGACTTTTTTCTATTCATATTATAATATATATCTATCCATAAGTCAAACAATTATTAATAATGTTATACATAAGGAGTACTTATGAATATTAAATTAGAACAATACAAAGTTTTTCATACTGTCGCTGTTTGCGAAAGCTTTTCCGAAGCCGCAAAACAACTATATATAACGCAAAGTGCAGTAAGCCAACAAATTCGCTCCCTTGAAAATGAATTAGGCGTTACTTTATTTGTAAGAGGTCGTAAGGGCGCAAAATTGACCTCTCAGGGCGAATTGTTATTCAACTATACCAAAAGAGCAATGGCTGAAATCAATAACGCCGAAAGTTTATTCCAGCGAATGAAATCACTCGACGAAGGAAGCTTACGCATTGGTTCGGGTGATACTATTACAAGGCACTTCCTTTTGTCTAAATTGGAACAGTTTCATAATAAATACCCCGGCGTAAAAATAGAAATCGTTAACAGAGTTACCGACGAAACCTTATCAAAGCTAAATTCCGGTACAGTTGACGTAGCCTTTGTCAGTCTTCCTGTTGATATGCAATTTTATCATAATATCGAAATCATACAAACCGAAGTATTGAACGATATATTTATTGCAGGGGAAAAATACAAGTATTTAAAGGAAAAATACCTAAGTCTAAAGGAAATAGCCGCCCTGCCGTTGGTTATGTTGGAGCCTAAATCAAACACTCGTAAAACGACCGATACGTTTTTTCACTCCCACGGAATCGAATTAAATCCCGAGTTCGAGCTTGGTTCACACGACTTATTGTTGGATTTTGCAAAGAAAAACCTCGGTATCGCTTGCGTTACCGAGGAATTTGCGGGTGATTTATCGCAAATGGATGTTTTTAAACTTAAAACCGAGTTTACAATGCCCGCAAGAAGTATTGGCATATGCACACTAAAAAACATAACACCATCACCTGCAGTTATAAAACTAATCGAAATGATTAAATCAAATTAAAGAACTTCATTAGAATATGAAGGTGTATTCACTTTTAAATAACAAGCCTGAGAAATTGCAATCAATATAAACAGCCACGGCGTGTTTACAGGATTAGCGATATTAACAATATCCTGAAACGTAAATGCAACAATAGCTCCAACAACCGCAAAAGCAAGAGGATTTTTAGTTGCGTTTCGTATAACTCCCCAAAGAGAAAAGGCAATAAAGCTAACGTAAAAAACAGCGCCAAGAATACCGTAAGTTATTAAATAATTGATATAAACGTTATGAGCAGCATCAGCGTGAGTTTCGTTATATTTTTGTATAAGCTCTTTATCAAAAACCAAGAAAGGCTCAACGAAATTATCAGGACCCACTCCAAAGAGCTTTTCTCTTAAAGTAAAATCCCCAAACATTTCAAAAGCGTTTATCCAAAAGAAGCCTCGATGTGTACCCCAGTTTTCATCAAATCTAAAAAATGAGGTAAACTCCCCTACTTTAATGTCTGTGTTAGAGGTAAAATAAACAAACAAAGAAACAAATATTAACACAATAACAAGTGTCAATGAAACAGCCGATATAAACAACGCTTTCGAAATTTTACCGCTATCATCTTTTAATTTTGAAAAATAATATGCTAAACCAAAAAACACAGGAATTAGAATAAATAAACGGTTATCATATATAAAAATTCTCGAAAAGCTTGTATATCCCTTGTTGTTACCCTTCATTAATAAATCAAACAGCCAAAGGATTTTGCTGGACAGCACAATAATACCCGCACATTGGAAGAATCGAGATAATCGCTTTACATCACGCGTCGACAATACAAACAATGCCATTATACCCGCAAAACAACCGAGAAATCCCCCGTCGCTGGTTGCGACAATAAGTGCCATAAACTGTATTCCCACACAAATATACGAAAGAACACGCGTGATTTTATCTTTAGTTACAATACCCAATCCCATTGCCAAAGGCAAAGTAACGCATATCATAGCAGAAAGATAGTTCTTGTTACCAATGGTGGTAGTAAAATTCTTAATTACGTTTGCATTGGATTTGTACTTAGCAAATAAATACAGCGGGTCTAAATAATAATAATTAACTATGGCAATAATGCTCATCATCGCCATGGCAAACAATACAAACCAGAAAAATCCCCTTTTGTAGCAGAAGAATCCGGAAACAGAGAAATATGCAACGACTAGCATTGTTATCATTAATAATCCCATATTTCTGCCCATACTCCCGCTGAAAAAAGCAGCGAATTCGCCACCGCTTACGGTTGCGCATATGGTGGAAATTACAGTTATCAACCAAAATAACAACAAACTGATATCAACGGCATTAAGCTTTTTACGGTTGTAACGTTCTGCAAAATCCAGTTTGCTTTTATACTTTATTTTATTTAACACATATACAAAATAAATAGCCAAAACCACTATGGCCATCGCTAAAGTTACAACAACAAAAAAATGATACTTATCAGTGCGTGCTGACCGATATGATTCTTTCAAATAAAAAGGAAAAGCCGACAACATAATCATTGTGTATATAACTATTGTAGAATTACACCACCACAATAGCTTATGTGCCAATTTTTCAAATTGTTGCTTTCCTCTCATTTTGAATCTCCAAAATTTTATTTTCAAGAATATAGTATCACATATATTATTTAATTTCAACCTATTTTTATAACATCCCACGCAAATAGAAAAGCACACAGCTCTGGTGCGCTTTTTTATGAAAATCCCTATTGAAAAGCTTTGAAAAATATATTATAATCATTTGCGATGATAAAATCTAAAAGGAGTATCAATATGAATAAATCAGATATCAAAAATATAAAGCTTTTCGTACTTGATATGGATGGCACAATTTATTTAGGTGAAAACATCCTGCCCGGCGCCATTGAATTTGTGAAAACTGCAAGAGAAAGCGGCAGAAAGGTTGTGTTCTTCACAAACAATGCCAGTAAAAACCCAAACAATTACGTCGATAAACTTAACAGAATGGGTTTTGGTGCTATACGCGAAGACGTAATTACCGCCGGCGACGTTACTATAGAATATCTAAAACGCCACAGACTGGGCGAATCGGTTTATCTTGTAGGCACACCCGCATTGGAACAGTCCTTTAAAGATGCGGGAATTATGCTTTCAGAAGAAGCAAAAATTGTTGTAAGCTCCTTTGATACAACTCTAACCTACGAAAAGCTTGTAACAGCCTGCGACCTTATAAGAAACGGCGCGGAATTTTTCTGTACGCACCCAGACTTCAACTGCCCTACCGAAACAGGATTTATCCCCGACAGCGGCGCTATAGCGGCATTAATCACCGCATCCACTAACGTTAAGCCCAAATACTTCGGAAAACCTCATAAAGAAACTGCCGATATGATATCCGAGCTATTTAACATTCCATTTAGCGAAACTGCCATCGTCGGTGATAGACTTTACACAGACATCGCATTGGGTAAAAATAACGGCCTTATGTCAATTCTTGTTCTCAGCGGTGAGACTAACATCAACGATGTTAACGAAGATAACGCACCCGACGTTATTTTCGACGGAATCGGCGACATTCTTAAACACTTCTGAAATATCCCAATTTAATTCCGTTCACTGATTCTCCTCTATTCACACTTACAACAACACCAAAGCACTTATCGTTAGTGTTTGTGATAGAATCATAAACAAGGGTATCAGTACCCAACCTACTTAAAACACCGCTAATGTTCTCCTTATACGGGAGAACATTTTTTATTATACCGCGTTTTTTCAACTCGGTTAAATAATACTTCAACTGACAAAAATGAGTAAAATCAGGAAACCCGTTTTTTTCATTTCTAAGCTTTAACAAATAGAAATAGTCGCCATCAGTTACCTCGGGGCGAGGCGAAGCGGTAATTACGTTTGAATCTAACGAAAACATAGTTTTATTCAATACCGATTTTGTCTTTAACACCGCAGCAAAATAGCCAATTGCGCTTGCTAATGCAGAAGCGATATCGGACGAAAGTCCAAAGCAAATAACATTATTATCAGAAATGCAATTGCATAAATCGTATGAAAGTAACGAATTGTAACCCTTTACAAAAGCATCGAAATGCTCGCTTCCCATAGTTACCGAAGCAGGAGTATCGCTATTTACAAGGGTGGATTTATCATATTTTTCCAAAATCTCGTTACCGCGAGTAAATATAATCGAATTTAACGAAAGCAAACTACCTGCTTGTTTAAGCTGTATTCCCTCGCTTGCGGCAATCTTATTAAACTTTTTAACCTTAGAAGCAGGAATAATCAAATAATTTTTAAACTCCGCTGCTTTGATACTGCCTCCAACTGCATCTAAATCTAGAGAAATACCATTTGAGATATTTAGCAATCTATAAATACCATTAACCGTATTTTTCAACAACTTTTTATTATCGGTTTTCTTATCATAACAGAAAATCAAATTCCCTGCATTTTCATCCAAGGCGTGTCTTCTCACAATATCGCCGGCGGAAAAGATAATATCACCTATGGAAATAGTTCCGTCGATCTCCACGTTGGAAACAAAATGCTTAAATGCATCTCTAATACGCGAGTCTGTTATATTAACTTCTTTTATAGGTTGAAACAAAACGTTTATTATATCAATATCAAGCAACGTCTGATTCTCATTTATGTTTTCGTTCATTTTGCTAACCTTCCAATCAATTCGCAATTTAGTGAACCTTCATCGTGGGAAACGGCTTTTACTTCAACGATTTCACCAACGGAAAATTCATCACCAATAATCTTTACCTCTAGAAACTCTTCGGTGTGTCCTATAGCAACACCATCATTAACTTTTTCAACTAAAACCTTTAGTTTTTTATTAATTTTACTGTCCAAAATCTTATTTTTAATATCTTGGCATTCTTTAATCAATATGCCGTTACGCTGCGACCTAACCGACTTTGGGACAGAATTTATCATTTCTGCAGCAGGAGTTCCTTCCCTTTCGGAATAAGGAAAAGAATGTACGTGAAATATATCCAGCTCTTTTAAAGCAGACACCGTTTCATTAAAATCATCTTCGTTTTCTCCGGGAAATCCCACAATAATATCTGCAGAAATTTGACAATCGGGTATATAATCTCGTATTAATGATACCCGTTCGTATATATCTTTTTTCCTATAAGGGCGTTTCATCGCAGTCAATATTTTATCCGAGCAAGACTGTAACGAAAGATGTATATGCGGCATAAAATTATCAAGATCAGAAACTTTTGAAAGAAACCGTTCGCTAATAATATTCGGAGAAAGTGAACCCAATCTTAATCGATAAAGACCGTTGGTTTTCGAAACCATGGACACCAAATCTCCAAGAGGCACTTTATTATATGCACCCACCTCAATGCCCGTAAGTATTATTTCCTTATATCCGTTCGTAACAAGTCGCTTTGCTTCAGAAATAATACTTTCCGCCTCGCGTGAACGAACCGACCCGCGACATTTAGGTATTATACAATAGGTACATTTGCCGTTACAGCCATCCTGAATTTTTATAAACGCTCTGCATTCGGAAAAAACATCCGATTCTCCTGAAAGACTCATTTCCTCATAAGGCGCATTATCCATAGGTATTACGGAATGGACAGTTGAAAATTCATTTTTTATATGTTGTTCTATACATTCAACTACAGCAGTTTTATTTCTGTTGCCGCCTATATAAATAACGTTTTCAATGTCTTTATAACCACTATCAATTTGAGAAGCGCAACCGATAACAAGCACCTTTCCTTTTGTGGAGCATCTTCGCACAAGTTGACGGCTTTTTCTTTCGCTTTCGGCAGTAACTGCACAGGTATTAACTATATAGTAATCACACTGTTTATTTTTGGACACCTTGAACCCGCGTTCTTGAAGCATCTCTGCAATAGCGCAGGACTCATACATATTCACACGGCATCCAAGTGTGTGTACAGATACACTTTTACTCATTATTAATCCTCTTAACTGCCTCGGTGTATTCCTCTTCGGAAACCAATAGATTTATAGCTTCAAGAAGAGCTTTCGCAGTTAGCGTTTCGGGCAAAGAGAGTATATTTGCAAGCTTAGACCGTTTAACCGACGAATCCTTATTGCCCGAGAATCCATCTTCGTAAAAACGCGCCTTAGTAACGGAGCCAACTTTATTAGTAACATCTCCGGCAAAAGGCTTTAATAATTCTCTTAAAACATTTGAATCTATGCCTTCAACACCAATCAAGCCGTCTTTTGAAAATTCTTTTTTTCTTCTTTCTTTTCCAAAGATTGCAGGTGCATATACGTTATAAACTTTACCGTTTAAAATGCCCTTTAATTTTGCACGTATAAAATTCCCTGCTCGGTCGCTATCTGTAAGAAGTATAACTCCGCTTTCTTTTGAAAGACGTTTCAACAACTGCTTTTTCTCGCTATTATTAAAAACAGAAAAGCCATCGAGGGCAATAACAGGCGATGAAACCACCAAACATAGCTTCGCCTTATCATACTTCCCTTCTACAATAACGGGATATTTTAAATTAAGCCTTTCTTCCATAAGTACATATCCTATAAAACGTTAATTCCAAAATACGCTCGGGGTTACCTCTAAAACTTTTCAATTTAGCATCCGCCTGAGATAGCTGAGAAACAGCATAAGCAATCATACGCGAATCAACTGAACCGACTGTGGCAGAAATTTTTCCGATCTGCCATTTTTGTTTCGCCCCCATACCCAAATCTTTTGCGATAAGTTCTTGGCTTTTTCCTGCATCTATACCCGTCTTTACAACCAACATTTCAGCATATTTTCTGGCAAGGTATCCTACCGCAAGAGGTATCTCATCCCTATCTAGGTCAAGACTCTCCCATATACGTTTAGCACCGATAATATCTCGGCGCATTAATGCCGCCGCCAAATCAAAATATTTAAAAGAACTGTTTGCACAACAATATTTACGCACATCGCCCGCTGTTAAAGGCTTTCCTGAAAATACCTCACAAAGTTTTGTTATCTCGCTTTGCAAGATATACATATCATTACCACAAACGTTTACAATTTCTCGCGGTACGTTTGCATCAAAGCTAACCCCTTTAGAAGCAAAATGCTTAGAAATCCACGTTATCAGTTTATCCGCCTTTTCGTTGTCAAATTCCACAATTAATCCGTAGTTTTTAACAACGGCAGAAAAGGCACCCAGACCGTTTTTGGAACTTAAAGATTTTCTTTCTTCTTCAACCTGCTCATCCGCGCGCAATACAATAAGTATGGTAAGATAATCGGGAACATCCGAAAAAACACGTGCATAATCCTCAATAACGTCAACGGTAAGCTTTGCAAATTCCAAATCTGTAATTTCTATCAATTTGCTTTCGCACATATAAGGCAAAGCGAAAATAGCATCTTCCAGATCGCTGAATTTATCCGAAGCTGCATTAAAATAAACGTGGTTAAATTCAGGTAACGGAGAGGAATCTACCTTTTTTCGTATACGCGCCGCATAATGGTCTTTCGTATATTCCTCTAAACCGCAAAACAAATAAACGCCCGAAATATTATTCTCTTTTATTCTTGTTTTTAAAATATCAAGGCTCATAAATACGGCAACTGCTTTCTTCGGTATTAACTTCGATTTTTAATCTATCACCAAATAGGTTTATATCATCATTCATAATAGCGCGGTAATGAACATAATCATATTGTGCAAAAATTTCTTTTGCTTTTACATTTCTAATGTCGGTTTTACATTTGTCGGACAAAACAGCATAATCGCACACCGCAATATTTTCAAAACCGTCTCCTAGGTATTGAACTGAAATGTCTGCAAATTTTACATACACTGTTGTATTTTCCGATATATGATTTAAACCTACGATTTGTACATTACATTCTTCCGACAAATTTAACACGCACGCATCAACAAATTGAATTATATCACAATTTCTTTCATTTGCCAATAGTTTTATAGAATCAAACCAATAGGAATCGTTAGTACTAACAGGTTCGGGCAACAAAATTTTAGATACAGTAATATCCGAAGTCATTCTCTCCAGATGCTGAT
The DNA here is from genome assembly GCA_015065165.1 of Oscillospiraceae bacterium. GTDB lineage: Bacteria > Bacillota > Clostridia > Oscillospirales > CAG-382 > Coliplasma. The sequence continues at coordinate 20,632 of SVQU01000001.1, read as the reverse complement.
ATGTATGTGAATTATATTTTAACAACACGTAATTTTCAAGATGAATGTTGCTGTTTTCGTAAATTATCGATGGATTTACCGTATATCCTCCTATATCAACGTAAACACTATTACCATTATTTTGGCAATAGATGTATTCTCCACCCTCGTTGCCATATTCGATCACGCTTTTATCGGTAGTATCGCTTATTATTCCACTCACAAAAACTATTAAGCTAAATAAAAAGCAGGAGCACATTATAACCATATTTCGATTATGCTTTGAAAAAATCAAATACAAAACGGTAATTACAGATAGCACCAAAACTATTGACATAAACGGAGAATGGATTGAAACGACACCCAAATTCAAATTGTAAATATCTTTAGAAATATCTGTTACAAATTGCAGAATTAAACCGGCAGGGTAAGAAATAATCCCAGAAACAAAAATCGATATAGGTGCAAAAATATACGCAATTATCGATAACTCCAATGCTAAAGTAAACAGCGGTATTGCAAACACATTTACAACAGGTGAAATAAAAGAAACCGTATCAAAATTATAAAAAATAATCGGAAAAGAAAAAATCGAAGCTATGGTTGAGGTTATAATTGGGACAACTATAAAAGCCGCTATTTTGCAAATGGCCTTAACCAGCCTGTTACCTTTAGCGCCCTTAAGCGAAAAATAATAGTTAATTTTGTTTGTCAAAGGTGATGTTAAAATAAGCCCAAAACAGCACAAAAAGGACAGCTGTAACCCCACCGAACAAATAGAGTATGGATTTATCATAAGAAACAGCATCAAGGCAAGAAACAACGACGTAAATGAATCTGACCGCATAAGAAACATTCTCGAAATAAACACGATTGAAATCATTATTGCCGACCTTAAAGCACCTACCGAAAATCCCACCAATGCCGAAAACAAAAAAGCGACGATAACACATATAATACTCGAGAAATTTCTATTAAAAGATAAAAATATCAAAAGATTAAAAAAACTCATCACGACAATAGAAATATGCAGTCCGCTGATTGCCAGCAAATGCGATATCCCCGCCTTTTGATAAGTTGCAAAGGTGAATGAATCAATATCGGACCTATCGCCTATTGTTATTCCCTTGGAGATTGCAGATATATTCGAAAATTGCCCAAATAGTTCATTGCTACTGTTATCAACGCTTTTTCGAATAGAATACAAAATCCCGCTTCCTTTTTCTAAAATTGTATTTTCACAAGAAGCAGTAAGATTAATTCCATTCGAGCGCAGTGAATTGGTGTTTTTAAATTTATATCTTAACTCTCCGTTGATAACATCACCAACAGTCAATTTTTCTTCCATTAACGGATAATAAATCCGCACTGACGTTCCCCTGTGCAGTCCCATTTCGCTTGTGAGAATTCGTCCGTCGATATAGTTGTTGTTAACTTCAACAATTCTTACACTTGCCAAATCCTCACAACCATCATAGGTTTTTTGGTAATTATCAAACGTATCCTGAACACAAACACGAACTATACCAAAAGACAAAGCGGCGATTGTAAAAACAATCGCCGTTATGCATTTGGATAAAATTTTCTTGCTGATTTTAGAATTCACACACAATAACGCAACAGAAGCGACACCAAAAAACATAAATACGGCGCAAAAAGGTAAAGTGTAGCGATTATTAAGAAATATACCTAATGCCACACCAATCGCAAAAAACGACACACCTATTGCAACAAAGCGCTTCTCGTACATTAATAAATCCTTAAGCAAGTTTTACAGGTAGCTTTTCTCCACCAAGAATATGAAAATGAATATGCTTTACGGTTTGTCCGCCGTCCTCACCCACGTTAGTGATAACACGATATCCGTTCTCAAGGCCACATACCTTTGCAACCTTAGGAATAGCAAGCATTACCTTCGCAACGAAATCTACGTTATCTTCGTTAACACAATCTACAGATTCTATATGAGTTTTCGGAACGACCAAAACGTGAACAGGCGCATTGGGGTTAATATCCTTAAACGCCAAAACGCAATCGTCCTCATAAACCTTTGTAGAAGGAATTTTGCCTTCTATAATTGCACAAAACAAGCAATCCATAAATTTATCTCCAATTATTTAATTTGGTCTGAAAGAACAGATTCTGCCGTAGAGAACGCTTCGGGAATCTTAGATGCATCCTTACCGCCGGAGGACGCGCTGTTAGGTCTACCGCCGCCGCCACCACCAAGGATGGGAGAAATCGCCTTAAGCAAATTACCTGCGTGAGCACCCAACTTAACAGCATTCGAACCACAAGCGGAAACTAACAATACTTTTCCTTCGTTAACTGTAGAGAATAGGCAAACTGCATTTTCATCTTTAGCAACTATCTTATCAGCAGAATCACGAAGAGCATCTACGGTTGCATCATTGAAGGAAGCACGAACAAGCTTGGTGCCTTTCACATCAATTGCTTCGTTATATGCCTTGTCAACAGCTTCGGAAGCTGATTTGCGGTTGATTGCTTCAAGCTCCTTCTTCAATGCCTTAGAATCATTAATAATCTGCTCAGCCTTATTAAGAATATCGTCGTTATTAACAGCTTTAACGGTTTTCTTAACGGTGTCTAACAACTGTTCCTGAGAAAGCATAGCGCTCAACGTATTCATACCGGTAACACATTCAATTCTTCTGACACCTGCGGCAACAGAAGACTCGGAAACAGCACGGAACATACCGAGACAGCCTGTTGCGGAAACGTGAGTACCGCCGCAAAGCTCAACAGAAAAATCTCCCATAGAAACAACACGAACAGAAGAACCGTACTTCTCACCAAAAAGTGCCATTGCACCCTTGCTGCGCGCTTCATCAGGTGTCATAATTTCGGTTGTAACGGTATTATTAGCAAGAATCTGCGCGTTAACCAAAAGCTCAACCTTGCGAATTTCTTCTTCGGTAAGCGCTGAACCGTGAGTAAAGTCAAATCTACCGCGTTCGGCAGTTACGTAAGAGCCCGCCTGTTCAACGTGAGAGCCCAAAACGGAACGAAGGGCTGCTTGAAGCAGGTGCAACGCAGAGTGGTTTCTGCGAATCGCATCGCGACGTTCAACGTTGATGGATGCGGCAGCACTTCCCTTTTCAATAGTACCTTCAATTACTTCACCGATATGGAGATATTGTCCTTCGGGAGTTTTCTGTGTATCATCAACACGGAAAATTCCCTTTGCGGTTTTGATGTAACCCTGATCTCCAATCTGTCCGCCGCTTTCCGCATAGAACGCGGTTTTATCAAGTATAATGGTTGCTTTACCACCTGTAAGAACACCAACATCCTCGCCGTCTGCGATAATGTACTCAATATTACAATCACATTCGTTTTCGGTATAACCAACGAACTCGGTTGCCTTGGATTTATCGATCATTGCGAGAGCATCGCCAGCCCAGCCCGCATCGATATTAGCTCTTGCTTCGCGAGCGCGCTTCTTCTGCTCCTGCATAAGCTCACGGAAGGCTGCTTCGTCAACCTCAATTCCCTTTTCCTCAGTAATTTCCTTAGTGAGGTCAATGGGGAATCCATAGGTATCGTAAAGCTTAAATACGTTTTCGCCCGAAAGTGTTTTCTCGCCGTTCTTTTCGGCATCTGCAAGCATTTTTTCAAGAATTGCAAGACCCGAATCCAAGGTTTGCGCAAAACGGTCTTCTTCGGCCTTAATAGTCTTTTTAATATATTCTTTTCTTTCGGAAAGTTCGGGGTAAGCCTCACAGTTGTTAGCAATTACCACGTCGCAAACTTCACCAAGGAAAGTGCCTTTAATACCAAGCAATCTACCATGACGTGCTGCACGGCGCAAAACGCGGCGAAGGATATATCCTCTGCCTTCATTGGAAGGAATTACACCATCACCGATAAGGAAGGTAGCAGTTTTAATATGGTCGGTTATAACACGAATAGAAACGTCATTATCTGCGGCGCTACCGTTATATTGCTTACCGCAAAGCTCACAAACCTTATCAAGAATACTTCTGTTAGTATCAACCTCAAAAAGGTTGCCAACGTCCTGCATTACACAAGCAAGACGTTCCAAACCCATACCTGTATCGATGTTAGGATTTGCAAGTCTTGTATATGTACCCGCACCATCGCTGTCAAACTGAGTAAATACTATATTCCAAACCTCGATAAATCTGTCGCAATCGCAACCAACCTTACAATCGGGCTTGCCGCAACCGTATTTTTCACCGCGGTCAAAATAAATTTCAGAGCAAGGGCCGCAAGGACCGGAGCCTATTTCCCAGAAGTTATCATCTTTTCCGAAACGAACGATTCTGTCTGCGGGTATACCGTTCTTTACCCAAATATCAAATGCTTCGTCGTCTTCAACATAAATGCTGGGATACAAACGGTCTTCGGGAATTTCCATAACCTTGGTAAGGAATTCCCATGCCCACGGAATTGCTTCTTCCTTGAAATAATCACCAAAAGAGAAATTGCCGAGCATTTCAAAGAAAGTGCCGTGGCGTGCAGTTTTACCAACGTTATCAATATCCAAAGTACGAACGCACTTTTGGCAAGTGGTTACGCGCTTGCGAGGAGGTACGCGTTCGCCTGTGAAATACTTTTTAAGGGGTGCCATACCGGCATTAATTAGCAAAAGAGAATCGTCATCTTGCGGAACAAGAGGAAAAGAATTCAAGCAAAGATGTCCCTTGCTTTCAAAAAATTCCAGATACTTTTTGCGTATTTCGTTAAGAGAAATAGGTTTCATTTTATAAAATCCTTTCGGGTATAATTTACAACTTTGATAAATATTTTTTATTCATTACCCAATCGAGTGGGAGTGGCTTCAATACTTTCGGTCCAAAGTAATTTCTGTTCAACGCAGTAATAGTAAGATTTGGAATCAACTTTAGAAACAATCGCCGCTTCGGGAGAATCCGACAAAATGTTTTTTCCTAACTCAATATCATCATTTTCAATTACAACAAACTTAAGCGCCGGCGAAAAAACAAAAGCAAGATCTCCAACGGAACTAACGGTTTTCGGAATAACTACCTTTTCCAGCTTATCGCAATATGAAAAAGCACGCACGCCGATTTTTGTAATGTTTTCGGGGATCTCAACATCTGTCAGTGATATGCAGTGGTTAAAGCAAAAATCCGGTATTTCCGTAACGCCCCTACCTATCACAACACTTTCAAGAGAGTTGCACCAACCGAAAACACGGCTTTCCAACTTTTCTACTGTGTCGGGAATCGTTACGGTTTTTAATACATCCGCATAATAAAACGCGCTGTTTTCAATAACTCTAACGGAATCAGGAATTGTTACAGACACGATCGGCTTTTCAAAAAAGCACAATGTACCGATAGTCGTAACAGGCTTGCCATCGATTTCAGAAGGGATGGTAACGTCTACGCCTTCGCCAACGTATTCAATAACCTTAACGTATTCGTCATACAGTTCGTAGGTGTATTCTTCGCCTTCTATGGTTGCAATAAAGTCCTCGGGAGGGCGCGATGCTTCTTCTCCTGTAACGGCAGATTTTGCCATATTAAGAATTTTATCGCAGGATGACAAACTCAAACACAATACCAACGTCAAAAGTATAAGTACTGTTTTTTTCATCAAAACATATCCTTTTCATTAAAATCCAAGATATTATACCACTACAAAACAACTTTGTCAATTTTATATAAGAAAATATTGTGTTAAAATTATTGACAAGAATATATTTTGTGTTAGAATAAAAATGTGCAAATTATTCCAAAAGAAAGGTTAAAAATTATGGATAAGGCAACTTTCGCATCCTACCGCAAATTTTATAATGACCAGCTTTTAAAAGACTGTATCCCGTTTTGGATGAACAGCGACCTTCTTGACAAGGAAAACGGCGGCTATATCACCAGCGTTGACAGAGAAGGTAAATCCTACAACTCGGATAAATCCGGTTGGTTCCAGGGCAGATGCCTTTGGACATTCTCTCATCTTTGCAATCTTTACGGCGTACGTCCCGAATGGGAAGAAGCTGCAAAGCTCGGCAAGGATTTTATTGAAAAACACATCGCAGACACCGACGGCAGAATGTATTTCACTCTCACCAAAGAAGGCTTGCCTTTGAGAAAGCGCCGTTACTTCTTCACCGAAAGCTTCTACGTTCTTTCTATGGCGGAATATTCTATTATGACCGGCGATAAGGACGCTTTGAAAAAGGCTGAAGACTGCTTTGAAATGATGCTTTCTATCTTCAGAGACGGAAGCACCGACCCCTTTAAAATCACACCTAAAAGCTATGCTTCCACCAGACAGGAAAGAGCTGTTTCCTACCCCATGGTGCTTATAAGCAGTGCTCAGACACTTCGCCGCGCAGCCCCTGAAAAGGCAGAATATTATACTGCTGTTGCTCAGGAAATGGCTGATATTATCATTAACATCCACTACAAGCCCGAAATGAACTGCGTTCTTGAAACCGTTGGTCCTAACGGTGAATTTATCGACAATCCCGCAGGAAGAACCATCAACCCCGGCCACTCTATGGAAAACAGCTGGTTCCTTATGAACCAAGCTATTTACACAGGCGACAAGAAATTACTTGAAAATGCGTTGAAGATTCTTGATTGTTCTCTTGAATGGGGCTGGGATAAGGAATTCGGCGGATTTATTTACTTCGCCGACGTTAAGGGCCGTCCTTGCGAACAGCTCGAGCATGATATGAAGCTTTGGTGGGTTCATAACGAAGCTTGTATCGCTACCCTTTTGGCATACAGCATCACCAAAGATGAAAAGTATTGGAAATGGTTTGAAAAAGCTCATTTCTATGCTTTCGGTCATTTCGCAGATAAAGAATACGGCGAATGGTACGGCTATCTCCACAGAGACGGCACCGTATCTCATACACAAAAGGGTTCTATGTGGAAAGGTCCTTTCCATCACCCCAGATTCCTTATGTGCTGTGAATATATCTTCGCTTGTCTTGAAGAAGGCAAAGACGTAGTTACCTTGCTCTAATTTATGAAAAAAATCTTTTTAATTACCGTTGCGGTAATAATTACGCTTTCCTCATTTTCAGTTACTGTCTTTGCCGACGGTTCTGAAATTTCCCAAGCCGTTTCCGTTGCATCTTCAAACACAGGTTATTCCCCTGTTGAGCTTGCAATAGCGATTTGTCTTATGTTTGCGGTTATTTCGATAATCGGCGTAATGTTTATTAAAACGGTTATGAAAAACAACAATAACAAACTTAAATAGTTTTTTAAATCGGAGTCGATTTTTCGGCTCCGATTTGAATTTTTAAAACTTTTTCCTTTTTTATGCAACCTTTTCCATAGTTATGAGGTTTTATAGTATGAAGGCGGTGATAAAATGGCGAAACGTCTATTGCGCAATAGAAATGAAATCGAAGAAATTTTATTAAGACATTCAGATACCGTTTATAAAATCGCATATCTGCGTGCAGGTAATGTGCACGACGCCGAGGATATTATGCAAGAAGTGTTCCTAAGGTTTGTAAAGTATTCCCCTGTTTTCGAAACTCCGGAGCACGAAAAGGCTTGGTTTATTCGTACAACTATAAACCGAACCAACAGTTTTTTCACCTCTGCTTGGAAACGCAGGGTTGTGCCACTTGATGAGACCATAAAATCCTACGACGAAATGAGCGACAGCGAGGTTTTAGATGCAGTTATGCAGTTACCAAAGGACATTTCCACAGCCATTCACCTTTATTACTACGAGGATATGACTGTAAAAGAAATTTCCGAAACAATGAACAAGAGCGAATCTGCCGTAAAATCACTTTTATTCAGAGGCAGGAAGCTGTTAAAGCTCTCGTTAGAGGATACATACCGTTAAGAAAGGAAGAAATTTATGTTCGATAAAAAGTATAAAAACGCAATGGATAAGGTTTCTGTAAATGAAGAAGCCTTAAACACTGCTATAAACAATGCCATCGCAAAACCAAAATCAATGAATCCATTAAAAATTGCTTTAATTGCCTGTCTGTCTGTTGCACTTATTTGCACTTCGGTATTTGCTGCATTTAAACTAAGCGAAAGTGAAAATCACCCTACTGTTCCTAATATCCAAGACGGCGATTCAAGTATCACGGATGTTGATATCACGTCTTCTCTTTTACAACAAGGCTTCAAATATGCCGAAAGTTACGAAGAAGTTTACAAAGCGGTAAAAGATGCTCAGAAATACGCCGTTTCAGAAGAAGAAGCTGTGGACGGCATGGAAACATTGGTACCCGAATATACAGTCCGTCCCTTCCTTCCCAACGAAACTCCTTCTACCCCCGAATATTCCAACACCAACAATCAGGTATTAGGTGTTCAAGAGGGCGACGTTGTTAAAACAGACGGCAAATATATTTACCATTTGCGCATAAAGGATTACAAAATCAGTATTATCTCCGCGAAAGACGGTAAAATGGAAACTATTTACGAAATCAACGTCGATAACAAGTTTTCGCCCCAGGAAATACTTTTAATAGAAGACCAACTTGCCGTTATATGCACATCAATAGAAAAAACAACACGCAACACTACTTGTATTTATTATGATATATCCGACAGAAACAATCCGAAGAAAGTTGATGAAATCACGCAAAGCGGACATTTCAATAACTGTCGAGTAGTTGACGGTATAGTTTATATAATTACAGGAATGTACATCTATGAAGTTGACAATATCAAGGAATCTTCATTTACGGAAAATAAAGTAAACGAATTTGTTCCGTCGATCAACTGCATACCCATCAAGCCTACCGACGTAATTATTTCCGATTGTTATACCAATTCTTACACAAGTTTTACGGATTCTTATACTATCCTAAGCGCTTATGACGTCCAACGCAAAACCCTTTCGTCCGATTTGGCCATCTTGGGCAATGTTAAAAATATCTATTGTAGCAATAAAAACATCTATATCACAAGCAACGTACGCAACGGAATTTTAGCAGAGGAATCCGAAGAATCTCTTGACAACGCAATACCCTCCAACAATACTAAAATTATCAAAATCGCCCTTAATGACGGCGAAATACGAGCAACAGCCGCCGGATGCGTTGATGGAAGCGAAAAGAACCAATTTTCCATGGATGAAAAAGATGGAATTTTCCGAATTGCAACCACTTCGCTATATTGGTACAGAGGAAAAAACAAAAACGGTATCCCAAAAGTAAAATCAAAAAAAGTTAATAATGTATACTGCTTAAACAATGAATTAGAAATAATCGGAAAAAGCGAAGATTTAGGAATTTCTGAAGAAATAAAATCTGTTAGATTTATGGGTGATATTGTTTACGTTGTAACCTTTAGACAAACCGACCCATTGTATGCAATTGATTTATCCGATCCAAAAAGCCCCAAAACACTTTCCGAGCTTAAAATAGACGGTTTTTCGGAATATATGCAAAACTACGGTAACGACTATATGCTTGGTATAGGTTACGAAGCTGACCCCGAAACAGGTATAACAAACGGTTTAAAATTAACAATGTTTGATATCACGGATCCAAAGGATGTTTTCGACGTAGACACATTAAGCTATATGTGGGAAAAAGATGAATATGTTGACTCTAACTCCATCTATAACCACAAAGCCCTTCTGATTGATGCGGAAAAAGGCTTAATTGGTTTGCCCATTATGAAGCGACATATCGGAAAGATGAATTGGGAATACGCATACTGGACAATTGAGTATGAATTATTTAGCTTTAACGGGGAAAATATCACAGAAGCAGGAAGCTTCAGTTGTCCGCTATATGAAACAAACGTCAATGCTTTTACTGACAAAACGAGAGCTCTTTATATTGGAGAATATCTGTATATTGTTGCAGATGCTGCCATTCAATCGGTATCTCTTATTGACCATACTGTAACCAACCAGATAAGATATACCGACAGATTAAAATATTAATAGTTAAATTACCGAACGGTTAAAAACAGACAATGAAATAAGAACCCCCCTATGGTTTTTCTTAATTATACCATAGGGGGGCTTTTGCGTTGTCCGTACAATTAGGGGCAATACATCAGAACGCGCCGTCTTTTTATATTTTGTGTGAAATAACCGAAAATAAAGCAAAAAAAGCTTGTATTTGTGAATTTTTTTGATTAAAATCTATTGCATTTTGTTAATAATCGTGTTATACTTATAAGGCTTTTGCGTTAGGCAAAAATACACACACCGTATATGCCCTGCTCGGGTGCGCTTTGGCGTTATTATGGCAAGGTAAATTCACAATGCGGTGGCGGGTTATAACCCGAAGGAGTTAAACATGGGAGTAGTATCCATGAAACAGCTTCTTGAAGCTGGTGTACATTTCGGTCACCAGACAAGAAGATGGAACCCGAAGATGGCTGAATACATCTTCACCGAGAGAAACGGCATCTACATTATCGACCTTCAGAAAACTGTTAAGAAGATCGAAGAAGCTTATCTCTTCATTCGTGATATCGCTGCTGAAGGCGGCAATATCCTCTTTGTTGGTACAAAGAAACAGGCTCAGGATGCAATTAAAGAAGAAGCTCTCCGTAGCGAAATGTACTATGTAAACGTACGTTGGCTCGGCGGTATGCTCACCAACTTTAAGACCATCAAGAAGTCCATCCAGAAGCTTCACAACCTCAACAAAATGGCTGAAGACGGCACTTTTGACCTTCTTCCCAAGAAAGAAGTTGCAGCTCTCCAGAAGGAAATGGCTGACCTCGAAAAGAACCTTGGCGGTATCAAAGATATGAAGGGTATCCCCTCTGCTATCTTTGTTGTTGACCCCAAGAAGGAAAAGAACGCTGTTGACGAAGCTAAGAAGCTCGGTATTCCGATAGTTGCTATCGTTGATACCAACTGCGACCCTGATGAAGTTGATTACGTAATCCCCGGCAACGACGATGCTATCCGCGCTATTAAGCTTATCGCCGCTACCCTTGCAGATGCTATCATCGAAGGCAAGCAGGGCGAACAGCTCACCGATTCTTCCGAATCTACTGCTGAAGCTGACGCTGAATAATTTAAATTATTAGGAGAAATAACAATGGCTAATATTTCTGCAAAAGACGTAATGGAGCTCCGTAAAAAAACCGGTTGCGGCATGATGGAATGCAAAAAAGCACTCGTAGAAACCGACGGTAACTTTGACGAAGCTATCAAATACCTCCGCGAAAAGGGTCTTGCAGTTGCCGCTAAAAAGGCAGACAGAGTTGCTGCTGAAGGCGTTGTAGACATTCTTTCCGAAAACGGTGTTACCGCTATTATCGAAGTTAATGCCGAAACCGACTTTGTTGCTAAGAACGCTTCCTTCCAGGAATTTGTAAAGGGCATTCTTAAGACCATCGTTACTAACAAACCCGCTGATCTTACTGCTCTTAACGGTCTTAACTACAACGGAACCGACGTTACTGTTGAAGCTGAACTCAAAAACATGATCTTCACCATCGGCGAAAATATGAGCATCCGTCGTTTCGATATCATCGAAGGTTCTACCGGTTGCTACATCCACGGTGGCGGCAGCGCAGGCGTTGTTACCAAGTTTGATACCGATTGCGATATCAACGGTGAAGCTTTCGTTGCATACGCAAAGAACGTATGTATGCAGATCGCTGCTATGAACCCCAGCTACGTTGACAGAGATGCAGTTCCCGCTTCTGTTATCGAAGAAGAAAAATCTGTTCTTATGAACCAGATTGAAAACGATGAAAAGCTCAAGAGCAAGCCCGATGCAGTTAAGGAAAAGATGGTTATCGGTAGAATCAGCAAGTTCTACGATAACAACTGCCTTGTTGACCAGGCTTACGTTAAGGATGAAGATATGACTGTTGGTCAGTACACCGCAAACGTTGCTAAAGAACTTGGCGGCAACATCAAGATTGTATCTTTCATCAAGTATGAAAGAGGCGAAGGTATCGAAAAGAAAGAAGACAACTTCGCTGAAGAAATCAACAAGCTCGTTAACGGCTAATATCTTAACAAAATCAGAGAATCGGTTCGCCGATTCTCTTTTTTGTTGATTTTTTATTTTATTTGTAATAAAATATACACGATAACTTTATCGCATCGAAAGGTAGAATATGAGACCAATAAGAATCGGATATCTTAACTACGAATCATTTTTGTCAAAAGACAAATGTCCTGCCATGTTGGTTTTTGGTGCAGTTTGGGATGCTCAAAGCCGTAATCTTTTTTCAGATTTAGATTATTACGCGAAAAAATATGATAAAAAGATACGTATCGGTTTTGTAGAATATGAATATGCCTCGGATATTTTCACCGAAAATAATATAACAAAACTTCCCACTGTTATAATTTTTGAAGATGGAAAGCCATTCAAAACCTTAGAAGGCACATGCTCGAGAGATACGGTGGAGAGCTTTATACGCCATTTCTTCGGTTTCTATCCCTAATATTAGGGATGCAAACAATATGTGTATCATATTGTGTTTTGTTTCCGTATAAAACCACAAAATGTTGTTAGTTAATTTTAAAAAAATATTGAAAATTCAAATATTGTGTGTTATAATGTAAACAACTGTATATATAATTGTTTCTTGCTTATAAAGGGGGAAGAAAAATGTTTGACTATTTAATTGTCGGCGCAGGTTTATACGGTGCTGTTTTTGCCCACGAGCTTACTAAAAATGGTAAATCGTGTTTGGTAATTGACCGCCGCGACCATATCGCCGGTAACATTTACACCGAAAATATTGCCGGTATAAACGTACACAAATACGGCGCTCATATTTTCCACACCAGCAACAAAGAAGTTTGGGATTATGTCAACCAATTTGCAGAATTCAACAATTATATAAACTGCCCTATAGCGGTTTATAAGGATGAACTGTATAATCTTCCTTTCAATATGAACACCTTTTCAAAAATGTGGGGTATTCGTACACCTGCCGAAGCAAAAGCAAAAATTGCCGAGCAGGTTTCCGAGCTGGGTATTACAGAACCCAAGAATCTAGAGGAACAAGCTCTTAGCCTTGTTGGCACTGACGTTTATACAAAATTGGTGAAAGGTTATACAGAAAAACAATGGGGACGCGATTGTAAAGACCTCCCCGCGTTTATCATCAAACGTCTTCCCTGCCGATTTATCTACGACAACAATTATTTTAACGACCGTTATCAAGGTATTCCTATCGGCGGTTATACCGCAATGGTAGAAAAAATGCTTGAAGGGGTTGAGGTTCGCTTGAACGTTGATTATTTCGACCTCATTAAAGAACAACCCGACATAGCTAAAACCATCGTTTACACCGGATGTATAGATGAATATTTCCAATACAAGCTCGGTGCACTGCAATATAGAAGCGTTCATTTCGAAACAGAAGAATTGGATACCGACGACTACCAAGGAAACGCAGTAGTTAACTATACCGAACGCGAAGTGCCTTATACCAGAATTATCGAACACAAGCACTTCGAATTCGGCAAGCAACCCACCACAGTTATCAGCCGTGAATATTCCGCAGAATGGAAACCGGGTTTGGAACCGTATTATCCCGTTAATGACGAAGCCAACGGCAAACTTTACGAAGAATATAAGAAGCTTGCTGATGAACAAGGTAACGTTATTTTCGGCGGCAGACTTGGTCAGTATCGTTATTACGATATGGATAAAGTTATTGCTGCAGCGCTTGAAGATTTGAAGTCTATCATAGAAAAAATATAATTACACGAGGTAATGAGAATGAATTCACCAAAAGTATCTGTTGTTATTCCTTGTTATAACGTAGAAAAATATCTGCACCAATGTCTTGACAGCGTAATTAACCAAACCCTTACCGATTTGGAAATCATTTGTGTTAACGACGGTTCTAGAGACTCCACCCTTTCTATCATTAAAGAGTACGAGGCAAAAGACAGCCGTATAAAGGTTATTGACAAGCCTAACGGTGGATATGGCGAGAGTATGAACCGTGGTTTTGATATGGCCACCGGCGAGTATATCGGTATTATAGAGTCAGATGACTATGCCGATTTGGATATGTTTGAAAAATTGTATACCTGCGCTAAAGAACACAACCTCGACGCAGTAAAATCCGGCTTCTACTTCTACTATTCAAAAGGTGAAGAAAGAAACGTTCCCAACCCCATCGCTTCCCGTGTTGCCAGCTCTCGCACTTTCTGTCCTACCGCAGATTTCAAATCTGATATGGAGCTCGTTGAATTCTTTAACATAAAACCCACGATTTGGTCTGCAATATACAGAAAAGATTTTGTAAGACAGCACAATATACGTTTTAACGAAACCCCCGGCGCATCTTTCCAGGACACCAGCTTTAATTTTAAGGTTTGGTCTTGTGCAAAACGCGTTCGTTTGATGAAAGAATGTTTCTTGCACTATCGTCAGGATAACGAATCTTCTTCTATCAACAATCCCGGTAAGGTTTATTGCGTATGTGATGAATATGCAGAAATCCAACGTTTCCTTGATGAAAATCCTCTTTTGAAGGGAAAATTGGAGCCTTTAATGGTTCGCATCAAATTTGATAGTTACTGTTGGAATTACGAGCGTTTGTCCGAGCCGCTTCAAGCTGAATTCATCAGACGTCTTTATGATGAATTTATGAGCCACAAAATCGATGGTACACTTCAAAAGAAGTATTTCGAGTGGTACAAGTGGGCACGTGTTCACCAGATTTTGGATAATCCTGACGCATATCACAGAAATTTCATTTTAGAAAAGAACAAACCGTTTATAACCGATGCGGCTGCACCGTCCGAATTCACTAAGAAGAACTCCGGTGATCCCTACACATACAACGGACTAAATGGTATGCCTCGCAACAAAATCAGCGGCGGCATTCAATGTATAAAAGACCACGGCTTAGGCTATACCATAAAATATGCCTTTAAAAAAATATGGTGGAGGGTAAAATAATGACTATCCAACCTGCTAAAATTTCGGTTATCATACCGGTTTATAACGTAGAAAAATATCTTAGTGCGTGTTTAAGCAGTTGTGTTGAGCAAACGCTTTATGACGTTGAATTCATATGCATCAACGACGGCAGTACAGATAATTCTCCGCAAATCCTAGAGGAATTTGCTGCTATAGACAAAAGATTCATCATCATCAATCAAGAAAACAAAGGTATTTCTGCGGCAAGAAATGCCGGTTTGGATATTGCTACCGGTCAATACATAATGTTCTTGGATGCAGATGACTTTCTCGACAAAAATGCCTGCGAGCGTGTATGGTGCGAATCTTTGGAAGCGCCCACGGATATTGTAGTTTTTAGTACTCATTTGTTCCCCGATAACCCTTATCCTACAGAATGGCACTTTTCAGTAGTAAACGCCCCTACCAGACGTTATTGGGAATTCTCCCCTAATATGTTCTTTGGAGAAAAATCCACACGCCCATTTATTTGGCACCAGGCCTTCAAAAAAGAAATTTTGGATGAACACAATATCAGATTCGATGATGGCATTAATCTCGGCGAGGATTTGATTTTCTTGTTCAAGTTCTATCCCAATGCAACATATTTTTCCTTTATACAAGACCAATTATATAATTATCGTTGGTACAGAAAAGGTTCTGCGATGCACACGGTGCTCAAAAACATGGACACTAAAATCCAGCAGGATCTTGAAACCACCGAAGTTATTTGTGAATATTGGAAGCAACAAGGTTGGTTAGAAACTTACGGTACAGAATTTCTACAATGGTTAATCGAATTCATCGTATTCAGTATACGTTCTAAGGGCGTAAAGGAACATAAAAAACTTTACAAGCTGTTAGTTGAACAAATTAAAAAATACGAACTTGACCAATATTTTGAAGATATCTCCTCTGCCCATAAGAAATTGATCTCAAGCTATATTTAATTCCACTCCAAACATATAAGGAGTAATATATGAACAAATCTATTATTACCGTGGGTAAAGATAACTGCACCGGATGCGGCGCGTGTTATAACAAGTGCCCTGTCGGTGCAATTACAATCAAATACGATAACGACGGATTTATGTTTCCGGAATTGAACGACAAATGCGTTAATTGCGGTCTCTGCCAAAGTGCATGCCCCGTTCTTAATCCGTTAGATTTTCACGAAACGCCACCAAGCTTTGCAGTTTGGGCATCTGATGAAATTCGAATGAAAAGTTCTTCGGGAGGTATGTTTACCCTTCTTGCCGAATATGTAATCAAGAACAATGGTGTTGTATTTGGCGCTGCATATACCAATGACTTTAAAGAAGTGCATCACATCGAGGCGGATAACATCCCTGCTTTGGATGCTTTACGCGGTTCAAAATATGTACAAAGTGATATCAAAGAAACCTTTAGAAATGCCAAACGCCGTTTGGATAACGGAAAAATGGTTCTTTTCACGGGTTGTCCCTGCCAAATTGCAGGTTTGTACAGATTTTTAGGCAAGGATTATGATAATTTATACACTGCAGACTTGGTTTGCCACGGTCAAAATTCTTTAAAAGCTTATCAATCCTTCTTAAAAGAATTTACAGAAGGTAAAGAAATCGAAAACGTTAATTTCAGAGATAAAATACAATACGGCTGGTCTACACCCACCGTTGTATATCTCAAGAACGGCGAAGTCAAGAAGGCGCCGTGGAACGAAAGTACCTGGAACAAAGGTTTCCTCGAAGGCGTGTTTAATCGCGAAAATTGTAGTAAATGCGTATATGCGCGTGCAGAACGAATTTCCGACATTACTCTCGCAGACTGCTGGCAGGTTCATCGCATTAATCCAAAATTTGATGACCGAAAAGGCACATCTCTGGTCCTCGTAAACAGCGAAAAGGGCAAGGATTTGTTTTATAAAGTTAAATCTAAAATGAAACTTTGCGAATCTGTGCCTTTAGAAATACTGAGAAAATATAACGGTCAGTTAAATCATCCCGCCCCTCCTCACCCATCCAGAAAGTTTTTCTTCGCAAATATCGACAAAAAAGGTTATCACGAAGCTCTTAAGTATGGCAGAGGAATGAGGTTTGACGTAGGTATTGTTGGTTGGTGGTTTGCATCCAATTACGGTAGTTCTCTTACCTACTTTGCACTCGGAACAATTCTCCAAAAATTAGACAAGCAAGTAATTATGATTCCTATAGCCAAGGCTGACGGTAATCCATGGGAACCTGAAATCAAGTTCACCGTTGACTTCTTATCCAAACATTTCCGTTGCGGAAAACCCCGTACCTTCGACGAAATGGATGATTTTAATAAATATTGTGATTCTTTCATGCTTGGCTCAGACCAAATGTGGACAGGCGGTAGCACAAGCCTTGTCGGATACACTTTCTTCTTGGATTTTGTAGATAAAAATAAGAAAAAAATCGCTTTTTCCACCTCCTTTGGACAAAGTGATTTTTATGCACCCGATGACGTTGTTGAGACTGCAGGAGATTTCCTTAGAAGATTTGATGCCGTTAGTGTTCGTGAAAAAAGCGGTGTTCAGGTTTGTAAAAATCGATTCGATGTCAAAGCCGAACAGGTTATGGACCCTGTGTTCTTATGTACTGAACAAGACTATGACGTGTTATGCAATAGCGTAAATGATCCTATCGACGATAAGTATCTACTTTGCTATATTCTTGACCCGACCCCCGAAAAAGAGGAAGCTGCTAAAGCTATTGCTAAGCGCGAAGGATTAAAAATTAAGGTTTTGCTTGGTTTAAGAGAACATCCTCAGGCAAAAGAAAAATGGCATACCGGCGAAATTCTTCCCCGAGTTTCTTCAGAACAGTTCTTGTATTATATCAAACACTGCTCATATCTTTTAACCGACTCACATCATGGCACTTGCTTTGGTATAATTTACAAGAGACCTTATGCTGCTCTAATTAATGCAAAGCGCGGCGCAACCAGATTCGAAACAGTCGCATCTGCGTTGGGTTTAAGCAGCAGACTGTTCTATGATCCTCTTGATGTTGACAAATCCGACCGAGCTTTTCAGCCTATCGACTATGATGCAGTTGATGCTAAGCTTAAGCCCGAAATCGAACGTGCTAACAAATGGCTTATCAACGCTCTTAATTCCCCGTCTAAACAAAATAAAGATACTATACGTACTGTTATAGTTGACGGAAAACGTAAGGAGCTTGGTTTAAGACATAGACTTCGTACTATGGAACGTAGACTTGCTGCAAAAGATCAGCAAATCGACGAGCTAAAGAAAAGATTAGGCGAATAATAAAAAGTCTGTTGCAACTGTGTTGCAACAGACTTTTTTTACCAATGTTTTAAGCTTCTTAAATTTTGGCAAAAAACTATGTGTATAAGTTTTCAACCGATAATGGGAAATAGAGTAAATCTATATCCAATTTCTTGGTAGTAAAAGCAAAAGAATCACTAAACTAATGAACCCATTCAATTGCACTTAATAAAATACGTTCTAAAGCGTTACACGCTCATACTACTCAACCTTTCATTTCCTTCACGTAAGCATCGCAAACCTCGTTTACTTCACCTTGCATTACCTCTTCACCCTTATTAATCCAAAGTGCATGGTCGCAAAGTCGTTTAACCTCGTTTATAGAGTGGGAAACGTAAAGAAGTGTAGTTCCGTTAGAGAGCATTTCGTCCATACGCTTCATACATTTCTGGCGGAACTTAATATCGCCAACCGCAAGTATTTCGTCCACTATCAGTATATCAGGTTTAACCATAGTTGCAATAGCAAATCCGAGACGTGCACGCATACCCGAAGAAAAGTTCTTAAGGGGGGAATCTATAAAATCGTGCAATTCGGCAAAATCCACGATTTCATCGAAATGTTCCTTCATATACTGCTGCGTGTGGCCCAATACGCAACCGTTGAGAAAAATGTTTTCTCTTGCGGTCATATCCTTATCAAAGCCTGCACCCAATTCAATAAGAGGCGCTACGGAACCGTTAACGGTTATATTGCCTTTATAAGGCTTCAAAATGCCGCTGATCGCTTTTAAAAGGGTCGATTTACCCGAACCGTTAGTGCCAATTAAACCCCAAGCCTCGCCTGCGTGAACCTTTAAATTGATGTTCTTTACAGCAAGAAATTCTTGAAACATTAATTCTCTTTTTACAAGCTTTATAAAATATTCTTTTAAATTGTCAATTTTTTGACTGGCAAGATTGAATCGAATGGTAACGTCATTCACGTCCACCATCAGTCTTTTTTCTCCCATATCATAACTCCTAGGCAACACACGCCTGTAACTAAATATATAAAATAAATTTATCTTTCGAACGCATAAAGCTCCATACGCCTATAATCAGCGCCAGAACTGCGCAAAGACACCCCGCAGCTACAATTCCGAAACCGGGCAAGCGGTTCGCCCAAACAAGATCTCTAAATTGACCAACATAAAAATACATGGGATTAAAATGTTTCACAAGCCATTGTAATTTTTCCGGAAGCATCTGTATATCGTAGAAAATAGGTGTCAGATACATCCAAGCTGTGGTAACTGCATTATATATATACTGTATATCTTTAAAAAACACGTTGGCTTGTGCAAGGAAAAGTCCAAGCCCCACACAAAAAAAATAAAGTTGAACAAGAACCAAAGGAAACAACAGCGCATGCCATGTAAACGATGCCCGTGTAGCGATCATTACGATAAGGAGCGCGCCAAAGGAAAACAACAAATCAACCAACCCACTGGTAATGCGCGCAAGTGTGAAAATATACTTAGGCACGTATGTTTTTTTAAGTAACGCACCACTACCCGTAATCGAAGAGATTGCCTGAGTTGTAGAACGGTTCATAAAATTGAAAAGTAATTGTCCGCAGAAAAGATATAGCGGGAAATTCTCAATAGACCTTCTAAACATTGTGGAAAACACAACCGCCATTACAATCATTATAAACAACGGGTTTAAAATACTCCACAAATACCCCAGAAAGCTGCGACGGTATTTCAGCTTAATATTCTTGCTAACCAACAATTTTAATAAATCTTTATATTTCCAAAATTCGCTTAAATATTGAGCGAACTTATTTTGTTTTATATTCATAATATAACCTCAATCGAAATCACGAGTGCCCTTTAATTTACGATAAAGCTTAGAGTGTAAAAGTCTATCAAAAGTTTTCTTTCTTATGCCCAACAAATTAAATAAGCGAAAAACTTTGTATTGCTTCAAAGAGAGCTCATAAACACGAGTGATCTTTGTTTTGAAATAAAGCATAATATCTTTAGCTTTGCTTCTACCATACTTTTTATTATTCTCAACAAGTAAAACCGTTGTCAAATAACTCATAAGAAGTATCTTGATTTTTTGACATATAAATTCACTAACAGATTCATTCTTCGCAACCCTAGTGTATTCGCTCGTCAATCTTTCCAAAACTACAAGTGTATCATCCACACGTAAAAGTCGATTGTTTTCAGATACGCTCTGCGCTTCATCACCTATTCGATAATTATATATAAAACTATCAATAGGATAAACAGACGAAGCTAAAGCTGCAGGAAAAGTAGAATATTCGTGGTCTTCATAAAAGACCTTCTCTGATAATTTATAGCCTGCAGATTTATAAAATGACGTTTTATATGTAACGCCGTGGAAAGACATACATCTTGAAAAATCATCCCAACGCGACATCATTTCACTTAAAGTATATTCTCTGTCAAAGGTTTCGGGATAACACATCCATTTTTTAATAACGCCCGTCGTAACATCGGTTGTATAATAATGAGAACACACGATATCGCTATCTAT
>SVQU01000020.1 GCA_015065165.1 Oscillospiraceae bacterium | reverse complement strand
GTCTTCCCACTGTTTTGCACGAAGATATTGGTCTGTTGATTTTCTGTATGCTTCTGCTTGGTCGAAATTAACCTTAAAACTGAAGTACAGATTAGTCCTCCCCATATTTGATAGCAGCCTGTGCAGCAGCAAGACGCGCAACAGGAACTCTAAAGGGAGAGCAAGAAACGTAATCAAGACCAAGCTTGTTGCAGAACTCGATAGAAACAGGGTCGCCGCCGTGTTCGCCGCAAATACCTACGTGGAGGTTGTTGTTAGCGGGTTTACCGAGAGCGATCGTGGTTTCCATAAGTCTACCAACGCCGCTTACGTCAAGCTTAACGAAGGGATCGTTTTCGAAAATCTTGGTTTTGTAGTAACAATCAAGGAACTTACCTGCATCATCACGGGAGAAGCCGTAAGTCATCTGGGTAAGGTCGTTAGTACCAAAGCAGAAGAAATCAGCCTCGGGAGCGATAATGTCAGCAGTAAGACACGCTCTGGGGATTTCTATCATAGTACCAACTTCAAACTTAATATCAGAACCTGCCGCAGCAATTTCTGCATTTGCGGTTTCTACAACGATGCTCTTAACAAACTTGAATTCGTTAACGTCGCCAACAAGAGGAATCATAATTTCAGGCTTAACAGTCCAATCGGGATGTGCCTTCTGAACGTTAATTGCCGCGCGGATAACTGCTCTTGTCTGCATCTTTGCAATTTCGGGATAGGTAACCGAGAGACGGCAGCCTCTATGGCCCATCATGGGGTTGAATTCGTGCAAGGAAACGATAATATCTTTAATTTCCTTAACGCTCTTGCCCTGTGCTTCTGCAAGCTTCTTAATATCTTCTTCTTCGGTGGGAACAAATTCGTGCAAGGGGGGATCAAGGAAACGGATGGTAACGGGAAGTCCTTCGAGGGCGGTATAAAGCGCTTCGAAGTCAGCTTGCTGAATAGGAAGAATCTTTTCCAAAGCAGCTTCTCTTGCTTCAACGGTGTCGGAGCAAATCATTTCTCTGAAAGCGGCAATACGGTCGGATTCAAAGAACATATGCTCGGTACGGCAAAGTCCGATACCTTCTGCGCCCAATTCGCGTGCTTTTTTAGCATCTGCGGGGGTGTCTGCATTGGTGCGAACCTTCATAGTGCGGAATTCATCTGCCCACTCCATAATCTGCTTGAATTCGCCAGCGATAGCTGCATCAACAGTGGGGATAACACCATCGTAAATATAACCGGTAGAGCCGTCAAGGGAGATGAAATCGCCTTCGGAATATACTTTACCTGCAAGGGTAAATTTCTTGTTTTCTTCGTCCATTTTGATGTCGCCGCAACCGGAAACACAACAGGTACCCATACCTCTTGCAACAACGGCTGCGTGGGAGGTCATACCGCCGCGAACGGTCAAGATACCCTGAGCTGCCATCATACCCTCAATATCTTCGGGAGAGGTTTCAAGACGAACAAGAATAACCTTTTCGCCGTTGTCAGCCCAAGCCTTTGCATCGTCTGCAGTGAAAACAACTTTACCGCAAGCAGCTCCGGGAGAAGCGCCAAGTGCTTTACCAACGGGTGTTGCTTCTTTAAGTGCCTTTGCATCGAACTGAGGGTGGAGAAGTGTATCAAGGTTACGAGGATCGATCATCGCAACAGCTTGTTTTTTGGAAATCATATTTTCGGCAACGAGGTCGCAAGCAATCTTAAGAGCAGCCTTTGCGGTTCTCTTACCGTTTCTGGTCTGGAGCATAAAGAGCTTCTTATCTTCGATAGTAAACTCCATATCCTGCATATCTCTATAGTGGTCTTCAAGCTTGTTGCAAATTGCAATAAAGCTGTCATAAACCTCGGGCATAATTTCCTTAAGCTGGTCGATCTTCTGAGGTGTACGAACACCTGCAACAACGTCTTCGCCCTGTGCGTTCATAAGGAATTCGCCCATAAGCTTCTTTTCGCCGGTGGCAGGGTCGCGGGTGAACGCAACGCCGGTACCGGAAGTGTTACCCATATTACCGAATACCATTTCCTGAACGTTAACTGCAGTACCCCAAGAATAGGGAATATCGTTCTGACGGCGGTAAACGTTTGCTCTTTCGTTGTTCCAAGAACGGAAAACAGCCTTGATAGCCGCCATTAACTGTACCTTGGGGTCGGTGGGGAAGTCCTCGCCGATTTTGGCCTTGTATTCAGCCTTGAACTGATTAGCAAGCTCTTTAAGATCTTCTGCAGTAAGGTCAACGTCCTGAGTAACGCCCTTCTGCTCTTTCATTTTGTCGATTAATTCTTCAAAATATTTCTTACCGACTTCCATAACAACGTCGGAGAACATCTGAATGAATCTTCTGTAGCAGTCCCAAGCCCAACGGGGGTTGCCGGATTTTGCTGCGAGAACTTCTACAACCTCCTCGTTAAGACCGAGGTTAAGAATGGTATCCATCATACCGGGCATAGATGCTCTTGCACCGGAACGAACAGAAACCAAAAGGGGATTTTCTTTATCACCGAACTTCTTGCCGGTGATAGCTTCCATCTTGGCAATATATTCAACAACTTGTGCGGAAATTTCAGCATTGATAACTTCGCCGTCATCGTAATACTGAGTACAAGCTTCTGTGGTTATAGTAAAACCCTGAGGAACAGGGAGACCGAGGTTGGTCATCTCGGCCAAGTTAGCACCCTTGCCGCCGAGAAGTTCTCTCATCTTGCCATTGCCTTCAGAAAAGAGATAAACGTACTTATTAGACATTTTTTGCCTCCACTTTAAAATTATACATATTTATTATATATTTTTTCCTATATTTGTCAATAGAATTCTTAAAATTTAAAAACTCTGTGAATAACCCCGTTTATTTATTACATCCTTGACAAAAAAACAGTTTGGGTTTAAACTAATAAATACGATTATTTTGAAATTGAGGTTTCTAAGATGGATCGATTGGGAATAAATCGCGGTATGTCTCCCGATTATATAATTGTTGGTTTGGGCAATCCCGGCCCTAAATACGAAAATACTCGTAGTAATATCGGTTTTAAGGTCATTGATTATTTGAACAATGACAGCATGATGAATTTTGGCTGTAGGAAAGCAAAACATTCTTCATTAACGGATAAATGCGTTCTTGAGGATAACGTTGTTCTTTATTTAAAACCGCAAATGTATATAAGCAACTCGGGAATGGCTGTGGAGGACGCGTTGGATTATTATCGTATGAAATCAAAACAGCTCGTTGTTATCCACGATGATCTCTTATTGCCCTCTGGTTGTTTTGAAATTGTAAAAGGCGGAGATATGTCTGCGCATAAAGGATTAAGTTCCATAGTAGAATATCTGGGTAAAGACGATTTTATCAGAATTAAAGTCGGAGTAGGCTTAAAGCCCGAGGAATGCGAGCTTTCACGATACGTTCTTGAAATTATTCCCGAAGATGAATATAAGAAAATAAGCAGTAAATTTCCGTCTATACGCGATGCGTTTACCTATATGTTTTACTACGGACTTGAAGAAAGTATCAGAATTTTCAACCCATTAGGAATGGAAAACAGTTGTGATAAGTAATGAAAAATATTCTTGAACAATTTTTAAACGATAACGAATATAAAGCGTTATTAAATAACCTTTCGGAATCACACATACCCGCTGTTGTTACCGGTATGTGCGATTCTGTGCGCCCTTTTTTTATCGCCTCTGTACTTAAAGAACTTAATAAAAAGGGTGTTATCGTTGTTTCCGAAGAAAAGGAAGCGATTTCTCTTGCGGAAACTTTAAAAATGTTTTTCAATAAGGTTATTTATTATCCATCCCGCGATTTTGTTTTTGAAAACATACTTGCTTATTCAAGAGAATGGGAGCACGAACGTCTTTCGGTTCAAAGCTCGGTTATAGACGGGGATTATGAGGTTATCGTAACTGTTCCCGATGCGTTAATGCAGTACGTTATGCCTCGAGATGTATTTGAAAATAATTGCTTTTCTGTTCATAGAGGCGGTATTTTCTCCCAAACGGATATATGCAAAAAGCTCGAGATTATGGGATATACCCGTACGGATATTGTAGAAGGCGTTGGTCAGTTTTCTGTACGCGGCGGAATAGTAGATATTTTTTCACCTAATTATTCCTATCCTGCCAGAATAGACTTTTTTGGCGATGAAGTTGATTTAATCGGTCTTTTTGACACCGTGTCTCAACGTCGCATAGAGAATCTGGAACGAATAAAAGTTATTCCTTGCAACGAATTAATGGCAGATGAGGCGGCGCAAAAAGCCATATCCCGTGAAATAAATGGAATGATATCTTCTTTTAAAGGCACAGAAAAGAATCGTCAGACACTATTTTCCGAACTTGCCGCATTAGAACGCGGCGATAGAAATTTATTTGCAGATAAATATTTTTCCCTTATTTATAAAGAAAAGAAAACTTTATTGGATTATATCGATGATAAAATGTGTTTTCTTTTTGAAGAAAAACGTATATATGACCGTGCAAAATACTTTACTTCGGTTAATAACGGTGTTATTGAATCAATGGTTTCGGTTGGAATATGCAAATCAAAGAATTGTCAAGCATTTTGCGATGAAGAAGATTTATTTTCATATTTCAAAAAGGACGCTATTGCCGTAGATGTATTCCAAAGCTCTGGTCATAAAATCGGCGCAGGATCGTTATATAATTTCCTCACAAAGTCAACTATGCCGATGACCGAGAAAAAAGACGTTTTCTTGGAGGATATAGAAGATTATATTTCTGCTTCGCGGAAGATATTGCTGATGTGTTCGAGTGAGCACTCTGCATCGGCGATGATAGATATGCTTGTTGGTGAAGATATACCCGCTTTTCCTTACAGCGGAACGTTGTATGAAGGCCGTGTGGCAGTTGTTTCTTACGGCAGTGAAGTTTTTAAACAAGGCTTCGAGCTTCCTAAATGCGGTTTTGTTCTTTTGACCGACTATATGTCATTGCGCCCTCGTGAAGAAATGCGACACAGACGGCGCGGTGCAAAGACTTCAAAGGGCGAAAAAATCGCGTCCTATGCCGATTTATCTATAGGCGATTTGGTTGTCCATGTGAATCACGGTATCGGACGTTATGACGGTATTCAAAATCTTGAAACACAAGGGGTTTCAAGGGATTTTATAAAGATGGTATACGCCGACGGCGGAAAGCTTTACGTACCTTGCGATCAGCTCGATATGGTTAGCAAGTATATCGGATCGGAGGATACCAAACTTTCGAAAATGGGCGGTGCGGAATGGAAGCGCGCCAAGGCAAGAGCGAAGGCATCCGCCTCCAATATTGCAAAGGAATTAATTAAGCTATATGCCGAACGCAGAAGCTTAATAGGGTATTCTTTTCCGCCTGACGATGAACTTCAGGATGAATTTGAAAGCGAATTTGAATATGTAGAAACCGACGGTCAAATTCGTGCCGCCAATGAAATTAAAAAGGATATGGAAAACCCCTATCCAATGGACAGATTGCTTTGCGGAGACGTTGGGTTTGGTAAGACTGAGGTTTCCTTGCGCGCGGTGTTCAAATGCGTCTTTGCCGGTAAACAAGCAGCAGTGCTTGTTCCTACAACGATCTTGGCTTTTCAGCATTACCAGACGATTATGGCGCGTTTCAGAGGATATCCTGTGAAAATTGCCATGCTTTCTCGCTTTGTTACCCCTAAAGAACAAGCGGAAGTTTTGGATGGGCTGAAAAAAGGCAAGGTGGATATTGTTGTCGGTACACACAGGCTGTTACAAAAGGATATCGAATTTAAACATTTGGGGTTGCTTGTTGTAGATGAGGAACAACGCTTTGGTGTAACTCACAAAGAAAAGCTTAAAGAACTGTCAAAAGGTGTTGACGTTTTAACGCTTAGCGCAACCCCCATACCGCGTACCTTAAATATGGCATTAAGCGGTATTCGCGATATGTCTGTTCTGGAAGAAGCACCTATCGACCGTGTTCCTGTTCAAACCTTTGTTTTAGAACAGGATGATGAAATATTGATAGAGGCGATGCGACGAGAGTTAAGGCGCGGCGGTCAAGTGTTTTATTTGCATAATTTTGTCGATTCTATTTATTCAAAAGCCGCCTCTATACGAAACGCTTTTCCCGACAGTAACGTTGCGGTTGCCCACGGAAAAATGGATAAAGAAGAGCTTTCAGACGTTTGGTCTGATATGGTGGACGGCAAGATTGATGTTTTGGTGTGTACCACGATTATAGAATCAGGTATTAACGTTCCCAACGCAAATACGCTTATTATAGAACAGGCGGACAGAATGGGACTTGCGCAGCTTCATCAAATACGCGGCAGAGTCGGCAGGTCTACACGCAAGGCTTATGCGTATTTAACCTATAAAGCGGGAAGTATTATAAACGAAATTGCCGAAAAGCGACTTCAGGCAATACGCGAATTTACCGAATTCGGCTCGGGCTTTAAAATTGCTATGCGAGATTTGGAAATTCGCGGTGCCGGTAGCTTGCTGGGTGCTGAACAAAGCGGTCATTTAGAGGCGATTGGCTATGATTTGTATATAAAAATTCTCGAGGATGCCATTAACGCCGAAAAGGGAATTGCGCCTAAGGCAGAGGTTAACTGCACTATAGACCTGATTGTAGATGCTTTCATACCCGAGGACTATATTACTTCATCTCGCTTGAGAATCGACGTATACAAAAAAATTGCCGCTGTTTGTGATGAAAACGATAGCGACGATTTGATTGATGAATTGAACGACCGATTTGGCGATATTCCCGAATCTACAAGCAATTTAATCAGAATATCAAAATTGCGTAACACTGCTTTGGAATTAGGCTTTACTTCAATTGAACAAAGAGAACGTGTTATAAGCTTCTATAATCCCGCTATAGATATAGAAAAATGTGCTGTTATCGCTTCGGAAGAACCGTTTAAGGGTGCTGTTATGATTTCCCTGGGAGGGAAACCTCACATTTCGTATAAGCTGCGAAACGGAGACAGAATATTAGATATATCCGAAAAAATTATAGAAAGATATTCCCAAATAATAAAAAATCAGTAGACAAATTGCAAATAATATTGTATACTGTTTGATATGAATTATTGAAAGGTTGTTAAAATATGAAAAAAATGTTGAGACTGACGGCGTTATTATTGCTGATTGCTATGCTGTTTTCTCTTGTTGCCTGCGGAGAAAACAAAAATAACGGCGACATCGGTAAGAAAAGTGATACAGCCGGCGAAGGCGATGTAGTTATGAGCTACGAGGGCTTTGGCTTGACAAAGGATGAATTTAACTGTATTGCTACGTTTATAAAGGATACTGAGATATACAATCGACAATATCAATTATATCAACAAACAGGCAAGGTTTACAGCGAGGCTGACATTTTGGCAATGCAGGTGGATGAAAATTCCACTTATGCTGACCTGCTTGAAAAATACACGGTTGAGTATGCACAAAGATTACTTATTGTTGAAAAGCTTTGTAACGATGCAGAGCTTTCTATTTCCGACGAATCCGATGTAGAAACTATCGAAAACTATATTTCTGACGTAGAATATGCATACGGTGGCGAGGACCTTTTCGATATTGCTTTGGTAAAAATGGGCTTTACCCGTGATGCAATAAGACGATATCAAAGACTTTCTTTTATGTTTGATATGTTGTATGAATCCAGATACGGCGAAAACGGAACAGCGCCTATTTCCAAGGAAAGCATTGAGAACTATTTTACCGAAAATTACTTTTACTTTGACGGCGCGGTTTATTCTTACGTGGATTCCACAAACGGAACTAAGGTTATGTTCGATTATTCCGATGAAGACATAGCGGATTATTTTAACAAAAATTTCGTAAAGGTGCGCCATATTCTTTACAAAACCGTTGATTCGGCTATGAAGCCTGTATCTGCCGAGGTTAAAGCCGACAAGAAACAAAAGGCAGAAAAAGCTCTCAACAGCATTACCTCCGGTGAAAAAACTTTTGAGGATTTGTTGTCGGAGAACGAGGACGTTCAATCCGAATACGTTTTCACCAAAGGCGAAATGGTAAAGGAATTTGAGACTGAATCCTTTAGTATGGTATATAATGAGGTTCGCATTGTTGAAACCGAATATGGTTTCCACATTATCGAAAAACTTCCGCTTAAGGAATCTGATCTTAAGGGCACTGTTGGTACTGACGGAAAGACCACAGGTGATAGAAGAGAAACCGTTAAAAAGGCTATGAGTGTTGCTCAAATCCGTAATGAAGCTCTTGAAACTCTCGAGAAGCTTAAAAACGGTGAGCTTGAATCTTATCCCGCAAAGGATGATAAAAAATCCTATTATATGGTTGTTGAGCCTGCATTTATTGATAAAAACGATACAAGCTATGCCGCGTTGGTAGAATTGCTTAAAAAGGCTGAATATAATGTTTATAACGAGAAGGATTATGCCTCCAGCGGTACTCAGATTTACAGAAAGATTAAATTTGAAAAAGAAAAAATCACAAGCGAAGTATACTCTACAATAGAAGAAAAGCTGGCTGTTGAAGCATTGGTTGATTATATCGTTGAATATTACGACAGTGTTGAAATGGATAATGGATTTTTTGAAGGCTTTGATATTTCAACCTTGCCTTTGCTTGAAAAAGAGTTTTACACCGAAAATTAATTTTATATCCAATTAAAAATAATCAGCATAAAAAATTCCCTCCTGTGGTTAACATATACCACAGGAGGGTGTTTTTGTTGTTATGGATTAGGGATTAAATATAAACTCTTTTGTGTCGCCTAAGTTGCTGTCATCGTTTGAATCATCGGGTGTATCGGTTTCGACGTTACTCAACGCCTTTTCAATCATACTCGCAAGGTCGTCAACCGGCTCGTCATCGGTATCGGTATTTTCTTCACTTTCTAAAGAAATATTGACGTCTAAATTCTCGTTATCGTTGTCATTGTCGTCAAATAGGTTTTCAAGAGAAGGGGATGGCATATCGTCGGAAGCTTGCAATTCGGTTTCGTCATCGAAAGAAATATTTAATGAAATGCTTTCGAAAGAATCCCGGTCGGGCGTTTCGGAAACTTGGCTGTCGGTTTCGTCTGCCAACACCGATTCTTCAAAGGCTTCGCTTTCTGTAGTTAAGTTAACCTCCGAAATCGACTTTTCGCGGGAAAGGGAATAGGGGATGTCATTTGAAGAGAGGAGCTCTTCGATTTCGGTAATTTTTGAAGATTTTGCACGATTCAATAATTCTTGCATTTCTTCGGGCATTTCTTCGTTTGAAATATCCGAATCAATATGTTCTTCGGTAGAGGCTTCTTCGGTAGATTCGTTTGCTAAAGCTGTAGCTTCAGAAGTGGTATTGTTTTTTGCGTTTGCCTTTGACCGCAACGCTTCGTAGAAAGACTCGCTGGCAGATTTGCTCGTGCTGTCTTTTGCTGCTTCGTTAGTGATTTCACCGGGTACCTCAAAAGGCGCAGGTATGGAAGGGGTAACGTTTTCAACAGAAGAGAATTCACGTGTAGCCGTGCTTACATTAACACCCTCGCTAGCGTTAGCATTTTCTCCGAATTCTTTGGTTTCGCCGATGTTGGCATCGGATGTAACTTCGATATTTGGGATATTGGATGTGGTCTTTTCGGGTGCGTTATTTTCTTCATCTTTTGGCAACCTACCGAATGCTCGTAACACGTCGTCGGTACTAAATGGGTTGCTCTTTGTTTTTTGTTGGGCGTTCTTTTCCAATAATCTGGCTTCGCGTACGAATTTTGTAAAGGTGTCCTTCAATTCTTTTACAGGAGCTTTAACAGTGCTCTGAGAAATCAAAACGGTAGGGAGGTTTTGAGTAATATTCTCCAGCATTTCCGCCGCTGCCTTTTTCTTCATTTTGGAAATGAGATAATCGGTGTTTTCCAATGTAACGCCAAGATAAGGCATATTGGTTTTACCCAGCATTTTTACTGCCGTAACGTTTGTCCATTCTATTTCGATACCCTCACCGATATTTATGTAATCAATAAAACCGCGGGCAGAAAGTACAAGTGCGTTATCAGGCTTGCATGTTTTATATATATTTAAAACAAAAGCAAAGGTGAAAATTATAAACAGCGAAAATCCGACAACGTAAAATATACTACTGTTTTTGTTTGCAAAGGCGGAAATTAAAGGCATAAGTGAGATGTATAAAGAAACCAGCATTAATGTAAGGAAAAGAAATCCCTTTCCAAACCAGCCTTTTTGTTGTTTTTTGATTTCAATGATGTTTTCGTTAGTCATATTGGTTCTCCAAATCACTTGTTGTATTCGGTGCGCGAAAAGGTGGTGGTGTTATCGTAAACTAAAAATTCGTATAACAATGAATTATCGGATTTTCTGTAAACACTTAAGGTATATTTCTCGTTGGAGCGCGCTTCTGTGGGATGCTCTGAATCGTATCTTAAATCATTGGAATCGAGGTCAATGTTAATTCCGCCGAACATAATTCGGTTGAAACCATATCTTCCTCTGCTTTCGTTTATCGTGTTGATAATAGGATATATGTTTCCGTTTTCATCGGATAAAACAAAATCTAATGCATTTTCTCGCAAGCCATCGGTTAGTTTCTTTGCATTGAACTTAACACCGATTTCTATAACGCTGAATTCCTCTGAATAATCTAGGTTGTGTAACTGTAGTGAGCCGTCCTCGTTCATAAAAATCTTTGTATTGATTCTGTAAAGTGAGTTTCCTTCGGTATTGATGCTTTCGTATTCCGAGAGATTGTGAATATAGTTCTTTTCCAGAATTTTGCTGTCTCGATTTATAAAAAGAATTACAAAAATCAAAGCATAAATTATAAAAGAAATTCCATACATTATCCATTTGAACGTTCCTTTGATAATTTTATATGCTTTCGACTGATGTTCGTCGGGTTCATCGGGAAAATAGTTGCCTTGATAATCCATTAATTATTACACTCATTTCTAAATTATTATAAAGTTTTCCACCGACTTTTTCCACCTTTGTGGAAAACTTTTCTTAATACACCGTTGATTTTTAAAGATTTAGTCTAAAAATCATCGCTTGTCCACCGAGTTTTCCACATCGAGGCGTCGTTATGTGGAAAATTATGTAAACAATCAATTATTAAAATATTTTCTGTCGAGACTTCTTAACTGCACTGCAAGTGCTATATGATCCTTCTTAATAAGTTCACTTTCGTCAAAGTCTGCAACGGTTCGTGCTACCTTTAATATCCTGTCGTAGCCGCGTGCGGAAAGCCCTAATTTTTTATATGCGAGCTCCAAAACGGCCCTTCCGCTGTCATCAAAGGTGCAGAATTTTCTAACGTGTTTAGGCTGCATTCTTGCATTGCAGGTTAATGGTTGTCCGTTTGCGAGTCTTTCGCCTTCGAAACGTTTCATTGCAAAGGCTCTGGCACGGCTAACACGCCTGCGTATTTTATCGCTGGATTCGGCGGCGATAGTAGTATCAAGCTCGGAAAAGTCTAATGCGTTAACCTCAACTTGAATGTCAATTCTGTCTAATATCGGTCCCGAAATCATAGCAAGATAACTTCTTCGCGCCTGCGGTGTACACGTGCAGGGTTTCGTGGGATGTCCGTAATACCCGCATTTGCAGGGGTTCATGGCGCATATTAACATAAAAGAGCAGGGGTAATTAACCGTGGCGTTCACGCGCGTAATTGTTACGTTGCGATCTTCTATAGGTTGCCGCAATACCTCGCAGCTGTGTTTGTCGAATTCTGGGAATTCGTCAAGAAATAATACACCGTTGTTTGCTAAGGATATCTCGCCGGGTTTTGGGTTTGTGCCACCGCCGATAAGCGCCGCCGAAGATAGGGAATGGTGGGGCGATCTAAAAGGACGGTGATCCAGAATAGGTGTTAATTCCTGGTGAAGTCCTGCGATTGAATATATTTTTGAAGTTTCGATAGATTCGTCCAAGGTTATCGGTGGCAAAATATAAGGAACACGCGATGCCAACATGCTTTTACCTGTACCGGGAGGACCGATAAGAAGAACGTTGTGTTCTCCTGCCGCGGCTATTTCCAAAGCCTTCTTTGCGCCCTCTTGCCCTTTAACGTCTGAAAAGTCTAACAAAATGTTGTCGGCTACACCGAAATAATCGTCTTTATCAAATCGTACGGGAATTATTCTCTTTTTATTCAAAAAATGATTAATTACCTGTAAAGCATTTTTTACAGGAAATACGGTAATACCGCAAGCGGCAGATGCTTCGCAGGCATTTTCTGCGGGAACGAATATGGACCTGAATCCGGAATCCCTTGCGGCAACTGCCATTGGCAAAACACCGCTTATGGGGCGTAAATCGCCCGAAAGGGAAAGCTCGCCTAAAAAACAGGCATCCGAAAAATCGATTCTTTCCAATCCCGGAATATCTAACAAGGATAATAATATCGGAAGGTCATACACCGTGCCTTCCTTTCGGATATCTGCAGGTGCAAGGTTAACGGTTACAACACCTTTTTTCAAAGGTAGGTCGCAGGCGCGTGCAGCGGAACGAACACGTCCTTGCGATTCTTTAATAGCGGCGTCGGGCAAACCGATTATATCTATTCGAGGATTAGGGCTGGCGGCATTACTGGCTTCTACGGTAACTATAAGTCCGTCTATGCCTCTAATTGCAGCCGAATAAATTGTGCTTATAGCCATAATCATAACCTCGTATAAAGTATATTCCTATAATTTTATATATTATAACACGAATTTAGCAAAGTTTCAATAATAAACGCATAAATTGTCATACAAATATATATTGCCCAAAGAGCGACAGAAAAATTTTGCAAACTATTTACTTTTTTTGAAAAAGTGATATAATGTATGTAAAACCTAATGTGAGTTTACGTAAAAGGGAAACGATATGGAAAAAGAACAAAATAAACCAAATTCCGATTTATACAATAAAAACCGAAATACTTATAACCAAAAATATATACCGTTGATAGCTCTTGTTGTCGCCGTGGTAATGATGGCTTCGTTCGTTGTCGCGTTGCTTAAGTTTTCAAACGGTTCGTCCGACGGGCTGCTTGATAAATCTTCCGACGAATCTCTGTTGTCCTCTTTTGTAGAAGAAAGCGACGAAAATTCAACCGAAATAAGCGTACCTGACGTTGTTGTTCCCGAAAAGCCTAAGGACACGCAATATTATCACGCGTTCACTTTTTCTGATATAGAAATTAAAAACAGCGAAATAGGGGATGGCACTCTGGCTGTATTAAACAGCGATAATAAATACTTTGCCACTGTTAACAAAGATAAGCTAAAAAATATCTATGCCAATATGACGCCGAAAAAATACGGCTTGTCAGGTGTAGCCCTTGATATTCACGAGGATGCCTTCAAGAATTTTGACAATTTGTTTGTAAAATATGCAGATACAATGACAAGTGATAGCGTGTTAATTCAAAAGGCGTATGTGGATAAAAAAGACGGTGTGGCATCTAACGGTTCCTTGGAACTTTCTACAGGATATTCGTTGGAAATAGGTAACTTTTCCAGTGATAAATCCGGCTTTTTGGCTGAACAAGCCTATAGATATGGCATAATTCAGCGTTATCCCGAAGGGAAAAGTGTTTATACCGGATATACCGATGGTTTGGGGTTGTTCCGCTATGTTGGCTTCGGGCATAGCTATTATATGAACTATTATAAGTTCTGCTTGGAAGAATATTTGGATAAGCTCAGAACCGAAAAGGTCATAGAGTTCAAAAGTGGCATTGAAAGTAACACCTTTTATGTCATATATTACGTGCCTGCCGATACGGCATCAAACGTTACAAAGGTTCCTGTACCTACCAACGCGGGATATACTTATGAAGTATCCGGCGACGGAACGAAAGGATTTGTTGTTTCGGTAAAAATACCTATAAAATAATATTTGGGCGAGTTTAACTCGCCCTTTTAAACATATTAAAAAACATATGTTTTGTTATATATAAAAATATGAACGGTAAATATGTATATAAATAACAATGATTTTTTGTCAAAATGAGCAATTTTTTGCGTTTGAGGATTTGTTATTTGAGCATAATAAGGTGGGATTGTTAATTATTAATTTTCGCAAAGTCCAAACAAAATGATAATGGTTGTTTCTTTTGAACGACGAAAATACTGTAAAATCAATGGTTGTTTCTGCGATAAATTCATATAATTTAAATTATCAAATGACATAATAATGGCGCAAAATTATATTTGTGCAAAAAGTGTTAACAAATTGCTAAAAAACATCGAAAAACGTATAAATTTATCTCGGTGGAAAGATGTGTGTAAATTGCATTATTTTACTGGTGATTTTATATGCACTCTTGACAAAAACTGCTCTCTGTGTTAATATCTATACATAAATATATAGTGGTGCGTTTGTGCACTCTATCAAAAAGCACTCTTCTCAGGAGGAATCAAAATGACTGGAAACAGAAGAATCAAAAGTTTGTGCATTTATGCCTTGCTGTTCTCGTTGTTGTTTACGAGCTTCGGCGGTATAACTGCATCTGCTGTAGGTGATTACTTCAACGGTTCTGAGTCTATGTACCGTACCTCTCTCGATGATGTGGAAAACGTTCTTACGGCTACCACGTATCAGGAGTATCTCGAAAATAACGGCAACGTAGGCTTTGGAGCAGATATCGAAATTGATATTTTCGATTATGTTGATATTAAACCTACCGGCGAATTAACCGAAGAACAGAAAGATGTTGTTTGGTCTTTGGGCGCTATTACTACGGTTGATAGCCTCGGGGATTCTAACGGCCCTGTTCTTATCTGCGGCGATAACAGTATCGTTTCGTGGAAATTGAATTTCGAGGAAGCTGCTCGATATAACATTCTCATCGAGTACTATACCGGTAACTTCGATTTCGGCGACAATATGGTGGCGAAATCTTCCGCTGCCGAACGTTACGTTCTCGTTGATGGTAAGGTTCCTTACAAAGAAGCTCGTTCTGTCAAGTTCGAGAAGATTTGGGCGGACGCTTATACTTATCTTGATGATAACGGCTATTCTATCCGTAACGAGGATGGCACTAAAGATACTTATCTGTCCAACGGCTCTCAGTTCTTGGATTTCGTTTTGAACCAAGAGAATATGTCTGCCGACAGCGAACGTCTTTTTGCTAACGACCTTAACGGCAACGAATTAAAGCCCGAAAAGACACTTGTTGCTCAGTGGATCGGCGACTATATCAATGACTCCACCGGTTTCTATAGCGAACCTTTGTCCTTCTATTTCTCGAAGGGCGAACACACTCTCAGCTTACAGGCGATCAGAGAGCCTCTCGCTATCAAGAGCGTTAAGCTTGTAAAAGCGCCTTCTGTTGGCACATATGAGGATTATCTTAACTCTCATTCCGATGCTAACGATTATACCGGTAGCGAAAGCTTTAAGATTCAGGGTGAATATTCTGTTTTAACCTCCGGTAATACAATCTACGCTCTTAATGACAGATCTTCCAGCTACTCTGAACCTCAGGATCCGTCTCTTATTCGATTGAATCAAATCGGCGGTGATAAGTGGCAGTATGTTGGTCAGTGGATTGAATGGCAGATCGAAGTTCCCGAAAGTGGCTTCTATTATATTATACCCAGAAGTCAGCAGAACTTCTATTCCGGTATTTATGTTTCCAGAAAAGTATACATTAACGGCGAACTGCCATTTGCAGAAGCGGGCAATCTTAGATTCTCCTATTCTACCGAATGGCTTGCTGAACCGTTGAACGATGGCACTACCAACTTTAAGTTCTACCTTGAAGCAGGTAAGCCTAACACCATTAGACTCGAAGTTGTTCTTGGTGATATGGCCGAAGTTCTTCGTTCCGTTGAAACCTCGCTTTCCAACCTTAACGGATATTATCGTAAGATACTTATGATAACCGGTCCCGATGCCGACGAATACCGCGACTATGGTTTCGATAAACTCATTCCCGACGTTTTGAAGGGTCTCAGAAAAGAGTCCGAACGTTTGACTGCCGTTTCTGAAGAACTCACAAGACTCGTTGGCGAAAAGGGTGAGCATTCCTCTACTCTTGACAGAGTTTCTCTTACCTGCGAACGTATGAGTATGTATCCTTCTACCATTGCTTCGCAGATGAAGACACTTAAGGACTATACCGCATCTCTCGGTACCTGGCTTTCCAATACACAGAACCAGCCTCTCAGCATCGACTATATCAGTGTTCAGGCTGTTGAATCCGAAAGCCCCAATCCCGAACCCGGTTTCTTCGAAAACCTTTGGTATGAAATCAAGAAGTTCTATATGTCCTTCTTTAGTGATTATAACAGCCTTGGTACCACCTCTGAGGACGGCGATTCCGCAAATGACGTAAGCGTTGTTGTTTGGACCGCTTCTTCCAGAGACCAGGCGCAGATTTTGAGAACTCTTGTTGATGATAACTTCACTCCTAACTATGAAGGTATTGCAGTTGACATCCAGCTTGTTGCAGCCGGCACACTTCTTCCTGCTACACTTGCAGGTACCGGTCCCGATATCTATCTCGGCGGCGCTCAGGGCGACCCTGTAAACTATGCAATTCGTTCTGCTATTCTTTCTTTGAACCACAAGGGCGGAAACACAAAGATCGGTTATGACTTTACCGATCTCGAAAACTCCGTTTGGAATTCTAAGAACGAATCCGGCGAATATAAATATCCCGCGTTTAACCGACTTATTGAAAGCGGAACCATTAAAGATTTTGACGAAGTAAAGTCTTGGTTTGCCGATGAAGCTTTGATTCCTGTTACACTTTACGGCGAAACCTATGCATTGCCTATGACGATGTCCTTCGCGATGATGTTCTACCGCAAAGATATCTTTGTTGAACTCGGTATCGAAGTTCCCAACACTTGGGATGACTTCTATGATATTATGTACAGCCTTCAGTCTAACTCCCTTGATATCGGATTCCCTCAGGGTACCGGTGGTTCTATGTTCTTGATGTATCAAGAAGATGAACCTCTTTACGATATGGGCGACTATGACTATTATCTCGATTTGTTCAGACGCTACTATTACGAGGGTGATGATTATGATAACATCAGCTCGGAACAGCTCGCTGAAGTAGATCAGAAGATTAGCGACGCAGGCTTGACCTACATTGACGAAGAGGGAAATACCATTCCTAAAACCGATGGTATGACTATTAACCTCGATTCTGACGTTTCTCTTGCGAAGTTCAAGGAAGTTTGCCAATTCTTCACTATGTATGATTTCCCGATTACATATGACTTTGCAAACCGTTTCCGTTCCGGTGAAATGCCTATCGCTGTACAGGACTTCACCTCTTACAACACACTTATTATCTTCGCACCTGAAATCAACGGTCTTTGGGAATTTACTCCTCTTCCCGGCACCATTGATGATGAAACTCGCGAAATACACAACAATTCCGTTGGCGGTATTTCCACTATTATGATGATGAACGGCGTAAGCTCTAAGGAAGACGTAGCGCTTGGCTCTTGGGCATTTATGCAGTGGTATCTCAATGCCGAAGTACAGAGCATTTACGGTAACGAAATGGTTGCTCTTCTCGGTCCTTCCGCAAAACAGCCTACATCTAATATGAACGCTCTTGCCAATATGGCATGGTCTACTGAAGAATATAACAACTTGTTCTCGCAGTTTAATTCGGTATCTTGTACTCCCGAATTCCCCGGTAGCTACATTATCGGCCGTTATACGTCTTTCGCGTTCCTTGACGTTGTAAACAGCAATGCGGAACCTGTTTCTGAACTTCAGTCTTATATTCCTGATATTAATGCCGAGCTTGCACGTAAGAGAAGCGAGTTTGGTTTGCCCACAACCGATTCTATCAAGGAAATGGTTGAGGTAGTTAAGAATAAGTATCCCGATTGGGATGGAAGGAGGTAATTGTAATGGCAAAAGAAAAAGCCGTCATTCGTACCGATATGACACACGCTCAATGGACGATAAATGAAATGAAGAAAAACAAAGTTGGCTACTTTATGGTTGCTCCGTTCTTTATTCTTTTCTTCATCTTCACGGTTTTGCCCGTTTTGTTGTCCTTTGTCTTGAGCTTTACAACCTTTAACCTTCTCGAATTTCCCGATTTCGTCTTTATGGATAACTACATAAGATTGTTCCTTGATGACGATATCTTCATTACCGCAATTTTAAATACCTTTAAATTTGCGGCAATCACAGGTCCCGGTTCTTATCTTCTTTCGATGTTGTTCGCTTGGTTTATTAACGAACTTCGTCCTAAGATCAGAGCTGTCGCTACACTTATGTTCTATGCACCCTCGATTTCAGGTCAGGTTTACTTGATTTGGACAATCTTCTTCTCCGCCGACCAATACGGTTTCGTAAACGCGTGGGGTATGAAGCTTGGCTTGTTGAACGAGCCTGTTCTTTGGTTCCAAAACGAGGATTACATTTTCCCGCTTATTATCGCAGTTGCTCTTTGGACGTCTCTCGGTACTTCCTTCCTTACGTTTATCGCAGGTTTCCAGGTTGTAGATAAGGCTCTTTACGAAGCAGGTGCGGTTGACGGTGTTAAAAACCGTTGGCAGGAACTTTGGTATATCACGCTTCCCACAATGCGTCCTCAGATGATGCTCGGTGCAATTCTTGCTATCACCGGTTCCTTCGGTTTTGGTGGTGTTATCACTGCTCTCGTTGGTTTCCCCAGCCCGAACTACTGTGCGCACACCATAATGCACCATTTGGAAGACTATGGTGGACAGCGTTTTGAAATGGGTTACGCTTCGGCAATTGCTACCATATTGTTCTTTATGATGATTGGTGCAAACATGCTTGTAACTAAGATGCTTAGAAAGGTAGGTACGTAATATGTCATTTCAGGATTTGAAACAAAAATACGTTCGCTATCACAATAAGCGTTTGCAGAACAAACAACAGTTTACACGTTCTATCAACCGTTCCAAGGGCGGCGATATCGGTATATTCGTTATGTTGGCAATTGTTGCCGTTATAATGGTGTTGCCTTTGGTGTATGCTATTTCCCAGTCCTTAAAGCCCTTGGATGAATTGTTCGTGTTCCCTCCGAGATTCTTCGTGATGAACCCTACAATTAAAAATTTCCGCGACTTGTTCAACCTGATGAACAAATCCTGGGTTCCGTTCTCGAGATACATATTCAATACTGTATTTATCTCCGTAGCGGGTACCTTCGGTAACGTTATCCTCGCGTCCTATGCGGCTTATGCCCTTGCGAAGATTAAGTTCCCCGGAAGACAGTTCCTGTTCTCGATAGTTGTTTACTCTTTGATGTTTAACTCTACGGTTACAGGTATCACTAACTTCCTTACTATGTCTATCCTCGGTTGGGTTGACAGTTATCTTGCAGTTATCGTTCCTGCATGGTGTACAACTTTCGGTTTGTACTTGATGAAACAGTTTATGGAAACCTCGGTTAACGATTCTGTTTTGGAAAGTGCTCGTCTTGAAGGTGCGGGCGAAAACCTCATCTTCTGGAAAATTGCAATGCCAATGGTTAAGCCTGCATGGATTACACTTATCATTTTCGTATTTAAAGACTTGTGGAATATGGGTGCAAGTATGTTCATTTATAGTGAACAGTTAAAGACCTTCAACTATGCTATAGGTCAGCTCGTTACTGCAGGTATTGCGCTTTCCGGTGTTTCGGCAGCATCTACGGTTATTATGATGATTGTTCCTATTACGGTATTCGTAATTACACAGAGCAACGTTATTACCACAATGTCTGCTTCCGGTATGAAAGACTAAGAAAGGGGATTGTGTATGAAAAGCAAAATCACAAGAGTGCTTTTATTCGTATTAGCACTGATAATGCTCGTTGGCACTGTCTCCGCAAGTGCTATAACACCGTATACAACATATACCTACGGTGTTGACGGTAAGATGCAGCGTAGCCCTGACGCCTATACTCCCGTTAAAGTTATCAACTCTACAACTTTGTTAGAGTCTTTAGGACCTGACGGCGGCGCCAGCAGTAACGCAAAGCTTATGTACGCAAATACAGAAGCATTTACCGGCTTGGATACTCCCAAGGATATCTTTGTAGATGAACTTGGACATGTTTACATTGTTAACAGCAGTAAAAACCAAATTGTTGTTACAGACGAAAACTTCAATATCAGACTTCTTGTTGACGAATTTACTAATAAATTCGGTGTACCCGACAGCCTTAACGGCCCCAGCGGTGTATTTGTAACCGACGAAGAAATTTTCGTTGCAGATACCGGTAACTCCAGAATCGTTGTGTTCGATAAGCTTGGTAACTTCGTTGATATCGTACCCGAGCCTGCGAGTGAAGTTATGCCCGAAAACCACATTTATTCGCCCGTTGCTGTTTCTGTTGACCACGCAGGCAGAATTTATGTTGTTTCCGCTACTTCTACCTTTGGTATCATATCTCTTAACAGAGATGGTTCCTTTAACGGCTTTATCGGTGCGCAGAAGGTTGCGTTCAATGCTTTTGAATACTTCTTGCGTCTGTTCAAAACCGCAGAGCAGTTGGCGGCAAGTAAAACCAACGTTTCCACAGAGTATAACAACCTTTGTATCGATAAAGACGGCTTTATTTACGCAACTACCTCTTCAATCGAAGAGTCTAAGGTTGAAAGTGCTATTAACGGCAAAGATAAGTCCGGCGACTATGCACCTGTTAAGAAGCTTAACCCCAACGGTACTGACGTTATGAACCGTAACGGTTTCTGGCCTCCTTCCGGCGAAATCGATATGGGTAAAACTCGTGAAGCTTCCGTAGGCGGTGGTCCTTCTACCGTTGTAGACGTTGCAGTTGGTCCTACCAATACTTGGAGTATTATCGACTCTAAGCGCAGCAGGGTATTCACCTACGATTTTGATGGTAACCTCTTGTTTGCGTTTGGTGATAAAGGTAAACAGCTTGGTCATATTAACAACCTTGTTTCCATAGATTATCAGGGAACGAATATGTTGTTGCTTGACAGAGAAGGCTCCATCACCGTTTATAAGCGTACCGCATACGGCGATTTGCTTGCTGCTGCTATTCAGAATACCGAAGATCAGCAGTATGATAAAGCTGTTGACTACTTTATCAGTATTCTTCAGCACAACAACAACTATGATGCTGCATACGTAGGTATTGCAGATAGCTTGTATCTCGACGGCGAATACGTACAGGCTATGAAGTATTACAAGTACGCTTACAATACCGAAGATTATTCTAAAGCTTACCAGGCGTTCCGTAAGGAATGGATGGAAGATAACATTTGGTTAATTCCTCTTGTTCTTATTATTGTAATTTGGGGCATATCTAAATTCTTTGCCTTTGCCAATAAGGTTAATAAAGAAGGACAGAAGGAAAAAGAAAAGAGAAGCTTTAAAGAAGAAGTTCTTTACGGTTTCCATATCATTTTCCATCCCTTTGACGGTTTCTGGGATTTGAAGCATGAAAAACGCGGTTCCGTTCGCGGTGCTATTTTCTGGCTTGCAATTACCTGCCTTACCTTTGTATATCAATCCTTGGGTAAGAGCTATTTGCAGAACCCCGAAGGTTCCTCGATGTCCATCTTGCTTTCCATCGTTTCCATTTTAGCTCCCGTTATACTGTGGGTAATCGCTAACTGGTGTATTACCACCTTGTTCGAGGGCGAGGGCAGCTTCAAGGACGTGTTCATAGCTACCTGCTATTCTCTCGTTCCGCTTCCTATGTTAATTATACCTTCGGTTATCGTTTCTAATGTAATGACTTTAACCGAATTACAGCTTGTAACCCTTATCGAAGGCTTCGCTTTTGCTTGGCTGTTTATGCTTGTTTATTTCGGTATGATGGTTACTCACGATTATTCTCTCGGTAAGAACTTTATCACTACTATTTGCTCTATAATCGGTGTTGCATTTATTATCTTCCTTGCAGGTTTGTTCACCGCATTGATTGCAAAGGTAATCGGGTTCTTCTATCAGCTCTACATTGAATTGTCCTATAGATGGTCGTAGAAAGGAGTGTAATGTAAATGAAAATAAATAAATTAATGCGTTTGATTGCACTCGTTCTATGTGTGTTTATGCTAACGACTTCCTTCGCTACTATTTCGGCTTTTGCTGCTGAAGATGAAGAAGAAACATGGGAAGATACTTGGAAGAATAAAAAGTATCCTGCATACACCACAACGGCTTTCTCTAACGTAAAACAACGTATACTTGGTAACGGTGAAGTTGATGCTATGCAATTGCTTACCGTAGTAGACGGTTATGCCTTCTATGGCGATATCGTTACCGGTGAAATGATCTTCTTGGTTTTGAAAGATGATTCCGTAACAAAAGAAGATATCATTGCTTCGGGCGATGTTCCCGAATATACCGCATTCTATTGCACCAACCCTTATAACGCAGGCGCTGCACAGGCTAAAGGTGCTCAGAACGGTACAACTCCCGTAGATAAAGAGAATTTACTTTCTCAGATTATCATTGATTATTCCAAAAATGATAAGGAATACGATTTGAATTCTTTTGCCGATGCTGCCGCAAACAGACAGATTACGGTTAAGAATATTCGCGGCGGTGTTCGTGTTGAATACACTATCGGTCGTGAACAGGTTACGTTCCTTGTTCCTATGCTTATCAGAAAAGATAAGTTCGAAAATCTTCTTACTCAGATTCAGGAAAATTCTACCAGAAGAAGAGACTATACCGAATTCAG
Organism: Oscillospiraceae bacterium; assembly: GCA_015065165.1. GTDB lineage: Bacteria > Bacillota > Clostridia > Oscillospirales > CAG-382 > Coliplasma. Next base: position 12,270 of record SVQU01000020.1, on the reverse strand, counting down.
CGCACAGTATGCATTGATGGATCCTAACGATGCTTTTGTATCTGCGGATGAAAAGGAAAAAATGCAGAAGATGTATCCCTGCACAAAGAACATGGCGGTTTATGTCTGCGACTCTACAACCACTCAACAAGAACTTGTTAAGCTGGAACGTATTGTTAAGAGCTATACCGATTATGACTATGATGCATTGGATGCAGACCATGCAGAAACCGAATACGTTTCCGATGATGAAGCTCCGCCTTTGTTCAAGCTTGCTCTTGAATATCGTGTAGAGGGCGACGAAATCACCATCAGATGTAACGCGGGTAACATTCGTTTCGACTCTTCGATTTACACCTTGTCTGATGTAAAGGTTCTTCCTTACGGCGGTGCAGGGGACGTTAACAACACCGGTTATATGTTCTCTCCCGATGGTTCGGGCTCGCTTATCGATTTCTCCGACCTTACAGGTGTTATAGAGAATTCCAGCAGCCTTTACGGTCAGGACTATACCTACCACTCTATTTCCGGTCAGAATAGCGAGGTTGCCAGACTTCCTGTATTCGGCTTGTATCAGCGTGTTGAAAACGACCACACCATTATGGATATGGTTCCCGTTCTTGATGAAAACGGCAACTATACTTATGACGAAAATGGTGAAATGATAAAAGAAGAAAAAGAAGTTTCTGTTCCTCTTGAAATTGCATATCTTGCAGTTATCGAGGAAGGCGACTCCATGGCTAAGATTAACGTTAGCTACGGTGGTTCTATTCATAACTTTGCTTCTGTTTATACTTCCTTCAACCCTCGTCCTAAGGACTCGTATATGCTTACCGGCGGTCTTTCTGTTGGTACAACATCTATGTGGACGGTTGAATCCAAGCGTAAATACACCGGTAACTTCAAGTTGAGATTGTTCATTCTTGACGGTACCGAAGATGGCGACGTAGCTACCGATTCCTTGGATGCTGATAAGTCCTATTCGGATATGGCTGCGGCATATAGAAGCTACCTCGTTAAGTCCGGCGTACTCACCAAGGTTGATGACGCAGAAAAGGATATTCCTCTCTATCTTGAAACACTTGGTGCTATTGAATCGCAGAAGACCGTTCTCGGTGTTCCTGTTGAATCTATGGTTGCTCTTACAACCTTCCAGGATACTATTGATATTCTTGATGAATTAAAAACCAAACACGACATTTATAACCTTAAGGTTAAAATGAACGGCTGGTTTAACGGCGGCTTGATGGGTGATGTTGCTACTTCAATCGAAGTTGAGGACGTTCTCGGTGGGGAAGAAGGATTTAAAAACCTCATCTCTTACGCTAACGAGAATAACGTTACTTTGTTCCCTGATATTGAACTTTCTTTCGCTTACAGCGACAACGCCTTCGACGGATTTGATTCCGAAGATGACGTTGCAAGAACTATTGATGATCGTTCTGCAAGAAGAAAAGGTTATAACCCCGTATGGCAGGGCTTTGTAACTCTCACTCCCGGCGAAGCGGTTATTTCTCCCAACTTTATGAGAGAACTTTACGCTTCCGCATATGAAGACTATTCTAAGTATAACGTAGGTTCTATTTCTGTTGGTTCTCTCGGTCAGTATTTGTCCTCCGACTTTAACGAAGACAGACCTTTGACCAGAGAAGACTCTAAGGAACTTGTAATTCAGTTGCTCTCTACAATTAAAGAAAACAACAAAAAGGTTCTTATTTCTGCAGGTAATAAATATGCGTTGCCTTATGCAACCGATATTATTGACGTGCCTCTTGATGACTCCAGACTTCTTATTTCCTATGCAACCATTCCCTTTATGAGCATGGTTCTTCACGGTTATAAAGAATATACCGGTCAGGCGCTCAACCTTGCCGGAGACTATGATTATTATTTGTTGAAAACTATCGAAAGCGGTGCAAACCCCTATTTCGTAGTTGCGATGAATAACATCTCCGAATTAAAGAAATATAACTACAGCGCAATTGAACTTTACTATTCCGTTCGTTATAACATTTGGGTTGACGATATCGTTTCGGCTTATAATGATGTTAACGAGGCAATCGGAGACGTACAAAACTCCGCTATGCTTAAGCACGACATTTTAACCAATGACGGTAAAGTTGCAAAGATTGTTTACGAAAACGGCATTGCTTTCTATGTTAACTACGGTGAAAAGGCATATACTGTTGAAAATACAGATGTTGTAATTCCCGTAAACGGATACGTAAAGCTTAACGCAGAAGGCGAAATTATCAAAGTATGGGAGGGTAATAAATAATGAAAAACGAAAACGTAGCAGTTAATGCTTCTGCAGTTGCTCCCTCCACGAAGGCAAAAAACAAAAAACGTAAACGCAGCGGTTCGCTTGACGTTCAAAAATCTAGGATGGGTTGGGTGTTTATCGCACCCTTCCTCCTGGGCTTCTTCTTGATATATTTACCTATGATTGTTGAATCTATAACCTTCTCGTTCAACAATACTGTTATTCAGCCGGGTGGATATTTCTTGGAACCTGTTGGTTTTGCTAACTATAGTTATGCAATTTCCAACGACCCCGCTTTCGTTACAACCTTGGTTGGCAGCGTTAAAGAACTTGTTTTTAATGTTCCCGCGATTGTAATTTTCGCATTGTTTATGGCTGTATTGCTTAACCAGAAAATGCGTGGCAGAGCAATTTTCAGAGCTATATTCTTCATCCCCGTTATCGTTTCTACCGGTATTATCGAATCTATTGACGTTCAAAACACTCTTGCTGATGCAATGCAGCAGGTTGGCGGTCAAGAAGAGGGAAGTATCGGCGGAGGCGGCGGCGCACAAATCATCACAGCCATGGATATCAATTCATTGCTTGGCGGTATGCGTGTTGGCGGCGGTATCGTTAAATATGTTGTTGGTCTTGTAAACAACGTATACGGTATCATCAATAAATCCGGTGTACAGATGCTTATATTCCTTTCCGGTTTGCAGTCTATCTCTCCTGCGATTTATGAATCCTGCTTTATCGACGGCGCGTCCGCATGGGAAACCTTCTGGAAGATTACTTTCCCGATGATAAGCCCGATGATTCTTGTAAATGCCGTTTATACGGTTATTGACTCGTTCACAACGAAGACAAACTCGGTTATGTCCTACATTTCTTCGGTATATAAATCGGGTAACGACGAGGTGTCCACAGCAATGTCTTGGATGTACTTCCTAATCGTTGTTGTGTTGCTTGCCATCGTTTCGGGTGTGCTCAGCGCATACGTCTTCTACCAGAGAAAAGATACTTAAGGAAAGGAGTGGCTTAAATGGATACTTCCTCTATGACAAAAAAAGAACTAAAAGAGTATAAAAAACAGCTCGCGCGCGAAGAAGCGATGAGAAAGATCAGAGCTCAGGAAAAGACTCCGTTTCTTATGCGACTCCGCTATAAGTACCTTACTTTCTACTTCCTTAAGCAAGTAATTTGGGCATTGTTCAGATTTGTACTTTTGGTTGGTATTTCTTACGTAATACTTCAACCGTACATTTCTAAAATTGCCAGCTCGTTCATGAGTAAAGAAGACTTTACAAACGTAAGAGTTCTTTTGATTGCTATGAATCCTACCTTGGATACATATAAAGCAATCATTACAGAAAACGACTATTTCCAAGCCTTGTTTAATACAACCATACTTTCAGTACTTTGCGGTATTTCTCAGACCTTGATTTGTACTATCGTTGGTTACGGTTTTGCGAAATTTAAGTTCAGATTCAAAAAACTTCTCTTCGCTTGCGTTATCTTTACAATGATCGTTCCTCATGAAACCATTCAGTTCTCTATGTTTATGAAGTTTAGATACTTTGACTTCTGGGGAATTTGGGACGGTTTTAGAAATCTGCTTATCAACCTTAAGGATATGTTCTCCTTTGACGGCGGCGTTGGAGCATGGTATGATGCTATGGTTGCTGCATTTGCTGCAAAGGGCATCGATGCAGGATTTATGGACGTTATTTTCTCAAACCCTGCAGGTACGATTTATTCCTTTGGTAATATGCTTAATACACCTTTGCCTTTTGCGGTGCTTTCTTTCACCGGTTTGGCGTTCAAAAACGGTTTGTTCATCTATTTGATGCGTCAGTATTTCAATGGCGTTCCTGATGAACTTGAAGAAGCTGCATACGTTGACGGTGCAGGCGTTATTAAGACCTTTGTGCGTATAATTCTTCCTATGTCTGTTACGATGATGGTTACGATCTTTATGTTCTCCTTCTCGTGGCAGTGGTCGGATACTTTCTATACCGGCTTGTTCTATACGAATAATAAGAAGTTTATATTGTTGCCTAACATCGTTAAAATTCCCAGCACTCTCGATACAAAGTACATTTCTCAGGCTGCATATGAAACTGCAATTAGAAATACCTGCGGTTTGTTAATTCTGTTCCCGCTTGTAATTGTGTATTTGTTTGCTCAGAGAACACTTATCGAAGGCGTTGAACGTAGCGGTATTACAGGCTAATTTTTCAAAGAACTATAAAAGACTGTCGCATAAGCGACAGTCTTTTTGTGTGTTGGGTTTATTTTTGTCTGCTTTTAAAAAACAGTGTAAAAACCAGCGCGAAACACATAGCGGCGGTTATTCCTGCCGCGGTGCCCGAAAGACCTCCCGTTAAAACACCAATTAGACCATCATTGTCAACAGCATCGCGAACACCGTTAGCAAGAGCGTATCCAAAACCTGTTAAGGGTACAGTGGCACCTGCTGAAGCAAAATTAACAATAGGAGTGTAAATAGTCAATGCGGAAAGGAAAACGCCCGCAACCACGTATCCCGTAAGAATTCTTGCATTGGTTATTTTTGTTTTATCTAATAAAATTTGAGCCGGTACACATAAAATACCACCGATAAAAAAGGCATATAAATAATTCATTTAAACCTCCGCGGAAATATGAACGGCGTGTGCAATAGCAGGAATGTTACGTTGCTGAAAAACGCTGTTTGGATTTAAAAGTGCGCCGGTGCCAACGGCTAAAATATTTTTTATTTCTTTTTTATTTAACATTTTCATAAAATGCCCACATAAAACACTGGCAATACAACCGCAACCTGAGCCGCCCGAATGTGTGTCCTGCTTTTTCTTATCATAAATAAGCATACCGCAATCGGTAAAGTTATTCCCGATAGGAATGCCCTCTAAATTAAGCATTTCTCTTGCTATCGAATGACCTTCAATGCCTAAATCACCCGTTGAAATTATATCAAAATCTTCGGGACACATATTAGAGTTATTAAAAAATCTTTTTATTGTATCAACAGCAGCACATGCCATAGCAGCTCCCATATTGTTAGCGTCTGTAATGCCTTTGTCTACAATTCTGCCAATAACTGCACCTTTTACGGAAATTTCAGACCTTTCCTTCGTCAACAAAACGGCGCCTGCGCCTGTAACTGTATGTTGGCTTGTAGGTGTTCTTATACTGCCATATTCCAATGGGAATCTATATTGCCTTTCGGAGGAGCAGAAATGGGAAGAAGCCATACCGATAGCGGTATTAACAAAACCGCCATCTATAAAAACAGACGCATTAATAATTGCCTCAATTATTGTTGAGCACGCACCGTATAACCCTAAAAAGGGAACTTTTTCGCCACATACGGCAAAGCTGGATACGGTACATTGATTAATCAAATCTCCGCCCATAATAATATCAATGTCATCAAAGTTTTTGTTTGCTTTACCTAGTAAGAGATTGAGGTTTCTTCGCACCATTTCGCTTTCTGCTTCTTCAAAGCTTTTGCATCCGAAATATTCATCTTGTTCGTATGCATCGAAGCTTTCACCAATAGGGCCTTCGTATTCTTTTTTGCCGACAATAGCCGAGCTGTCGCTAATATAGACGTTATTGAAACTCAAAACGTTGTTCTTCATATATTCCTCACATTGTACATAAAAAGTAGATAATACCGTAAATTACTGAACTAAAAACTCCGTATACGATAACAGGACCTGCGATAGTAAAAATTTTCGAAGCAACCCCCGTTACGTAGCCCTCGCTTTTTGCTTCTATGGCAGGAGATACAACAGAATTGGCAAATCCGGTTATAGGTACAAGCGCTCCTCCGCCGCCAAATTTTGCTATTTTGTCAAAAACGCCAATGCCCGTTAATAAACCCGATGTGAAAATAAGCATTATGGAAGCCATCAGAAGGGACGTGTCCTTGTCTGCGCCAAGGTAAGAAAAGAGTTCCGAAAATAATTCGCCGATGGTACATATTGTTCCGCCGACTAGAAAAGCTTTTACACAATTCGATAAAACCGGAGATTTTTCAGAACGCTTTTCGGTATATTCTCCGTATTGTTTGTTGGTCATAAAAACATCCTTTTCCTTTTCATTTTCCTTGTTTACTATTTTTTGCATCGGACTCGAAAATATACCGCTTCTATTGACATTTTCAAATATTTTGATATAATAAGTATTTGTAAAGGAGTGTTATTTTTTGAAAAAACCTGTAATTAAAAACGTATACCAAACACCCGAAAATCTGCGTCAAATTTTCCGTGAGTCTGCAGAAAAATTCGGCGATAAGGTGGTATATAAGTATTTTACATCTGCTAATGATGTTGCGGAAATGACATATAATCAATTGTATTCTACGTATAATGCAATTGGTACGGCAATTTCCGATTTAGGTTTGCAACATACTAAAATTGCTATATTGTCAGAAAACCGCCCCGAATGGGTAATTTCCTATGCCGCCACCATCGGCAGTGCATCAGTTGTAATTCCCTTGGATAAAGAACTTTTGCCTACTCAAATAGAAAGCTTTCTTCAATATTCCGAAGCAGAGGCTATTTTCTGTTCGGCTTCTTATATTGAAAAAGTTTTGCAAATGGATATTCCGAAAATCAAAAAAATCATCTGCTTTGATAATTGCGATTGTTCGGATGAACGTTGTATTACTTTCAAAGAAATGATAGAAAAGGGTAATGAACTTCTTGATAGCGGTTCGACTATTTTTGCCGATGCTCGTTATGACACATCCAAAATGTGCGCCCTTTTGTTCACTTCAGGTACAACGGGCACCAGTAAGGGTGTTATGCTTTCCGAGGATAATATTACTTCTAACATTAACGCTTGTTGTAATATGATTAATCTTCCTCCTGACAACGTATTGTTAAGCGTTTTGCCTATGCACCATACCTATGAACTTACTGCAGGTCAGTTGTCTGCTATCAGAATAGGTGTTACCATATGTATTAATAACAGCCTTAAATACGTAATGCGTAACATAAAAATGTTCAGACCTTCGGTTTTGGTTGTTGTTCCTTTGTATATCTCAACCATCAAAAAGAAGATTTCTGACGAGATCAAAAAGAGAAATAAAGAAAACGTTATCAATGTAGGTGTTAAGGCAACAAAGGCTTTACGCAAGGTTGGTATCGACACAAGAAGTATCGTATTCTCTGAAATTCGCAAATCCTTGGGCGGTAAGCTTAACAGAATCATTTGCGGTGGCGCGGCTACAGATCCCGAAGCAATTCAATGGTTTGAAAATATAGGCATCAACGTTTCCCAAGGCTACGGCATTACCGAATGTTCTCCTCTGGTTGCCGTAAACCCCTTAATTACCTGCTATTACGATTCTGTTGGATTGCCCATTCCCGGTACACGAGTTAAAATAATTTCAGATGAAGACGGCAGGGAAGTAGATCTTCCTTGCGGCGAAATTGGTGAAATTTGTGTAAAGGGTCCCAGCGTAATGCTCGGATATTATAATGCGGAAGACGCCACAAAAGCCGCGTTCACGCAAGAGGGTTATTTCCGTACAGGTGATTACGGCTATCTCAACGAGGAAGGATTCCTCTTTATAACCGGTCGTAAAAAGAATATTATTGTTCTTAATAATGGCAAAAACGTATATCCCGAAGAAATCGAAGAATATCTTGAAAAAATCGAGTCTATTAAGGAGTGCGTTGTTGTCGGCAGAACAAAGGATTCGGGCGAAGTTGTTCTTACAGCTTTGATTTATCCCGATTTCGATCAATTTAAGGACTGTTCGGACGAAGAGATTATTGCAAAAATGCGTTCCGAGGTTGCAAATGTAAATAAAATGTTGGCATCCTTTAAGCAAGTGCGCAGTATTGAAATTCAAAAAGAAGAGTTTGAAAAAACTACTACAAAAAAAATAATAAGATATAAACTTTCTTAAAAAGAGGTACGTTATGCTTACTAAACTTAAAGATTTACTTGTTGAAGAAATGGACATCAATCCCGAACTCATTAAGCCCGAGGCTGAATTGATGAATGATCTCGGCTTCAATTCTTTGGAATTGGCTGACCTTGTGGTTTTGTGTGAAGAAAGATTTAACGTTGTTTTCGATGAATCTTCTCTTCCTACACTTCTAACCGTTGGCGATGTGGTTGCATATTTGGAAGAAAACGCATAAGCTTTAAGTATTTTCTCGTTTTGAATCTATAATTTAAAAGGAAAATTTTATGAAAAGAATCGCATTCTTACTTGTGATTATAATGTTGCTTTCTGTTTTTGTAACCGCTTGCGGCAATAACGAATCTTCCGATTCATCTTCAACCGAAAGCGGCGCTAATAGTGGCGAAGACAGTAAAGCACCTGTGGCAGAATCTGTTTTAACAGGTGTGCCCGTTTCGGAAAATCCCTCTGAAACTATTATTTCCAATGGTGCATCTTATACAGCCTCTCCCGGTGCTGCACCTGAATATGAGGATACTTACGGTACCGAGCTGACTGACGGTATCAGATCCGAAATCGTTGACGGTAACTATTCCGACGTTGCGTTGTCGGGTTATAGTTCGTCTGTTCAAATTGTAGTAGACCTCGGCGCTGTAAATGAAAGAATTTACGGTTTTAAGGTGGGTTATCTCTGTTATGACCAAGCTGCAATTGCCGAACCCGGTTCTCTTTCTGTTTTTGTTTCATTAGATGGCAAGAAATGGAGCTCTGTAGGTGCTCTTCAAAAGGCAGTGCCTCCAGAAGAAGATCCTAAAGCATTTAACGGCACTGTTCAAGAAGCAAGCTTGTTTGTAAACGTAGGCTATTATAGAGCGCGTTACGTAAGATTTAACGTTTCCAAAAGCTCTGCATGGCAGTTCCTTGATGAGGTTATGGTTATTGCTGATGTTGACGGCGACCAGCAGAACACACTTTATAAGGATGCCGTTAACCAAGCATATCAAACCCTTGGTTCTGTAAAAAAGCCTGTTTCCGATGTGGAAATTAACCGTGATTTAGAAAAGATTTTGATTTCTAAAGATGCAAAATATACCGTAAACGGCGCAACTAAGCGTTTTCAGGATATTGGCGGTACAATGCTTACCGATGGCAAGCTCAGTGGCTATTACGAGGGCGAAACCTGGGTTGGTTTTGACGCTTCCGAGGATGTAACAGTTACCCTTGACCTTGGCGAAAAGGTTGAGGATATCGCTATTATCGAAGCGAATTTCTATGCAAATATTGCCGTTGGCACATATTTGCCCGTTGCCGTAAAGATTGCGGCTTTGGATGAGAATAAAGAAAGAACCGAATTGGGCATTCTTTACGGCAGTTCCCTTACCCAAGCAGGTACATATTGCTTCTCTCTGCCCTTTAATACTGCTGTTAGCGCAAGATATATCGAATATACCTTTGTTGCTACCGAAACCAACTATATTATGTTGGAGGAATTGGGTGTTTACGCATATCGCGAACCCGCTGATGATTCCTTGTATCCTTCGATCGAGCTTAAGAATGACGCTACAGATTGGGGCAGTGAGGGAAGTAGTGAATACACTAATCTCATTCTCGGTAAAACACAGCAGATTATGTCTGCGTCTAACGTTCCCGAAGACCAGTGGAGTAATAATACCCCCGTTACGTCTACGCTTTTGACAGACGGTAGATTTGCGTTTGGCACAAATATTGGCACAAGCGGATATTTCAAGTTCTGCCACGGCGCAGGTAGAACTGTTATTTATGATTTAGAACATATTTCTTCTGTTGATAAATTTACCGCAAGCTTTGTTGACCAACCCAGTTGGGCTGTTACTAAGCCCACAAAGGTTACGGTTTATAGCTCTATAGACGGTAATAATTGGTATGTGTTAGGTAACGTTGAACTTGCTGTAGATTTAGACCCTACAGATGATAGTGCAATCTATCGTGGCGCGCTTACGTTAGATAAAGCCATAAAGGCAAGATACGTTGCCTTTGAGTTCAACGTTAACGTTTGGTGCGGATGCGACGAATTAGAAGTGTTCGGCAAAAAGAATTCCGGCGGTGCCGATGCAGGCGCTTCGGGTTATGAATTGCAAAAGGGCTTCTTATCGGGTAGTCGCATCGAGCCTTCCGAAGAACTTCTTGGTGGCGCTAAAGACCTTTGCCTTATGTACCATAGTAAGAACAATTATTATGTTGCCGAGGATTTGATTCCTTATCTCGCATACGTTGATAAAGATGGCAAGCCTCAGGATCTTATGTTCGATAGTTTCCTCTTCCTTCATAATAACTCTGAAATGCCCAGCGGAGCTTCTCCTCATAAAGGAAGTACAATTTCCGACTGGAAGTGGACTATCGAAGATTTGTTCAATGACGGCAGAAATGTTATGGCTTTAGAAGACGCGGCAGGTCAGATAAAAACCGCACTTAACCTTGGCGATGACTATAAGTTTAAGTATGCTGTAACGCTCTATTATCCTTATAAATATAACGATAAGGGATTTCCTGTGGCCTATGATTTCGGCGACGTTGACGGAGACGGTGTTGCAGAAAATACAGGTAAGCTTGAAGATAGAATAAAGATTATCGAATGGTATATCGATTCTATTGAAAAGACAATTGTTGAAAAAGACCTTAAGAATATAGAATTGGTCGGCTACTATTGGTGGCACGAGGCGTTGGAAAGCAACGATAAGGACACCAAGGCACTTCTTAACGCTACTGCCGATGCGGTTCATAAGGTTGATAAAGACTTCTTCTGGATTCCTTATTACTGCTCTCCCGGATATAACCAGTGGGCAGACGTGGGATTTGACGTTGCTTGTATGCAGCCTAACTACGTTTTCAAGGCAGAAACACCTTATAGCAACGTTGTGAATTGTGCAGAAATTACAAAGCTTCTCGGTATGGGCTTTGAAATGGAGGTTGACGGCACTTGTCTGTCCCAGCCTATGTTCTATAAGAAATATATGGAATATCTCGGCTCGGGTGCAACCTATGGTTATATGAACGATACTATCGTTATGTACTACCAGGCGTTGACGATTTTCCGTGATGCTGCAAATTCCAAATCCGAAATGGCGCGTAACGTTTATGACCAGACTTATCACTTCATTAAGGGCGATTTAAACATTTGTCCCGAAGCAATCACAGGCTTAACCTATACTGCGGATAAGAATACTCCTGTTATGGGATCTATAGAATTCGCAAACGATTTACCTCGTGATTTCCGTGTTGAAGTGATGCCCGAAAACGGCACTGTTTCCATGAACGGCGATGGAACCTTTACCTTCTATCCCGAAAAGGATTTCATTGGTGAGGTTAAGTTTAGCTTCGCTTATAATGAATATCTCGGCTGGTCTCAACCCTGCGAAGTAACAGTTACAGTAAAATGATTTTGTAGAAAAGAGAGCGTAATGCTCTCTTTTCGAGATTTATAAGGAAAAGTGATTTATATGACGTTAGAAGAAGCTCGACAGAAACAAGCAAAAATACAAAGGGAAACGATAATCAAGTTCTCAATTTATATGATATTGATTATTGCGACGTTTGCAGTTATACTTGTATTAACTGATTTTTTTGCCAAATACTCAATACTGTATGGCGTATTTTTAATTTTGTTATATATTGCCTGTAAAAGTTCAAAGATATATTATTTGTTCAGACCAAAAGAATTCGTTGGTGTAATTAAATATTCAAATGTAACTGTAGAGAACGTAAAGAAATACGCATCTCATCAGCCGGGCGCTACGTATGATACCACTGAAGTACGTATGATGTATTTCGTAGTATCAGATGAAAAAAGAACTGTACGCAAAACCATCGAGTACGATTGGCATTGGGGCGATTTTTATGAAGGTCAGACCGTCGCCGTCCTTCGCTTCATCGACCGCCCGTTTTTAATTATTGAACCCGAAAAACAGAATAACGTAAATTCGTAAAAAATAGACACATCATAATGGATTACTCCAAAATGATGTGTCTGAATTTTATTATGGGCTGTTTAAAAAGTGTATAAGATAATTTCAAATCAAGTTTTTGCTGTCTCCTCTGTGCAAGGAAGAGAAGAAGCGATGCTGACAGCGAGACGGCAATT
>SVQU01000019.1 GCA_015065165.1 Oscillospiraceae bacterium | reverse complement strand
GGGAGCGTTAATTTTTTATAAGGAAAATTGTATTTCAAGCACTTGCGCGAAAACCTTCGACTGCCCTACCTTTGTAGGGCGACGCTCGATTTTCACGCAAACTATCGCCATTTAGCTCGCTCTTATATCCCTAGATATTTACGCGCTTGAAGATAATTATATTAACGCTTCTCAAAATCGGGGAGCGTTAATTTTTTATAAGGAAAATTGTATTTCAAGCACTTGCGCGAAAACCTTCGACTGCCCTACCTTTGTAGGGCGACGCTCGATTTTCACGCAAACTATCGCCATTTAGCTCGCTCTTATACCCCCCCGATATTTACGTGCTTGAAGATAATTATATTAACGCTTCTCAAAATCGGGAAGCGTTTTGTCATTTATGTAGAATTTATCGTGTTTACAGTTGACAGTAATGCACATAAATGATATAATTATTTGTGTATAACTTTATTTTTAAAAGAAAGGAAAACAACAATGAAAAAGACATTATCGATCCTTCTGACAATCGTTATGGTCATTGGTTGTTGCGCTTCTATTTTCGCCACAACTTCGGTGGCTGCAGCAACGATTATTTCTGTGGGCAAGACCTACACCTTCTCGGGCGGTTCGGCTCACTCCTCCTGCCCCGATACCAACGGCAAAGAGCTTACCGACGGTTCTAAAGGTAATGCCAACCCCACCGCCGCACCCTATGCGGGATTCCAGGGCGGCGAAACCTATGAATTTATTGTAGACCTTGGCTCTGCACAAAAGAGCAACGTGTTTACAATTTACACCGCGCAGAATTTCTGGGGTGTTTCTATCCCCAAGAATTTGGCTGTTGCTTATGCTGACAGCGCAAGCGGTCCCTTTACCAACGCCAGCGGTGTTGCAGTTTCTCAAAAGGTAAAGGACGGCAACGTGGTTGACGGTTACACCAGCCAGCTTTACACCTGGACATTCACCTCCGGCGCAGAAATCAACGCACGTTACATTAAATTCGTCATCACCTCGGCAAACAACAAGTTCCTTTGGATGGATGAAATTGAAGTAGCGTATGACCCCGACGTTAAGATCGATGCTTTCATCCCCGACGATGCTTTGCGCGTTCACTACGTAAACAAGAAGGTTGGTCAGGATATGATATCCGTATTCACCAGCCTTGACAATCTTGCAAATAACCAAAACGGCTGGGGCGCTTATTATCAGCTTCGCGCAACCGCGGTTCCCAACGAATATGTGGTTGTAGGCACTTGTAACAACCCCAACCCCGGCGACGGATCCACCTTTGGCGCGGCTGAATTTAAAACCGCTTCCAAATTCACCACCCCCGCTTATTGCACCGATATTTACATGGCAGTAAACGGCGCAGCCGCAAATGCAGCCGTTTATAATATGAAAGTCGGTCAGGTTGTTACCTTTGCTAACCTTTCCCTTTCTACAGGTGAATATGCCTCCACCTACGTTACCGCAAGAGCTGCCTCGGGCACTATCGGCGGTATGATCAACAACAAAATTACCGAAACCACCCTTATGCATTCTGTTGCAAACCTTCAGACAGTTTCGGATTTGTCTGTTCTTTCGGGTGAAAATGCTCCCGCAAACGGATATTTCTATTCTACCGATTATGAAGCAATTCTTACCGAATGTATCAAATACAACGTTCTTCCCACCATTCGCGTTGACAGCGTTGAAAACGCAAACGCTTTGGTTTCTGTAATGAAAGCAACGGGCTGTTACGACGTAAACGTTGTTTCATACAGCGCAAACGTTCTTAAGGCGGCTCGTACTGCATCTAACATCGTGCGTACCGGTTTGATTTATACTCTTACCAAGAGCACCGTTACCTCCGAAGAGGCTCATACAATCCGCGCCGCTGTTAAATCCGCACCTGCAAACTTCGTAATGTTTACCGATGCTCAATACGTTTCCAAGCAGGTTGTTATGGAATTGCAGCAGCTTGGATGCCCTGTTTGGGTTTACTACGGCAACGCCGACGAAGCCGAAATCGTTAAAATTCTTGCTACCGGCGCAAACGGTATTGTTACCGCCGATGCAAATTCGGTTCATCAGATTATAAACAAGCATTTTGTTGCTTCTTCCTTCACCCGCACCCCCACCATTGTCGGCCACAGAGGCTATGCTAACGGCGGCGCGATTGAAAACACGCTTGAAAGCTTTAAGCTTGCTTATGAATACGGCGCAGACATTTTCGAGCTTGACGTTTATTCCACCACCGACAACGCACTTGTTCTCTACCACGACAACAAGTTTGCTTATAACACATCGCACAATTACAACACCAACTATTCGGGAAGCAAATATATCGAGGGTATGACCCTTGCAGAGGTACAGGCTGTTAAATACACCAAGGACAATTCGGCTATCACCCTTCTTCCCGAGGTTCTTGAATACTTCCAGGACAAGGACATCCGTATTTTCATCGAATTTAAGGGCGGACAGATTGACCGTACCGTTAAATACACCGCCGAAGCGGTTAAGAAATACGGTATGGAAGACAGAATTGTAGTTATTTGCTCTGCAACGGGATTTTTGGAAAACAACATTAAGTATTTCGACGGCGCGGTTACAAACAGCTTTGTTTATGCAAACAACAGCATCACCGGCTATGCTCCTCAGGATACCCCCGCATGGAGCTATGCCGAAACCAGAGAAGAAAACCTTTCTATCCTCGCCTTCACGCTTAACAGAATCGGCCACACCAATTCTAACCTCGGTCCCGCTTTGGGCGCAGTATCCCGCGGATTCAACGTTGACAACTTCCTCGGCGAAGCGGCAACCAACCGCGGTCTTCAGGTTAACCCCTGGACATACGGCTCGGCAAACAACAATAACATCGGCTTCTTCTCGGACGTAGACAGCATTACCACCGACGTTACCGATTGGTGCACCAATATGGCTAAATACGTTACCCTTTCGGGCGATATCTCTCTTGAAGCAGGCGAGGCTTATGACGGCGCAGGATTTACCTATACCACCTATGGCAGAAAGACCAACAACGTTAACTCTGCAAACATCGTTTACAGCGTTGTAAGCGGCGATGCGGTTGAAGTTAAGGACGGCAAGTTGGTTGGCGTTAAGGAAGGTACTGCACAGGTGCTTCTCGGTTATAAGACTAAGACCACTTCCGGCACTGATTACGTTATTTACGCAGACCTTGCCACCGTTTCGGTGAACGGCGCAGCAACCGACGTTATGATGGGCGATATTAACGGCAACGGCGAAATCGATTCTGTAGACTACAGCTTGTTAAAACGCGTTTACTTCGGTCTTTACGACGTTGACCTTGCAATTTCCGACATCAACGGCAACGAGGAAATCGATTCTACCGACTATTCCTTGCTTAAACGTGCATATTTCGGCGCATACGCAATAAACTAACAAATTTATACCTTACGGGCAGGAGGAACAACCTCCTGCTCTTTTTATTTATCAAAATAACCAAAATTTTGTGCACAAACGAACAGAAATTCCAAAGAATATAGAACAATTAATTTAACAAACTAATTGACTTTAACGGGACAGTGTGGTATTATAAATATTAATATATTATTAAAAATGTAGTTATTTTTAAGGAGTTTTGCTATGCAACGCGTTTATAATTTTTCTGCAGGTCCTTCTATGCTTCCTCTTTCGGTGCTTGAAAAAGCAGCCGAGGAAATGACAAACTTCCAGGGCAGTGGTATGTCCGTTATGGAAATGAGCCACCGTTCACCTGTATATCAAGGGATTATTGACGAGGCTGAAAGCAACCTCCGTAAATTAATGAACATTCCCGACAACTATAAGGTTCTTTTCCTTCAGGGCGGTGCTACACAGCAATTTGCCGCTGTACCCCTTAACCTTATGAACAAGAACAAAAAGGCAGATTATATCGTTTCGGGTCAGTTTTCCAAGAAGGCTGCGGAAGAAGCCGCTAAGTTCGGCGAAGTGAATATCATTGCTTCCTCCAAGGACAGAAACTTCGCATATATCCCCAAGGTTAACGAATTTTCTCCCGATGCGGATTACGTTCACATCTGCTATAACAACACCATTTTCGGCACCTGCTATGATTATGTTCCCGAAACCGGTGATATCCCCTTGGTTGCGGATATGTCTTCGGGTATTCTTTCTCGCCCTGTTGACGTTTCGAAATACGGCCTTATCTATGCAGGCGCACAGAAAAATATGGGCCCCTCGGGCTTGACCGTTGTTATCGTTCGCGAGGATTTGCTTGTTGGCGCAAGAGAAGGCACCCCCGTTATGCTTGATTATAAGGTTCAGGCGGATAACGGCTCTATGTACAACACACCTCCCTGCTATTCTATCTACGTTGCAGGTCTTGTGTTCAAGTGGTTGCTGGAAACCGGCGGTTTGGAAGAACGCGAAAGAATTAACATAAAGAAAGCAAACATTCTTTACGATTTCCTTGATAACAGCAAGCTCTTCAAGGCTACTGCCGACAAAGAGGTTCGTTCGCTTATGAACGTTTGCTTCGTTACAGGCGATGCCGACAAGGATAAGGATTTCGTTTCTGCCGCTTCTAAGGCAGGCTTTGTAAACCTTAAGGGCCACAGAGTTGTTGGCGGTATGCGCGCTTCTATCTACAACGCAATGCCTGTTGAGGGTGTTGAGGCACTTGTGGAATTTATGCGCAACTATGAAAAGGAGAACGCTTAATGAATAACATTAAACTTTATAATAAAATAAGCCAGGTTGGCTTAGACGTATTTGACACAACCAAATATAACGTTTCCGAAGACGTTACCCCTGCAGACGGTATTCTCGTTCGCAGCGCGGCGCTTCACGAGGTTGAATTTGACAAAGAATTGCTTGCTATCGCACGTGCGGGCGCAGGTGTAAACAACATTCCCATTGACCGTTGCAGCGAACAGGGCATTGTTGTTTTCAACACCCCCGGCGCAAACGCAAACGGCGTTAAGGAACTTGCAATTGCCGCACTTTTGTTGGCATCCCGTAACATCGTGGGCGGTGTTAATTGGGCGCTTTCTCTTAAAGGTCAAGAGGATATCGGCAAGCTTGTTGAAAAAGGAAAGAGCAAGTTTGTAGGCCCCGAGGTTAAGGGCAAAACCCTTGGCGTTATCGGTTTGGGTGCTATCGGCGGTATGGTTGCAAACACCGCACACAGCATCGGCATGAAGGTTGTTGGTTGCGACCCTTACATCACCATTAAAAACGCTTGGTCGCTCTCCCGCGCAATCCGCAAGGCAGACGATTATGATGCAATTTATGCAGAAAGCGATTACATTACATATCACATTCCTTCTCTTCCCTCTACCAAGGGCATCATCAACAAGGAAAACATCGCAAAGATGAAGGACGGCGTTCGCATTATCAACCTTTCCAGAGGTGATCTTGCAAACATTCCCGACCTTGTGGAAGCATTGGAAAGCGGCAAGGTTGCTTCTTACGTAACCGACTTCCCCTGCGAAGAATTGCTTGGTCTTCCCAACGTGGTTTGTATCCCCCACCTTGGCGCATCTACCCCCGAATCTGAGGATAACTGCGCTATTATGGCGGCAGAACAGCTTGTGGACTATATCGAAAACGGTAACATCCGCAACAGCGTAAACTATCCTGAAATTCAGCTTGCTCGTACAGAAAGCAACAGAATTATCGTTCTCCACAACAACGTGCCTAACATCATCACCCAGATTTCGGGCGCCCTTGCAAGCGACAACGTTAATATCGAATCCTTGCTTTCTCAGGCAAAGGGTAACAACGCGGTTTCTATTTTCGATACCAACGACAACATCACCGAAAGAGTTGTTGCAGATATCGCGGCAATCCAAGGCGTTGTAAGAGTTTTGGCAAGATAAACCTACCCTTAAAAACAAAAATAAACAAAACAAAACCCGACTTCATCGAAGTCGGGTTTTTATATTAACACTTTCATAAAAATCAAGGACATGCGCCTTGATTTTTATACCTTAGAGTTTCGCAAGTTTGGACAAGGTGCAAAGCACCGCGCACAAACTTGGCGCGAGCGAACGAAACTCACAAAAAACGCCCGAAAACAAGCGTTTTCGGGCGAGAGCGAAGCTCTTAGCCAATTTCAAATTGAGATAAAACGCTTGCAGAATGGACAAACCGAACCCGAAGCAATAGAAACCTATTGCGAGTGGTGAGGTTTGTTCAGAACGAAGTGTTCTGCGACGTTTTAGCCAATTTGAACCTCGTGTCCGGTGCGGGCAGATTCATATATCGCGTCGAGGATATTCATAAGAGTTACGCCATCCTCGGGAGTAGCAATACATTCTGCTTCGCCCTGACAGCAAGCGATAAAGTGCTTGATTTCGCCGTCGAACAAGCCGTCCATAGAAAGACCTGTGTTGCCGGTGGGCTTGGTGTTTACAAACATACCGTTAAGGTCGGTGAAGATTTCAACCTGAGGATCGAGCTTAGCACCCGCTTTGGTACCGAAAAGCTCGATTTCGCCCTTGTCGGACTTGATGTTAAGGTTGAAGGATGCTTCTACCTGAAGGGTAAGACCGTTGTCGAACTTGATCATAGCAGATGCGAAATCTTCAACGTCATATACAAAATCACCCTTGGTGGAGGAAACCCAATCCTGACCGCCGCTTGCTCTGTTGGGGCCAAGGTTGTTATAGGTTACGCCGAAAACAGAAACGGGCTTGGGATTACCTGCAAGGTAACGAACAAGGTCGATAACGTGAACGCCAAGGTCGATAAGAGGACCGCCGCCTGCATATCTCTTGTCGCCGAACCAACCTCCGGGCCAGCCGTTACGACGCAAGTAGGTAGCCTTTGCATAATAAAGGTCGCCCATTGTGCCGCCGTTGATAAACTTTTTCATAATTTCGGTATCGTTGCCGAAACGGCGAACGAAGCCGATCATAAGAAGATTGCCGGTTTCCTTGGAAACAGCCATCATTTCTTCGCCCTCGGCAGTGTTCATAGCCATAGGCTTTTCGCAAAGAACCTTACAGCCTGCACGCAAAGCGGCAATGGTTGCGCCCTTGTGCGCGGCGTTCCAGGTGCAGACAGAAACAGCATCTATCTTTTCCTTTGCCAACATTTCGTTATAATCGGTATAATATGCGGGAACAGAATATTTCTCGGCATATTTCTTTACCTTTTCTTCATCGATATCGCAGACAGCGACAACCTCGCATTTGTCGGAAAAGTTCTTATATCCGCCCATATGACAATGGCTGATACCGCCTGTACCGATTATTGCTACTCTTAATTTTTCCATAAGTATACACCTCTTATGTTATTTTTATTGATAATTTGATGATAATATTTTATTGATGTTTTGTCAATACAAAAAATCTCTTTTAGAGGTTTTTGTGGTATTTTTTCGAAAAATCCGCCGCTTATTCGCAGTTTTATTGACTTTATGTGTTAAAAGTGTATAATATATTTCGACATCTTCAAAAAAGAGGAAAGACAATGATAAGAGAATTTATCAAATACTACAAGCCACACAAAAGGCTTTTCGCCTGGGATATGTTTTGTTCGTTTTTAATCGCACTGACAGACTTATTTTATCCCATAATTACGAAAAACATCATTAACGATTATGTTCCAAACCGAAATTTACGTCTTGTTTTAACCTGGGCGGGTGTAATTTTGGTTCTGTACATAGCAAAAATGGGGCTTAACTATTTCGTTTCCTATTGGGGGCACGTGGTTGGTGTTCGTTTGCAGGGAGATATGCGAAAGGATATGTTCCGCCGTTTGCAAAAGCTTCCCTTTTCCTTTTATGACGAAAACAAAACCGGCACGGTTATGTCCCGTCTTATAAACGACCTTATGGACGTTTCGGAACTGGCGCACCACGGTCCCGAGGATTTGTTTTTATCCATAATTATGTTCTTGGGCTCGTTTTTCGCCCTTGCATCTATAAACATTTGGCTTACACTGATTATTTATTCTCTTATCCCCTTTGTGGTGTTCTTCTCGGTTAAGATGAGAAGAAAAATGAAGGATGCTTTTCGCATCACCCGCGAGGAGGTCGCGCAGGTTAATGCCAACGTGGAAACCTCCATTTCGGGCATTCGCGTTTCGAGAGCATATACCAGCGAGGAGCACGAAAACAGCAAGTTTGATATCGCCAACGAGAATTTCAAAACCGCCCGCGGACACGCCTATAAGGCTATGGGGCAGTTCCATTCCGCAATGACCTTTTTTACGGACGTTTTGTATCTTGCAGCGCTTGTGGCAGGCGGTATATTCTTCTATAACCATCAAATTAATCCCACGGGGGCGTTTTCGGTTGACAGCGGTGAATTTGCGGCGTTTATCCTTTATATGGCAATGCTTTTAAAGCCTATAAACCGCTTTATTTCCCTTTTTGAGCAATTGCAAAACGGTATGACAGGCTTTGCCCGCTTTAGAGAAATTATGGAAACACCCATAGAAACCGACAGCGTTAATGCGGTTGATCTGGAAAACGTAAAGGGCGAAATCGAATTTGAAAACGTAAGCTTTAGTTACCCCACGGGCGATACGGGAAAAGGGGTTTTAAAGGGTCTTTCGTTAAAAATAGACCAAGGCAAAACAATTGCTTTGGTTGGTCCCTCGGGGGGCGGTAAAACCACCCTTTGCAACCTTATTCCCCGTTTTTACGAGCTTGACGAGGGTGTTATTAAGGTTGACGGAAAGGACATAACCTCTCTCACCCGCAATTCACTTCGAAAGAACATCGGTATCGTTGCTCAGGATGTATTTCTGTTTTCGGGCACTATTAAAGACAATATCGCCTATGGCAACCTTGATGCCAGCGACGACGAAATTATAAAAGCGGCAAAGAATGCCAACATTCACGATTATATAATGACTTTGGAAAAGGGCTATGACACTATTGTAGGCGAAAGAGGTATTAACCTTTCGGGCGGTCAGAAGCAGCGTATTTCCATTGCGAGAGTGTTTTTAAAGAACCCGCCCATACTTATCCTTGACGAAGCCACCAGCGCGTTGGACAACGTAACCGAAATGCAGATACAGGCTTCTCTGGAGGAGCTTGCCAAGGGCAGAACGGTTATTGTGGTTGCCCACAGGCTTTCCACCATACAAAACGCCGATGAAATTTTGGTTATGACTTCAGAGGGAATTGCCGAAAGAGGTACCCACAGCCAGCTTCTTGCCCAAAACGGCATTTATGCAGGACTTCACGCAAGAAAAAGCTTTTGAAACAATATTACATAAAAATGGTGCAATCCCATAAAGATTGCACCTTTTTGTTATTGTCTTTTCATTTGCCTTAGGAAGAAATATATCGCCAATCCCACCAAAACCACAGCATATCCCAACACCCACCAAAGGTGAGGAAGAATATCCGCGAAATTTCCCGAAAGGACAGCGCGTTCCATTTCCACCGCGTGAACAAAGGGGAACATATTGGCAATTTTTTCAAACGCACCGCCCACGAGCTTTAAATCGAACCATATCCCCGACAGCCAAGCCGAAAGGTTTGTAAGCAGCGCGCCGCATATACCGCCCACCTGCTTATCGTTAAAGATGCTTCCGCAAAGAAGTCCCAAGGCGATATAAAATACCGAAACGGGAAGTATAAACAAAACCGCATATACAATATTAACGGTGAATTCAAGACCGAGAATTAAAGCGGAGATATAGCAAACGATACACTGTCCAACAGAGATAGGTATAATAGGAAGTGCATAACCGAGAATAAAATCCGTCGAGGTGAGGGGTGTTGTATAAAGGCGTTGCAAAAGTGAGCTTCCTCTGTCCTTTGCAATAATCGTTGCCGAAAACAGTGTCATAAACGAAAGTCCGAAAATTGTAATTCCGGGGGTTAAGTGTTCTATTTCGAACATTTCCACGGGGATATTCGCCTGAATTGCGCTTAACAGCAGGATTAACACCACAGGGAACCCAAGACCGAAGGCTAAGTTAAGAGGGTCTCTTAAAATTTCCTTTGTGTTTCGGTTCATAAAAGAAAGCATTCTCATTTCGCCACCCCCTTAACGATATTGATAAACGCCTGCTCGAAATTATCTGTGCCGGCTTTTTCTTTTATTTTTTCGGCGGTGTCGCATATAAGAAGCTTTCCGTCCTTCATAATGGCGATACGGTCGGAAAGGGCTTCCGCCTCCTCCATATAGTGGGTTGTGAGAATTATGGTAACACTGCCCTTAAGCGAACGAATGATATCCCACAAATCGCTTCGGGCAATTACATCCAAGCCAAGGGTGGGTTCGTCGAGAAACAATATTTCAGGCTCGCTTATTAAAGCCATAGCGATACTTAACCGTCTTTGCCAACCGCCCGAAAGCTTGCCCGCTTTTTTATTAATAACGCCTTCTAATCCCAACAATTGGGTTAATTCGTCGATTTTCGCCCTTTGCTTTTCTTTTGAAAAACCGTAAACACCGCACATAAGCTTTAGGTTTTCGAGAACAGACAAGCCCAAAGCCACCGCAGTTTCTTGGGGCGAAACAGCAATAATGGATTTCACCGCCGTTGCATCTTCCACAATGCTTTTGCCGTTTAAAAAGGCGTTTCCGCCGGTGGGACGGGTAAGACAGGAAAGCATTTTTATAGTTGTGGTTTTGCCCGCGCCGTTCACACCCAAAAGCGAAAAAAGCTCGCCCTTTTTAACCGACAGACAAAGGTTGTCAACCGCAACCACATCCTTATATTTTTTGGTCAAATTTTCGATTTTGATAGCATCCATAAAAATCTACTCCGTTTCCCGATGACTTTTCATACTTAAATAAGCATCGGTAAGCATTTGGCTTACAAGTTCCCAATCCAAATTCAAAAAGTTGGTGGCGAACATCGTGGCAATTCCGTGAACGTATGCCCACATTTCAAGGTGAAACATCCGCGCTTCTTCATCGTTAACGCCCATGTTATTTTTTATCAGCAATTCCATTTTCGCATCAATAGGAGTTCCTTCGGGTTCGGCAGGCTCGCTTCTTCTATCCCGCATATAAAGAAGCTTAAACAGCTCTTTTTCCTCTTTTGCAAACCTTATATATGCCATACCGTTAGCCTTATAGGGCGGATATTTTCCGCTTTCGGATTCTCTTTGTCTATATTCTTGACACATTTCGTCTGCCCTTTTTACAACGGCAAAGCGCAATTCCTCCATAGTGGCAAAATTGGAGAATATAGGTTGGGTCGAACAGTTTAAAAGGTTTGCAACAGTTCGGGCATTAATCCCCTGCTCGCCCTGGGCTCGAACCACCTCCACCGCGGCGGAAATAATATCTTCTTTTGTTACCTTTACTTTTGGCGGCATAGTGCACCTCTATAATATAGCGTTTGTTATATATCGTTTGTTATTTTACCACGAGGGTTTTAAAAAGTCAATAGGTTATTAATTGATTACCCGTAAACAAAATACCGAGAAAACCTTTAACAGTCTTCTCGGTATGTTTTGGTTTTATTATAATTTTATGGGAAATAATAAAAACAGACTTGCCTTATTTATACAGCTCGCTTATTTCAACGCCTAAAACCTTTGAAATAGCAAGCAATTCGATATCCGTAACGGTGCGAACCTGTTCCTCAATTCTCGAAATCGATCCGCGGCATACGTAAACTCCGTGCAATTCCAACTTCACCGAAAGCTCATGTTGGCTCATTCCCCTTGCTTTCCGAAGTCTCTTTACATTCTTGCCAACCAAATTCATTTTTTCTCCATCAATGATACGAGCCATAATTACCTCACAACCCTTTGTCTTGACATAGGACAAATGTTATGATATACTCAACCCATAAAAATTATGTCCTGTCATAGGACAAAAGGAGTTTTTTATGAAACGGCTTTTAAAACGCACCGTAAAAATAGCGCTAATAACCTTATTATCATTATTCCTGTTATTTGTTGGTTGCGGAATTATCGTATCAATTACTGACGAAACCGACAGCAGTTCACAAGAGATTCTTGAAAGTACGGGTTACAGCGAAGTTGTCGAGGAATCAAGCCAACCATCAGAAGCGATTTCAAGCGAGGAAGAAGTTTCAAGTGAAGATGTTTCTAGCGAAGAAGAAATCCTTTCAAGCGAAGAAGATATAATCGAAAGCAGCGTTGCAGAATCCGACAGTTCCCCCGACGTTGACATCTCTTCAGAAGAAGATTCATCTGAAGAATCCTTTGATTCTTCAGCGCCCATAACCGAACCCGAACAACCGGAAATCGAAAGTAGCTTTGAAATTCGGTTTATAGACGTTGGTCAAGCCGACGCCGCGTTAATTACTTGCGACGGAAAGGCTATGTTAATCGACGGCG
Source organism: Oscillospiraceae bacterium (assembly GCA_015065165.1). Classification (GTDB taxonomy): domain Bacteria; phylum Bacillota; class Clostridia; order Oscillospirales; family CAG-382; genus Coliplasma. The sequence goes on along the minus strand of SVQU01000019.1, from coordinate 23,681 downwards.
GCAACGTTGGCGATTCAAGCTTGATTTATTCGGTTCTTAAAAAGAACAATATTAATCATTTGAATTATGTTATCGGAACACACGCTCACGAGGACCATATTGGCGGTTTGGCGGGTGCGTTGAATTTCGCAACCGTTGATACCGTATATTGCCCCACCGATTCTTATGATTCAGATGCCTTTGAAAATTTCAAAAAAACTGTCGAAAATCAAAACTCTTCTATTTCAATCCCCTCTGTTGGCGATACCTTTGAATTAGGCAGTGCAAATTGCAAGATACTTGCAGTGAACACCGATAAAAACGACCCGAATAACTCGTCTATTGTATTACGCATTGTTTACGGCGAAACCTCATTTATATTTGCCGCCGACGCTGAAAGAGAAGTAGAACAAGCCATACTTAACAGCGGTGCAAATATCGAATCCACTGTATTAAAGGTTGGACATCACGGCTCTGAAACATCTACAAGCTACGTTTGGTTGCGCGAGATTATGCCCGAATATGCAGTCATTTCGGTTGGCGAGGACAACACCTACGGACATCCCACCGAAGAAGTTTTAAGCCGTTTGCGCGATGCGGACGTAAAAACCTTCCGTACAGATGCAGACTTTCTGTTTTGCTATATTCGCGCACAAATAAAACCCGCAAAGCATAATGCCATGCGGGTTTAATTTTACAGATATTTACGCATTTGCTTTGCCAAATCGTCCTCTAACTGAATAAGCCTTGTGGCGATACCCTTGGAATCCGAATCGGCTTGGTGGTATTGGTTAAGATAGCGGTGAAGGGATTTAACGCCCATATTACAGCCGTCGGTGATAAGGTCGGCAACGGTGTTATCGGTGGGTTCAAGCGCCATTTTCACGTTGGTTTTCATCCAGGACATACCCTTTGCGGCGGGGGCGGGCTCTTTGCCCTTGTCGCAATTGTCGGCAAGCTTGGTTTTAATCTCGCTTAAAAGTGTTTCGTGTTGGTCGCGGCAGTTTGTAAGGTCTTGGCGCATGCCCTGGGATTTAACGTCGGGCAATACGTCGTTTATGGAAGAAAGCCCCATTTTTACCCCCGCATCGCATTCTCGCAATAATTTTAAAGTATCATTGTTTTGCATATCTTTTCCTCCTGATTTTTCTTTTATTGTTCCCGCATTTAGGTTTTTTAAATCACTAAAAAACAAAAGGATGGCGATTGCCATCCTTTTATTTGAAATTTCTTGCGTTTTCTGACGAGCGCGAAGAAAAAAACGCACAAAACAGATGCAGATTGGACAATTGCAACCCGACGCTGTAGAAATCTACTGCAAGCGGTTGCGATTGTTCAAAATAAAAGGATGGCGATTGCCATCCTTTTTACTTGAATTTTCATATTTTTCAAGGACAAGTGCCTTGAAAAATATACCTACGATGTTCGCAAGTTTGGACAAGACACGAAGTGTCGCGCACAAACTTGACGCGAGTGAACGAACATCCAAAAGCCAATCGAAAACACGGTTTTCGATTGAGAGCGTTAGCGACTAGTCGTCGTCTTCTTCGCCGATGTTAATAACAGTTCTGGGAACAATATCGCCTGCTTTGGTAAGGGCGATTTTGGTGAACAAAGGTCCAACAAGCTCGTAAATAAGAACTGCGAAAAGGGTTATGTTTCTAACCATAACGCCAACCTCGCCAAGGCTTTCGGCGGCAATAAGGGACATACCCAACGCCACGCCCGCCTGGGGAAGAAGTGTTACGCCCAGATATTTAACAATGGGGGGATCGCATTTGGTTGCCTTTGCGCTGATGCCTGCGCCCACGATTTTACCAACCGCGCGGGTGAGGATATAAACAACACCCACAACGATAACCATAGGATTGGCAAACACGTCGAACTCTAACTCCGAACCCGAAAGAACGAAGAAGAGAACGAACAAGGGCGCTGTCCATTTATCGGTCTTGCCCATAATTTCATCCGAGAAATCGCACATATTGCAGAAAACCGTACCCAACATCATACAAACGAGAAGGGGAGAGAATTTGATATGTACTGCGCCGATATGTCTTTCGTACATAGAAAGAGCAACCGACATAATTACAAAGGTGATAGAAAGAGTAAGACGTTTGCTGTTGGAATTGAAGTATTTTTCCGCATAGCTGAACAAAATACCCATTACAAAGCCAAGAAGAAGCGAAAGAACAACCTCTACCAAGGGGTTTACAAGGACAGAAATAATATCCAATCCGCCTCCGCCCTGCATTGTCTGTGCGATACCGAAGGAAACCGCAAAAACAATAAGACCAACGGCGTCGTCGATAGCAACAACGGGAAGAAGAATATCTGTCAACTTACCCTTTGCCTTATACTGACGAACAACCATCAAGGTAGCCGCAGGAGCCGTTGCGGTTGCAACCGCACCCAAAACCAAGGCAGCGGGAATAGTAATAGTGCCCTCGGGAAGAATGAGATACAAGCCGATAAGGGCGGCATCTACCACAATCGTGGCAACCAACGCCTGGAAAATACCGATTATTGTGGCTTGCTTACCGATTTTCTTCAAGGAAGAAATACGGAATTCATCACCGATGGCAAAGGCAATAAAGCCCAAAGCAACGTCGCAAAGAATTTTGTTATTCTTTACAGATTCGTGGCTGACAAAGCCAAGCCAATTGATATCAAGCCATTCGCCAAGCAAACCAAGGCAGTAAGGGCCGATGAGTATACCCGCGATAAGATAACCTGTTACTGCGGGAAGCTTTATTTTTTTTACGAAACGGGACAGCAGCAAGCCTGCTGTCATAGCAATGCCTATCGGCATTAAAATGTCCATAAATACACCTTCTTTTATATTTTACAAGTGAAGATATTACCACTTTATGAACGATTTTTCAATAGTTTTTGAAATTTGCAAAAATTTTCTAAATTCACCACAGTCCAACCGCAACAAAGTGAGAAAAAGCGGACATTTTGACGAAAAAAACAAAGGAACAGAAAAGAAAACTTTTCCATTCCTTCATATATGCTCATTATTACGGGATATCTTCCACAACTTTTTCGGGAGGATTATCCAAGATTTCGGGGTTGCGGACAAGATGATTCATATAGCGGATTGCCACAGAATAGGCGTGGCCGTCGGCGATACGCTCATCACAGGTGATGCGGTAATCCATAAATTTGCATTTTTTAACACTTCCGTCGGCTTGGTTTACGTATTCGTTATAACGTCTGCCAAAGGCAAAAAACAGGGGAACGTTGCCAAATTCGTACAAATGGTGATAAACGGGAGGGATGCCCAAGGAGGCAAGGCTGGTGATAACCAGCGTGCCGTGGAAGGGGGATATATCAACCAAGGATTTGGGCATTAAGCCATAGAAATCCAAAACGTTAAGTATACCCGCAAAGCCGCGCATAACAAAACGGGGTAATTTACAAAGCAGGCCCACGGTTTCATCAAAATCGCCGGATTCGTTCTTGGCGGTTTCTATCGCCTCGTTAACGATTTTATAAACGTCCTCGGCGGTGGCGGTAGGCTCGAAATGAAGCTTAACCACAGTGTCGGCGGCGTTCAGCTTCATTTCCTTTTTGATGGTTATAAGAATGTCGATGCCGTTTCTGGCATAGATACGGCGACCTCTTATAAAACGGTTCATCTCGGGATGCTGAGAATAAACCCTTACAAAGGCGGCAAGGAAAAGATGCATCATACTGAAATCCTTAAATCCTTGCTCTTTTTTCTGTTTTATATATTCCTCGGCAATTTCTACGTCTAATTTGCCCGAAAAATAGTTGGAGGAGCCGACACGGCTTGTCATTAAATAGGGGCCGACGTAGTGCATCGGGTCGAGAGTGCGGATGCGTCTGCCCTCTTTTTTGTTATTTTTATTTTCGCTCATTCGAATACCTCTGAAAAAACAGCGGCGATATAATGTACAACCGCAAATATTAATAATATTTTAACACAAATTGTCGATTTTTGCAATAGCCAAAAAATATATAAGAGAAAACCCTTTATTTTCCTTGAAAAAACAAAGAAAATATTGTAATGTATTTATAATGGATAAAAATGGAGATAACTATGAAAATCTTAGCCTTTGGCGAAATACTTTGGGATATCTTTTTATCCCAAAACCGAGAAATAACGAAAAAGAAAATCGGCGGCGCGCCCTTTAATTTTGCGGCACATTGCAGTAAATTGGGGGCGGAAAGCTATATAATTTCGGCGGTAGGCGGGGACGAAAACGGGTATTGCGCCCTTGAAGAAGCGAAAAAACTTGGTCTGAACACCGATTTTGTTTCGGTTCTGCCCCAATACCAAACGGGATTTTGCAAAATCACTCTTGATAACGGCTTGCCGAATTACGATTTGGTTTCGGACGTCGCCTATGACCATATCCCTGCCCCTGAGCTCACAACAGGCTTTGATGCTTTTTATATGGGAACTTTGGCAATGCGAAACGAGGAATCCAAAACGGCATTTCGCGAAATAGTAAAAAGGGTTTCGGCAAAGGAAATTTTATTTGACGTTAATTTCCGTAAAAACTTTTACAGCCGCGAGCTTGTAGAGGAGTTGCTTTCCTACACAACCATTTTAAAGATAAGCGACGAGGAAATCGGCTTTTTCGGAAAGGGCAGTGCCGAAAGCGTAAGCCGAGATATAGCAAAAGGACACCCCAAGATTAAATATATTTGTCTTACCTTGGGAAAAGACGGCGCAAGTGTATTTGATTGTAAAAATAACGAATTTTATCAATCCGAAAATCCGAAAAGCAAACCCGTTTCCACCGTTGGCGCGGGGGACAGCTTTGCGGCGGCATTTTTGGTAAATTTACTTAAAGGCGAGGCCGTGGAAGTCTGCCTTTCCAACGCAGTGAAATTAAGCGATTTTGTGGTAACACAAATGGGGGCTGTGCCCGATTATAGCGCGGATTTGCTGTTTGCAGAACTGGGGACGAAAAAGCAATTGTAAAGGGTTGTTTTTATTGACTTTAAGGGCTATCGGTGGTACAATATTTTTATAAAATTTTAAGAGGCGAAATTTATGGGCAAAGCATTAATTTTTGACGGAAACAGCATATTAAACCGCGCATTTTACGGGGTTCGTCCTCTTAATGCACCCGACGGTCTGCCCACCAACGCTCTTTTTGGCTTTGTGGGTATGATAAACAAGGCCTTTTCGCAAATCGGCGGAGCGGATTATGCCGCCATTGCCTTTGACCTTAAGGAAAAAACCTTTAGACATATCGCCTGCGAAAGCTACAAGGCAACCCGAAAGCCTATGCCCGAGGAATTGGCTTTGCAATTGCCCTTTTCAAAGCAGATTGCAACCGCATTGGGCATTAAGGTTTTGTCGATTGCCGGCTACGAGGCAGACGATATTTTGGGTACCCTCTCTGCCGAATTTACCAAGGGCGGGCACAAAACCTATATCGTTACGGGGGACAGAGACAGCTTTCAGTTGGTTAACGAAAGCGTTACGGTTTTGCTTGCCTCCAACGAGGATACAAAGGTTACCACTCCAAAAGAAATTATGGAAAAATACGGCTGTGAACCAAGGCGTTTAATTGATATCAAGGCGCTTATGGGGGACAGCTCGGACAATATAGCGGGTGTGCCCGGCATTGGCGAAAAGGGCGCGATTAAGCTCATTTCGGAATACGGCACACTTGATAACATTTATGAGCACGCCGAGGAAATTGCAGGCTCGGTGGGCAAAAAGCTTCGCGAGGGCAAGGAAAGCGCATATACTTCGCGTTTTCTTGCGGAGATAAAGCTTGACGTTCCGCTTGCTTGCGATATCGAGGACTGTGCCTTTAAGGGCAACAATGTTTCTGAACTACGCGAGCTTTATATCAGGTTGGGATTTAAGCAGTTTTTGGATAGACTCGGCGATGCCGCGCCTGATTTCCAACAGGAAACCGAATTTTTACCCTTTTCGGAGCTGGGCGACGTTACCGCCGAAACACTTTATATAAACGCCGCCGAGGAAGAATTGCATATTTTCGCAAAGGGAAAATGCTTTAAGGGCGGTATTGACGAGGGTATACGTATTGCGGCAGATTGCGAAAGGGCGGTTTGCTGGTCAAGTAAGGAAATTTTGCATATTGCCAAGCGGACGGGCGTAGATTTTAAAGCGTTAGAGGACGTTTCGCTTATGGCTTACGTATGTTCTCCCGCGGATAACGGAGTGTCCTTCGGCAAGGTCGCTTTGGATAACGTTGGGGTTAACGCAAACGAGGTTTCGGTTTCGCTTCTGCCCCAAATTTACGATAAACTCAACGAAAAATTAACTCCTGCCCTTAATAATCTTTACAGAGAATGGGAGTTGCCCTTGGCAGAGCTTTTGTGCAGAATGGAAATCAACGGATTTCCCGTGGACAAGCAAGCCTTGGAAATTTTTTCGGACAGCCTTTCCCAATCAATAGCCGAGGAGGAAAATGCCATTTACGCCCTTGCGGGTGAAGAATTTAATATCAATTCCCCCAAACAGTTGGGCAATATTCTTTTTGAAAAGTTGATGCTTCCCCATTACCGCAAAACCAAAAGCGGTTATTCCACCGATAGAGAAACCCTGGAAAAGCTCGAGCCCTACCACCCCATTATTGGCTTAATTTTAGAATATCGCGAGGATACAAAGCTTAAAAATACCTATTGCGACGGTATGGGCAAGCAGATTACCCCCGAGGGCAGAATTCACACCACCTTTAAGCAGACACAAACCCTTACGGGCAGGCTTTCGTCGGCAGAGCCTAATTTGCAGAACATTCCCGTTCGAAGCGACAAGGGCAGAGAATTGCGTAAATTCTTTGTGGCGGAAAAGGGGCATATTTTAATAGATGCCGACTATTCCCAGATAGAGCTTCGCGTTTTGGCGCACGTTTCCGACGATGAGGTGCTTATAAACGCATTTAAAAACGGCGAGGACATCCACACAGTTACCGCAAGTCAGGTTTTCGGTGTCCCCAACGAACAGGTTACCTCGGAAATGAGAAAGCGCGCAAAGGCGGTTAACTTTGGCATTATTTACGGAATCGGAGATTATTCTCTTTCACAAGACCTTAAGATTCCTCGCAAGACCGCCGCGGAATATATAGAAAATTATCTTGCAAAATATGCGGGAGTGCGTGATTATTTACAAAATGCAAAGGATTTTGCCAGAGAAAACGGATATGCTCAATCCTTTTTCGGCAGAAGAAGATATATCCCCGAGCTTTCGGCAAGCAATAAAATCACCCAAGCCTTCGGCGAACGTGTCGCAATGAATATGCCCATACAGGGCGCGGCGGCTGACCTTATAAAAATAGCCATGCTTCGCACCGACAGGATGTTAAAGGAAGCGGGATTGAAAGCCAAGTTGATACTTCAAATCCACGACGAATTGATTGTGGACAGCCCCATTGAGGAAGCCGACAAGGCAGAGGAAATTTTGCGTATCGCTATGCAGGAGGCGGCTGACCTTAAGGTTCCCCTTGCGGTGGATATCGGCAGAGGACAAAGCTGGTTCGATGCCAAGGATTAACCCAAGGTTTACGCGGTTATTTTAAGCGAGATTTGCAAAGTTATAACAAAAAATAACATTTCGTTTTGAAATAGGGATTTTTCGTTAGAACGAGAAAAGCGAGCGTAGGAATACGCGGTTATTTCAAGCGAGATTTGCAAAGTTATAACAAAAAATAACATTTCAAACAGAGGAAATAGATATCAATGTCATCAAGTGCACTATATATCATCCCTACCCCCATCGGAAACCTTGGGGATATAACCGAAAGAGCAAAGGAAACCTTGGCGACGGTGGATTTTATTGCCGCCGAGGACACCCGCGTGGGCGGAAAATTACTTATGCTTTTGGGTGTGAAAAAGCCCCTTGTGAGTTATCACGAGCATAGCAACAACAAGGTTATACAAGACATTTGCCAAAGAATTTTGCAGGGCGAAAGCTGCGGCTTGATTACCGATGCGGGTACGCCTGCGGTTAGCGACCCGGGTGAAAAACTGGTGGCTTGCTGTGCCGAGGCGGGAGTTTCTATTTGCGCCTTGCCCGGCCCTTGCGCGGCGGTTACCGCTATTTCGGCATCGGGACTTGCATCGAGAAGATTTTGCTTTGAGGGTTTTTTGCCCGAAAACAAAAGAGAGCGCAAGGAACGTATTGATGAGCTTGCCAGAGAAAAGCGCACCTTTGTTATTTATATTTCTCCCCACGATGCAGAGGATTATTTAAAAGAGCTTTCTGACGTTTTGGGGGACAGAAAATGCGTTTTGGCAAAGGAGCTTACCAAAATTCACGAAAGATATTTCCGCGGAACGCTTAATGATGTTTCAAGGGAATTTGCTTCCCTCTCTGCCCCCGAAAAAAAGGGCGAATATCTTTTGGTATGCGAGGGTATGCCCGAAAACGAGGTTTTCTGGGCAGATATGACTGTTGAGGAACACGTCGAGCGTTATATTGCCCTTGGGCTTTCCAAAATGGACGCCTGCAAGCAGGTTGCAAAGGACCGCGGTGTGGGCAAGGGCGAGATTTATAAAATTATAAACAGTTGATTTTTGAACTTTAACGGAAAGGAAATTTGATATGAAAAAAATCGGGGTTACGTTGTTGGTTTTGGTTATGCTTTGTTCTTTGTGTATGCCCTGTTTATCGGTTTCCTCCGCTGAAGACGCCGTGCAGATTAGCATATCCTTTGACGGAGATGCCAAGGCGGGAAGCGAAATGAAGCTTCGCATTAAGGTGGGCAAACCCTCACAGCAGTTGGCGGGTGTGGAATTCGCCTTGGATTTCAACCCAAAAATGGTTACACCCACCATTACAAAAAATGACAAAGACGGCACGGAAATGGCAAAGCTTGTTACGAAAATGCCCACGGGATGGGAACAGTTTTGTTCTTATTCCGAAGCCGAAAGCAGATATTATTTCAAATTTGTTATGCCTGTGGACGGAAATTATTTAACCAAGGACGGTCAAATTGTTATCGACGTTCCCTTTAAGGTGGTTTCCGCAGGGGTTATAAGCTTTAAAATCCCCAACAGCGAGGTTATTGCCATTGCGGGGGATGACAGTTTTTCGGTTTTATCGGGCAAGGGCAGTAATCTGTCGGTTACCGCCGCAGGCAAGGGCGAAAGCTTTTCGGTTGATTTAAGCGACAACGGCGCGGCAAAGGAAAACGGAATTTATTACGTAAATATAAACGTTACCAACATCGGCGACGACAGCGGTATTATCGCCCTTGAATTTGCGTTGAAATATAACCCCGATTATTTTATGCCCTATATCACCGAAGGCAGACAGATGGATTCCTTTATGGTTTCTACCCCGAGTAATTCTTGGGAGCAGATGTGCACTCTTTACGAAAGTGAAAACAAATACATATTGCGTTTCGCGGCGTTACACGCAGAATCTGCCGACGAAAGCGAAAAGCTTACCCTTGGCAAAAGCATAAAAATTTCCGTGCCCTTTAAAACCGTGGGAAAAGAGGGAGAAACTAGCAATTTCGTAGCAAACTCGGCAACCGCCATCGGTTTTAACAATAAAATCGAAAAGGTTACGGGGGCGGGTAGCTTGAAGTCGGTTTCCATCGGCGAACGCGTTTCCTTTGTGCCCCAATGGATTTACGAATCCAATGAGGACTACGTTTTTGCTCCCGCAAACACTAAAATATCGGATTTTACAAAGCCATTAGGCTCGGCTTACGTTACGTATAACGGAAAGAAAATCACATCAGGAAACGTAAAAACGGGATATAAGCTGGTTAACGGAAGCGAAACGCTTACCGTTGTTATAAGGGGCGACGTTGATTGCAACGGAATGATTAATTCCTTGGATTACGGTTTGGTAAAGCGCGCCTGCTTTGGAGAGTACCCCTTGAGAAACGAACTGTTCCAAGCCGCCGCGGTATTTGACGGCAAGAAGATTACCGCCTTGGATTACGCAATAATAAAACGACAGTATTTCGGCGCATACAATCTTAGAGTGAGTTAAGTAAATAGGTATTTTATGAAAAAAGCACTTTTATTTCTTCTTTGCGGTATAATTTTATTTTCCTTTTGCTCTTGCAATTCGGCTTTGAAACGGTCGGACGAGCTTGCCGTTCCCTTTATAAAGGCGTTGCTTTTAAGGGATAACGAGGGTATGGCGGAATATATCCACCCCGATTATACCGACGAAGCCCTGCCCGACGATGAGTTTTACAGCCGTCTTGAAAAGGAACACTTTTTCACAATCGGCAACGAGCTTACCTATCTTACGGCGGTAAGCAAGCAAAATGTTGAAAACACCGAAATCAAGGGCAAACTTTTAAACTGTGTTTATTTAATAATGTCCAACGAGGCTTATTACGACGTGAATTTGCTTGTTCTTGATAACGACAACGGATATGGCGTTATTGCCGTTTCGGTTAGCTTGAATACCGACCCGTCCCTATACGTAGCAAGCTGAATAACGTTATATAAACACAACGGATATTGTATTATATACAAAAGATAAAGGTTGGTTGTTATGTTAAAAATAGGCATTTCGGGTGGCTGTGTGGATTTAACCGAGGAAAATTTCGCTTTGATGAGCAAGGCGGGCATTTCTGCGGTGGAAACACCATCAAGCCCCGTTTATCAAGCCGAGGTTGATTATAAAAGGTTAAAGAAAACGGCAGAAAAATACGGCATAACTCTTTGGTCCTGTCATTTGCCCTTTTATCCCTTTGAGGAGTTCGATATATCTGCTCCCAACAGAGAAGCGCGGGAAAATACAGTGAAATATATGGGCGAGCTTATAAAAAAAGCCGCCGACGCGGGGATTGACAAATTTGTAATTCACCCCAGCGGCGAGCCTATTGAGGATTCTGTTAGGGCAGAGCATTTAAAATGCGCTATGGATTCCTTGGATAAATTGGCAAATATCGCCGCGGAATTTAACGCTTGTATTGCCGTTGAGGATTTACCCCGAACCTGCTTGGGGCGGGATATAAACGAATTATGTCAACTTATTTCGGCTAACGAGAGGCTTAGGGTTTGCTTTGACACAAACCATCTTCTCTATGATGATAACCTAGAATTTATAAAAACCCTTGGGGATAAAATTATCACAATCCACGTTTCGGATTATGATTTTGTCAACGAAAGGCACTGGCTGCCCGGCGAGGGCAAAAACGATTGGGGCGCAATATATAACGCCCTCAAATCAGTAAACTATAGCGGTATTTGGATGTATGAACTAAGGCTGGATGCGCCTAAAACAATTATCCGTCCGCGGGAATTGACTTTTAATGATATCTACGAAAACGCAAATTGTATTTTCCAAAATAAGCAACTAACCCCGTTTGGTGTTCCCAGCGGATCAAATTGATAAAAAGGAGAAAGTTATGTTAACCACAAATCAAGTTTCATCTTTGGAAAAGGTAAGATTTTTAGGGATTGGAGATTTAAAGAGAATCGACCGAAAAATCGTTATGCGCGGTGAGAAATTCTCTTATCAAATCGCTTTGGAAAGCAAGACTAATCTTGAAATAAATCTAACGGCGGAATCCCCTCTTTTGGGTAACTTAAAAATATATTCGGTGAAAAACGCCATTGTGGATTACGTAACCTTCGATTTTGCCGACAAGGATTACATAATGGACGCCCCCGGCGTGATGCCCGACATACTTTTGCCTTATGATGCAAAGGTATGCCCCTTGCGCGTTGCCAATGAAGCGACGGCTTTGTGGGTAACCGTTGAAATACCCGCGGATGCCCCTGTGGGAGAATGTCCCATAACCTTTAAATTCGCTTATAAACACCAAGAGCAGGAATATACAAAAGAAGAAACCATGGTGTTGGATATAATCGACGCCGAGATACCCAAGCAATCCACAATGTTTACCCAATGGTTTTACAGCGATTGTATTGCAAACGTTCACAACGTTGAAATTTTCAGCGAACAGCATTGGGATTTGATAGAAAAATATATCGCTATGGCGGCAGAGGTGGGCATAAACTTTATTTTAACCCCCGTTATTACCCCTCCCCTAGATACTGCCGTGGGCACCTCCCGTCCTTGTACCCAGCTTGTGAAGATTGAAAAGAATGGCGAAAAGTATATTTTCGATTTCACACTTCTTAAGCGTTGGGTTGACCTTTGCCACAAACATAACGTTAACCATTTTGAAATTTCCCATTTGTTCTCCCAGTGGGGTTTAAAATGCGCTCCTAACATTTGGGTTACCGAAAACGGCGAATATACTCATAAATTCGGTTGGCACGTGGATGCAAGGTCCGACGAATATGCAGATTTCTTAAAGCAGTTCCTGCCTGCCCTTATTGGATTTTTAAAGGCAGAGGGTATAAAGGATAATTGTTGCTTCCATTTATCCGACGAGCCTCACGCCGACCACGTGGAGGCATATCAATATGCTCACGATTTGGTAAAGCCTTTGCTTGACGGCTGTCTGATAACCGACGCTATTTCGGATTATGATTTTTACGAAAAGGGTCTTATGGACCGTCCCGTTACGGCAACCGATTTTATCCAACCCTTTTTGGATAATAACGTTCAGCATCAATGGGCATATTACTGCTGTGCTCAGTGCGTAGACGTGGGCAACCGCTTTTTGGCGCAGGCTTCCTACCGTAACCGTATTTTAGGCTTGCAGATTTATAAATTTAACATCGAGGGATTTTTGCATTGGGGTTATAATTTCTACAACAACCAGTTGTCCCGTCAGGAGGTAAACCCTTACGTTACCACCTCCTCGGACAAAGGCTTCCCCTCGGGCGATGCTTTCTCGGTATATCCCGTTAAAAACGGCGTAATTCCCTCCTTGCGCGCGATAGTTTTCCGCGATGCCCTTAACGACGTTGAAATCTGCCGCAAGTTAGAAAGCTATATCGGCAGAGAAAAGGTTATCGAGCTCATCGATACCGAAGCAGGCATGGACCTTACCTTTGCAAACTACCCGCGAAATAACGATTATATAATTTCTCTTATTGAAAAAATGGAAGAAATCATAAAGAGTTATAATAAATAAGCTAAATAACACTTGTGATAATCGAATTTAGACGTTCACCCGACTGTACAAGAATTTAAGGAGGTATCCGCATGAATAAAAAAACATTGTCAAAAATCCTTTTGTGCTTGATTATTCTTTCGTTCGTATTTACTATTGTAATATTTGTCAATACGGGGATAACCTTTCATAAATTGAAAGCCGCAGAAATTGATACATCAAACGAGAAATTACCGGGCGGTTCTGTTTTAGCGTCGGCTTTTGTTTTGATCGGATTATGGATTGGATCAATTTTTATAAGCGGCATAACTTCATCAATCGGTTTTTTGTGCTCGCTTATTAATATCAAAATAGCCGAAAATGCGATTATCAATAGAATATCTAAAGTATCTTTGTTTATTCATTCCGCAATACTTTTTTTGATCTTTTCAGCATTAGTGTTTTTCATTATTTCTCTTTTTTAAAAACAAACCCGATTTATTCAAGATAAAAAAACAACCTCCGACAGATTTTAAAGGTCTGTCGGGGGTTTATTTGTTATGCTTAATTCATTCTAAATTAATTCCATCACACCGCTTTTGGGGGCAACGCGCAAGGAAAGTGCGCCGTCAACGTTTTCGTTCACACGGTATCCGCCCGAAACAAGGGAGGTTAAACTTTCCTCAAAGGCGATATTGGGACGGTTATTTTCCTCGCTAAGGTGGGCAAGCATAAAGGATTCCGTACCGAAAGCCGCAAGGTGGGGCAAAAGCTTTGCGCAAAGCTCGTTGGAAAGGTGGCCCATATTGCCCAAAATACGCTGTTTAAGGGAATAAGGGTAGGTTCCGTTTTTAAGCATTTCCAAATCGTGGTTGGATTCGATAACAACCCGTCGGCAACCCGAAAGCCCGCGAAGTACACCCTCGCTTAAATGCCCGATATCGGTGAAATATCCGATTTTTTCTTCCCCTGCGCGAATTCTGAACCCAACGCTTCCGCGGGCATCGTGAGGGGTAACAATAGGGCAAACCGCCGTGTCCTTAAGATTAACCGCCTCACCCGAAACAAGGGGGTTAACATACCCGCAATAAGGGGCGTTTTCGATTAAATATTCACAGCAATTTGCGGGGGCATAAATAGGTGTGGAGAAATATTTGGTTATGGTGGGCAGACCTTTAATGTGGTCGCTGTGCTCGTGGGTGATAAAAATTGCCGAAATGTTTTTAAGCCCTGTTCCGATTTGGTTAAGGGCGGTTTCTATCATCTTTGCCGAAACACCGCAATCGATTAAAAATTCATCCTCGCCGTGTTTAACGTATGCACAATTCCCCTTAGAGGAGGAATAAAGCATATAAAATTTAGCGTTATCCATTTAAAAACAGTGTTAATCCTTTATACCGTCGGCATAGACTGCGGCAGCGCCATAGGGACGGATTGTATAAACCTGGCAGGAGTTTTCGCCGAAAACTGCTTCCATTGTCTTTTTATAATCGTCAACTCTTTCTGCGGGGATATAAGCCTGGATAGTACCTGCAAAGCCACCGCCGTGAACACGGCAGATTTCGCCGAAGTTTTCGGTAACGGCAAGTGCAAGGCTAATACCCTGCTCGCCAACGTTTTTGTTGGTATAAACGTTTTGAAGGAACTTAAAGGAGGAATTGCCCGAAGCAGTAACGTTCTTTAAATATGTATCAAAATCGCCGTTCTTAAGAGCTTCCTTTTGAATATCAACTCTGCGATTTTCACCAAAGAAGTGCATAGCGCGCATAATTGCTCTGTCGCCCACAATAGAGCGCAAATAACAAATTCTGCCCATAAAATCCGCTTCGTCGCAGCTGCGTAAGGTCTGTTTGCCCATAAGCGCGGCGATGGATTTCATCTCGGCGGGTACAGCGGCATAATCGTCGGTAAGGTCGGCGTGGTTGCCGCCGGTGTTAACGATGCAAAGTCTGTAACCAAACTTGTTCAAATCCAAATCCACCTTTTCGGTTTTGGGGTTTGCGCTGTCCTCAAAGTCCATCCACAAGCAACCGCCGCTGGCGCAAGCCGCCTGGTCCATAAGTCCGCAGGGCTTACCGAAAAATACGTTTTCTGCATATTTACCTGCTTTTGCAAGCTCCATCAAAGGAATTTCGCCGTTGTTGTAAAATTCCGAGAAGATTCTCGCGCAAATAACCTCGAACGCGGCAGAGGAACTAAGCCCCGAGCCTGTCAAAACGTCGCTGGAGGTATAGGCGCAGAAACCGCCGTATTTATAGCCGTTCTTTCTGAAATAATCGGCAACGCCAACGATAATAGCCGAAGAACTGCCCTTGCGAACGTTTTCGGGGTTAGGGTCGGAAATGTCAATGGTGTCCTCTCTGTAACCCACGCTTTTCATATAAACGGTGGGCTCGTCAACCTTTGCGGCAATAGAGATAATATCGATATCCACCGAAGCGGCAATAACTCTGCCGTTGTTGTGGTCGGTATGGTTACCCGAAAGCTCGGTTCTGCCGGGGACAGAGAACAAGGTTGCATCCTTATCGCCGTAAAGGTTAAAGAATTCGGTGGCAACCGTAATAATTCTTTCCTTGCGGTCGCTTAAGTCCTTGTTGGGGTAAAGAGAAGCAATAACCTTGTCGTAATCGCCGTTTTTGATAGACTCGATAAGCTTTGTAACTTGCATATTCCAAATTCCTTTTCTGTTAATTTTAAGGATAAATTAATTTATAGCGTAAAGAAACACATCCCAAGCGGGGACATATTCTTTTTTGCGAAGATAAAATTTATAATTGCTGTTGTGCTTTCTTAAAAGCAATGGGAGCTCAATATAATCCTCTGCACGGTGATACAGCGCAACCGAAATATGGGGTTTACAAACGTAAATTGTATTTACGCCGCCGTATATAACCGCCTTGTCCATACCCTCGGCATCGATTTTTATACTGCCCACGTCTGTTCCCTTAGCGTGAATATGGGTGATACCGCAAAAGCTGTCGATGGATTCACAGTTAATAGTGCCCTCGCCCTCTCCGCAATGGGATGCTCTGCCGTTGCCCGAATCGAAGGCGACAGTTCCCCTTTTTTCGCTTACCGCGGCATTAACGGGGGTGATATCTCTTAAATGGGCGGTGTTTTTAATAAGCTTGCCAAAGCTTGTTTTATCCGGCTCAAAGGCAATTATATCAGAATATTCATTGCTATGCAAGGTATATTCCAAAACAGTGTCGCCATCGTAGGCGCCCACGTCGATATGTCGTTTGTTGTGTTTGTAAAATTCTTGGGGTGCGTCCCAAAGGTTATTGCTTTGAATGTGGGATATGTCCCCCGTGATATTGTATTTCAAAAGGGAAATATATATTTCCTTGGATTCCTCGTCCGCCAAAATTTCGTAAACCCGTCTGAATTTATCGGCATTTGCCGAAATAAATTCCTTGTCGCAAGCGCCCTCGCCAAAAACGGGCAGGTTGGGCGAAACAATTCGGTGTTTTTTCGAAAGTTCTCGCAAAAAGTGAGATTTTTCGCCCTCCAAACCAAAGCACAGCACCAAGCAAAGGCTTCCGTATTGGGCGGATACCTCCGAAATGGCGCGCACCTTAAAGCCCAAAAAGCTTTGTCCTCGCACGAAACCGTCCGATGCAACTACGCCTTTAATTTCAACCCCGTGGGAAGATAGATAAGCGAAAATCTTTTCTGCCCCATCCCCCATTCCGTATAGAAATATAGGGCGTTTTTCCTGCTTTAAAGAATCGGTATAAGATTCTAATTCCAAAACCTGATTTATTATCATAAATCTTCCTCGGTGTGGCTTTTAAAGCCTTCGCCGAACACACCCGTAGCCTTTGTAACAATCATAAAAGCGTTGGTGTCCTCCTCGCGGACAATATCCCTCGCTTGGGGAAGCATACGCATTCTAAGAGTGCACATAAGCACCTTTTTGTCCTTGTTGGTATAGGCGCCGCAACCGTAAAGGTATGTTGCACCCGCATCAATCTCCTCTAAAAGGCGCTTGGCAATAACGCTGTCCTTTTCGCTGATTATATAAACAATTCTCGCTTGGTCCGAGCCATAAAGCACCATATTAAGCACAAACATCTGTACAAAAAGGGAAATGCCCGCGTAAAGTGCGTTTTCGATATTGCCGAAAACCAAGCCTGATGCAAGACATATAGCGCCGTCGGCAATTAAAAAGGTTGTTCCTGTGGAGATATGAGGGAACTTTAATCTTAAAAGCTTAACGATAATATCCGTACCGCCCGAGGTTGCGCCGCCACGGAACAGCAAACCGATACCCGTTGCAACCAAAACACCGCCGGAAATAGCGGCAAGGAAGGGGTCGTCGGTAATGGGATTAACGTAGGATTCAAAAAGGTTCATCGCGGTGGTACTTATAGCAAGGGTAACGATGGTGGGAATAAGAATCTTAAACCCTAACTTCCAAACACCTGCAATCATAATGGGCACGTTGAAGATTATAACCCAAGTACCCACAGGGATAAGCTTGATATAGTTCACAATGATAATAGCCACACCCGAAATGCCGCCCGCCGCCAAGGAATTGGGGGCGAGAAACAAGGAAATACCTGCCGCGAACATCAAAGCGCCGATAATTATTTGTATATAATTTCTTAACCACGAGGGGATTTTTTTCACGTTTGTTCTCCTAACAAAATTCGTTATGTATATTTAATTCTTGAAAAATCTTTTACTGTATTTCTTTAAAAAGCCCTGCAATTGTGTTTTATGACTGCAAAGCTTTTCTTGACAATTGGAACAATCAAGGCATTTATTCGTTTCGGTTGAGAATCGTTCGGGATATAATTTATAAGCCAACTCCCAACGCAACAACAAAAGAAGCGAACAACCCAACAGACTGTAGGTATAAAGGCTTGGGATAAAAACCAAGGGAGTAAACATCATGGCGAAATCCCAATTGTATATTCTACAGCTGGCACAGCAACGGTTTTTCATAAACCAAGTCTGAAAAGGGCAGAAATACAAAATACATATAATATCACAAACCGAATAGGCAATAGCGATAAGAATTAATATACCCTTGTCGATGAGATCTATGTAATACAACCCGCCGATAATTCCGTTTAACAAAAGCCACACGAATGCAACCAACGCAGTTCGCTTCCAGGATTGATTTACGGGTTCAATCCCCTCGCCGCGGGGAATATAATTTCGTTTAAACTGCTTTTGACAGCCCATACTTTCAAGCTTTGAGGGAAAGAACCTTAACAGCATTTCCACAACGAAGAAAACCCAAACCACAGCAGGCAAAATCGCGCTGTAGGTTAACACCTCGGTTTTATCCAACACGTAAGAAACAAGCACAGCCAAAAACAAAATCGAGCGTAAAACAAGCTTTACAACGTGCATATATGAAATTTTTGACAGCTTTTTGCGCGTTTTCTTCATTGATTAAACTCTTTCTTTTACTTTAGAATCCGGCCCTTTGACCAATCAAACAAAATCTCTGACATTTTATCAAATTCAACCTTTCCGCCGTTTTTAAGGCTTAAAAAGGTTTCGACAATTGCTTTCTCGCGGGAAGATACAGCCTTTGCCAAATCGGTCTGTTTGCTGATATATCCACCGTTTTCTTTAAAGGCAATGGCTTGAATCACAAAAGAGGCAGATTTATAAAGTCCTTTCAAAGCATCTTCGCTTTTTTCGTAAAGCATATTATGAACACAGCCGTGATAAATATTGCACACGCCGATTTTTATCGCCCGTTGGACGGCCGAATCGTCCACAACCGCCGTTAATTCATCAAGACTGCCCTTTATAGGCTTCGTATCATAATAGAACTGAAAAAGGTCTGAAGGCTCCCAATTTAAAATTTCATCCTTGCCCGAAAGAAAACCGCAAACAAATTCACGGTGAGGCAAGCCGTTTAACATTTCTTCGTAAGTTTTTATGTCCGATGCGGAAAGATTATCGAGTATTAACACAACGTCGATATCGCTATCCTTCGTGGCTTCACCTCTGGCATAGCTTCCCTGTAATCCCACAAACAAAACGCGTTCTTTAAAGGTTTTGTTTAAAGCCTTTATATATCCTTCCATCCAAGAATTGATATCTACCATACGGGCACCTCGATAATGGGATTATTTCAATTATTATACCACGATCTTCGATTTTAGTCAAATATTCCTGAAAATCAAAACCGTTTAATTTACCCCTTTAAGCTTGATTCCTTTTTTCTTTAGAAAAGGCTTAAATTATTCGGCTGTGCCCTTTATAAAGCCATACTTTTTCGTGTTGTGTGTATTTCATCAAAAGTATATATACTTGCAATAGGGACACTTGGGGTAGTCAATATCGTGTTCCTTGCCGCATTGCGGGCAAATTCTTTGCGGTGTTTCGTCGTTGGTCTCTTCGTCGGCGCCTTCGCTTTCAAATTCGGCTTTTTCCTTATAATATGCTTTAGTTTCTTTAATGTACACATACGTCAACCGAAGGAAGAACAGGGAAATCAACAGCATTACCACTAAAGTGATACTTTTGTTTACAATAGGCGAATCTATAAATTCAAAGGTAGTAACGTTCACGTCAGCGAAGAACAATATAAACCCAAATGCCAGAAAAAACAAGCACGCCACGGCGGACAATACTATCCCCGACGTTCCGTTTACCCTTTTAAAATCATTGTTGTTTATATCCACTGCACAACCCTCCTGCAATTTTGTAAATATTATAACACATATGTAATCTCTTTTCAATGAAAAATCCAAGTCTTTCGACTTGGATTTAATCCGGAGAAGAAGTTATCTAACTTGGCTTTCTATGTTCATAGGTAAAATGGCTACCTACAACTCAGTTAAACTCTTCTTTATGCTCCATAAAGAAATCAAAATATCTGCGTACGTTGTCAAGCTCTGTCCAATGGCAGGTCGAAGCAGGATATGCATCCAAATTGTATATTTTTGCGTTTTGCATAGACAGCAATATGGGAGAATGTGTAGCGATGATAAACTGACTTTGTGTGGCACGAGCCGTTGCGGAAATATATTCCGCAAGCTGAATTTGAAATTCGACAGAAAGGCTGTTTTCGGGCTCGTCAAGAAGATAAACGGCATCCTCATCAATGCGCTCGAGAAAATAACGCATCGCCGTTTCTCCATTGGAATTCAGCTTTATATCCTGCGCCACACGTTTCTTTATATAAGATGATTGGGAACGCTTAGGCGAAAGAATTTCCATGGCGGTTTTCCATCTTTCATAGTCATCAAGCCCGTGAAAACGCGTAATTTCGGGATTGTACACAGCCTCGCGGTGAGTGTCAATATACTTTTCAATCAATTCGTTACGTTCGTCATCAATGCCTTCGTTAACCAAACGCGCCTTCAATGCATAATCAAAAACATCGTCGCTGGTCAAGACGTAGCTTCTTTTTGGGGTTCGGGCGTAGTCAACGTAACACATTTGAACGAACTTGTCAAAAAACGGCGAACTATTAAATTCAGAATAGCGATCTGCTTGTATTTTAGACGCCAAAACGTTCAATAACGTGCTCTTTCCCGAACCGTTACCGCCATAAAGCATGGTTATACCGTCAAATTCAATAGAAGATAACTTCTTTTCGGGAAATATTTTAAAGGGATAGAACGTGTGAAAACAAGTGCGTTGTTCATTCTTTATCACTTCAATTTCAGCATGTTCGCTTGGTAAATACAATTTTTTAAGGTAAATCACTTCTCCACCGCCTTATGAAATTATTATAGCATATAAGCGGTTAAGGTGCAATACCGCCAATAATATCTTCATCGGAAATATAAATAACACGTCTTTGGGGTATTGTAGCATAAAATGAAACCAGTTTACGTTTGATCCATTCGTATATCTATAGATTCGATCTGATTAATTTTCGTATACTCATACCCTGCTGTTCTACGTATGGAATCAAAGAAATTTTCCTCAGTATCATCACTCCAAAAAGTTCCATTAAGATTAGCATTTTCATTATCAGGCGCAAATGCCAAACTGACGCGAAGTTGATAATATTCCCCATCGCCATCCGGATACTGCCTCACTAAATCAAAGTAAAACAACTCCTCGCCGGTAAAATTGTAAACACCATATTCTAACAATAAAAGATCTTCCTCCATGGGTGTTTTACACATTTCTTCAAATATATCAATTATCTCGTCCACAGTATTATCTGACGAAATATGATCATTTAAAAATCTTATCAAAGACATTTCTTCACCTTCTTTCTTGAAGTTAATTATATCATAAAAGTTCTATTTTTCAATCAATTTCATGGCATTTTATAAAATAGCGGATTTGAATTGATAATGTTCAAGAAAAGGTGCAATGGTGAAAGGGTGGTGTTTTTTACCCCAAAAAACACAAAAAGCCTTGTAAAACAAGGCTTTTTGGCATAGGTTGCATTTTTGACCTATGAGGATGTGTTTGCCCAACAATTTTGAACCTATCTAAGTGAATTTTGAATCTCTTGAAATTTAGTATTACCACGAAGCGCGTCAAAATCCTTACCTTCCAAATTCTCTGCAAAATTTTGCAAAGCCGGAACGTCGTTAGTATGAAGAAATGTGCTTGTATCAACTGTAAGTTTATCAAACAAAGGTGATGTATAAGCATACTCTCCGCAATCATCAAACTCTATTTTATCCGATTCAGCAGCATGAAAACGCGCTTTTTCCAAATGAACAAGTGCTTGCGATAAATCCCCGTCTTTAATCGACCGCTTGCTCTTTGAAACTTGATAAAAATACATGATGTAATGGTTATCAAGATAATTCTGGTCAGGGAAAAACAACTTTATAAGCTCCACTGCAATATGAAGGTGATAATCATCAAAAAAGAGATTCAGCCTTGATAAAAGATGGCCAAGTTCTTTCATCATAAGCTTCTGCTCATGCTTGATCAATTCTTCGCCTTCAAGGTAATATTTCTCAATTTCATCTCTTTTTTCTTCGGGATAAAGAAGCGCATATTGTCTTGCTTCGGACTTTTTCCCTGCATACGATAGATCTTGCACAATGGCTGAAATGGCTTCTTCCTTCATTTTTTCATTCGTTGTGTTTTCAATCACGATCTTATAACACCGAATTGCTTCATCTCGTTCTGCACGGTATCTTTCGTTATCTTCGTAGGAATAACAGTGCATACTGTGAGCCATAGCCAATCGGTTCATCCATTCCATATCTCCCGGATAATTGCGAACGGCTTCAAGACATATCTCAAGTCGTTTTTCTAAGTTTCCATCCCTCCACGTTGCTTCATATGCATCAGAATATTCATTTTTTAGCAAGTCTTCCTTGCTTTGTTCATACCCTAAAAGTTCATCCGTCGATATTTCAAAAAGTCTTGACAAGGGAATAATATATGACAAATCAGGAAGCGTTGTTCCCGTTTCCCACTTGCTGACAGATTGGTAGGAAATATTCAAATAATCCGCCAATTGTTCCTGTGTCAAATCCTTACTACGACGAAGTTCACGAATTTTTCTTCCCAAATAATTTTCCATAAAATAATCCTTTCCTAATGTTTCAAAGCGAGCTCTTCTTTGTGTCTAAATTATAACATATTGTTACTTTGTTTTCTATAACCGCAATCGGGAGAAATATTCGCCTTGAAAGTGAATTCATCAAATATTTTATACAAAATGAAGTAATAGGTTTAAGACCGCAAGGGCGAAAAAGCGCAAATCCGAAAGGAGGCGTTCCCACCAAAAACACAAAAGTCCTTGAAAATCAAGGACTTTTTTGCTTGAATGTACGAATAACTCATTCAAAATACAATTTATATTCTGATGTCCATTTCAAAGAAACTAATGCCTCTTCTTCCCTGCCAAAAAAAGAATATGCAAATGATTTATCTTTTTGTTCCCACCAAGCAGGCCGAACATTATCTAAATTACATCTGTTCAAATATTCCCATTCATCTTTATCACAAATACAAATTTCCTCATATGTATATTTATAAAAACCATTCAAACTTTTCAAAATAATAAATCGTTTTGTTCTATCATTTGAATAAATAACATCAATAATTTCCAAATCTTCTGCAAATGACAATTCTTTATCATACATCATATTAACAATTTCATCGTAAGATGGCATATCTGGACATTCATACTTCTTATTCTTTTTAAATTTTTCAAACAGCTTAAACAATAACATCACCGCCTTAGTATAATTATACTCTTTTTTATAAAAAAATCAATAACAGCATCATAGGTTCAAGTCCTATTAGTCCTAAAAGGGGGTTAATAGGAGACAAAACTATAAAAATCAGGTTAAAAATGAAGAAAACCCTTGAAAATTCAAGGACTTTTTGCTTGAATGTAAAATGCAACTCAGGCAAATCACGCCAAAGGCGTGTATGTAATCCGCAGCTTGTATGCGGTATGGAATCAACACAAAGTGTTGTATGGCATCAATCCGAAGGAGAAAATATACGTTGACACGTTATTCATACCGTCCTTTAGGGACGGATTCCATACACCGCACTTCGCGCGGTGATTCCATGCTAATCCTTCGGATTGGATAGAAAAAAGACCGTTTTTAACGGTCTTTTTTCTTGGCTCCCCCTGCTGGGCTTGAACCAGCGACATCATGATTAACAGTCATGCGCTCTGCCAACTGAGCTAAGGAGGAATATTGTCTCTAACGAAGTTCACCCCTTATTAAGGGGTAAACTTCGAAGAGTTATAAGTGTCAGCATCGACCTATTTTCCCAGGCCGTCTCCAGCCAAGTATTTTCAGCACAGACGAGCTTAACTTCCGTGTTCGGAATGGGAACGGG
>SVQU01000040.1 GCA_015065165.1 Oscillospiraceae bacterium | reverse complement strand
CCGAATACGATGAATACGATGAAGATACCAAGCAAAGCACAGCCGGATACGCAAAGACCCATAACCGAGCCGCCCTTGAAAGCAACCTTAAGGGTGTCGGAAAGGGATTTGGTGGTGCGTGCGGTGTTGGTAACACGTACGTTTGCGTAGGTAGCGATTTTCATACCTACCCAACCTGCGGAAGCACTCATGGTAGCGCCGATAATAAATGCAATACCGGAGGACCAAGAGATAACGAGAGCGAGCAAGACAGCAACAACAGCAGCAACTATTGCAACAATCTTGTACTCATAGGTGATGAAGGCATTTGCGCCAACACGAATAGCGGAAGCGATTTCCTGCATTCTGTCGGTACCTTCTTCGAGCTTTTTGACCGAGAAAAAGTTGAACGCCGCGTATGCGAGACCGCCGAGCGCTGCAACAATCACAAGGCCGAGGACGAGAGTGAAGTCCATGTTTCTGTTCCTTTCTATAATACGGCTTTTTTCGCCGCTTTTTATATTGTTGTGCGGGGTGTAAAGCAAAATGCCCACACTTCGCACGCTACATATTATATATATGTGTGTCAAGAGTGTCAAGCAAAAATTTACAAAATGTTCTTTTTTGTGAAATATGGCAAAAAACACGCTTTCTGTGATTGACTTTTTGCCAAAGCTATGGTAAAAATATATATAAGGTAAAATTCAGGGAATAAAAAAGGAGATAAATATGACAATACTTCCTCAACCCAAAAAACTTAAAAAAACAGGCGGCGTTATTTCGGTTGCTAATTTGAAAATCGTTCTCACCGCAAAATGCGATGAAAGAATTTTCAGAGCTGCCCAAAAGCTTGCCAACGAAATGTATGAAGAAACCGGCAACAAGCCCGTTCTTACCAAAGCTTATGAGGCTCCCGATATCGACGGAAAAATCGTTATCGACTGCCTTGGCAAAAAAAGCGGCGAAGGCTATAAGCTTTCCGCAAAGGCAAACGGTATTATAATCACCGGCGATACCCTTGCAGGTACCTTCTACGGTATCCAGACACTTCGTCAGATGCTTGAAACCTGCGGCGAGGATATCGAATGCTGTGAAATCGAAGATAAGCCCGATATGTCCTACCGCGGATTCTATCACGATGCGGCAAGAGGCCGTGTTCCCACCCTCGAGGGCGCGTTGAAGATGGTAGATTTCCTTGCTTACTACAAGCACAATTCCTACCAGCTTTATATCGAGCATAACTTTGAATTTGATGAATATAAGGGTATTTATAAGGCATTCGGCACTCTTTCTGCCGAAGAAATTATGGAAATCGATGCATACTGCTATGAAAACTTTATCGATTTCATTCCCTCTCTTTCCACCTTCGGACATCTTTACCGTTTGTTGCAGAGCAATAAGTATAAGCACCTTTGCGAGCTTGAAAATTATCAAAACGAAACTCACGTATGGCGCAACGTAATGGCTCACCATACCATCGACCCCTCCAATCCCGAAAGCATCAAGCTTATTTGCTCGCTTCTCGACCAATACGCACCCCTTTTCCGTACTAAGTATTTCAACATCTGCTGTGATGAAACCTTCGACCTTACCCGTGGCAAGAACACAGGTAAAAACGCAGGCGAGCTTTATCTTAACTTCACCTTGCAGATTATCAACCACCTCAAATCCCACGGCAAAACCGTTATGATGTGGGGCGACGTTATCCTTAACCACCCCGAAACCTTATCTCAGTTCCCTGCAGATACCATTATGCTCAACTGGAACTACGCTCCCAACCCTGCTCTTGAAAATATCGACAAATTCGCTTCTGCAGGCTTCAACCAAATCGTTTGTCCCGGTACAAGCTGTTGGGCACAGTGGTGCGAGCATATTGCCATTGCAGAACAGAATATTTCCAAATTCGTGGGCACCGGCGCAGAAAAGAAATGTATGGGTATGCTTAATACCGCTTGGGGCGACTTTGGCGCGGCTTGTCCCATAACCTGCACACTTTACGGTGTTGTTCTCGGCGCAGCCGTTGCTTGGAACCGCAAGACCAAGGTTATGTGCGATAAATACGACAAGGCTGTTTCCGAGCTTGTTTATGGCGACCCCACCGGCGAAACAGTTAAGCTTATCCGTAAGTTCAGCGAATATTCCGACATTCTCTCCTGGTATACCTTTGTTGACGTATTCTTCGACGGTTACTATTGGTGGGAGTGGAGAGAAAAGAGACAGCTCTCCGAGGATAGCTCTATTTATAAGAAGAACGCAGAAAACTGCTTCAAGTTGGCTGAAGACTTCCGCCGTTTGCCTGTTCAGAGCGAAATTATCGAGGACCTCCGTTTGGCGGCTGAAGGTATGGGCTTGATGAACGAACGCGCTGTTAGAATGATCGATAAGCTTCCCGAACCCGGCGATGACAAAATCGAAAACTGGTGTCAGCGTTACACCGAAGCTTGGCTCCGTAACGATAAGATGGACGAGGTTCAGGCTATTTGCGACGTTATCCGTGGCAGAAAGATTCATATCGAAGACCTTATCACAAAGGCTTAATAGCACAAAACTAAACCCCTTATTAAAAAACGAGGCTTCCAAAAAAGGAAGCCTCGTGCTTTTTGAATGGCTTTTTCTTATATTTCAAGAGTTTTCAAACAGCTCTGTTTCTGCGCCCACACTGAATTTTGACACCCCAAATCTTAACAATTGTAGGGGACGGCGTCCTCGACGTCCCGCCGATGCGGTATGTATCTTGGAAAACATAAAATTATAAAAGTCTGTTTTTATTCTTTACTTTTTCATTAAATGTGGTAAAATAAGAAAAGAATTAATACAACGGAGAAACACAAAATGTCTTTTATATACGATTTACACGTTCATTCCAGTGAATGCAGCGGTTGTTCCTCTGCCACTGCAAGAGAAATGGTTCGCGCTTATAAGGAGCAGGGTATTTTTTCGGGCTTTGTGCTTACAAACCATTTTAGAAGAGGCGATGAGAACGAAAGCTGGGAAGAGCTTATATCCAAATATTGGAATGCCTATCTCGAGGCAAAGGACGAGGGCGAAAAGCTTGGATTCACAGTGCTTTTCGGGATAGAAAAGGGATATGGCTATGCCCAGGAAATTTTGATTTACGGTATAGATATCGATTTTCTTCGCGCCAACGAGGATTTATTTGATATTACCCCCGAGGAGATTACCAAGAGGGTTGTTGATTACGGCGGATTTGTTTCCCACGCCCACCCCTTTAGAAAACGCGCTTACGTTCCCGATTATATCGTTTATATGGATATGACGGTTTTGCAGGGAATAGAAACCTACAACGGCGGTAACAGTCAGCAAGCTGACGATGCGGCAGAGGCAAAATGCAAAGAATTGGGGCTTCTTCCCACCGCAGGAAGCGACAGACATCATATCCGCGAATTCGAAAAGAACCCCTTTGGCGGTATGGAATTCGATTTTGAAATTAAGACCAATCAAGAGCTTGTATCTGCCCTTAAAAGCGGAAAGGGCAGGGTTTGGTTTATGGGCGAGAGGGCGCATTTTTAATAAAAAATATAATCATAACAAACAGGGGTTTGAATTTCAAAGCCCTGTTTTTGTTTTTTTGTGTGCGGTTTGCTATTCAATAAAAATTTATCGAAAAACGATAAAAAAGTATTGACAAACGAAAAACCGCGTGGTAATATATGGGCGAGCAGTAAAGATGATTGCTTGAAATATTTTAAAATCGCCGGGAGGCTTCTATGTTTAAAATTTCTCGCCGAAAATCGGTTAATCTGTCTATTGCCGTTGCGCTTTCGTTTATCGCGGTCGTTGCTGTTATTGCTGTATTGATTCCCTTTGCTTGGGAAAACACTCCTTATTTCTCCAAATTAGTAAACGATGTTGTAATAAACGAAAGCCAACAGCTGGGCAGGTGTGTGTTTTTTGTTTGGCTGTATATCTGCTTTGCCATCGTAGAGGCGTGCTGTGTGATGGTTTTCGTGCTTCTTATTCGTGTTCGCAAGGGGTTGGTTTTCAGTGAAATAAGCGTTGATTGCCTTAGATATATTTCCTGGCTGTGTATGCTTCTTTCGTTGTTTTTGTTTGTGGGCGAGATATTCCACCCTCTGATGTTCGTTATGGCTATGGCAGTGGTATTTTTGGGGCTTTGCCTGCGTGTTACAAAAAACGTTATCGAGCTTGCCACCTCCATTAAGCAGGAACACGATTTCACCATATAATCTGCGGGGTGGCTTTATGATTGTAATTAACCTTGACGTTATAATGGCAAAACGAAAAATATCCTTAAACGAGCTTTCCGAGCGCGTCGGCATTACTCTTGCAAACCTTTCGGTTCTAAAAAATAACAAAGCAAAGGCGATAAGATTTTCTACCTTAGAGGCTATCTGCGAAGCCTTGGATTGCAACGTAGAGGACATTATCGAATATCGTAAGGATTAGGTGATTATATGAACGAACAACAAAACATTAGCGAACAACAAAACATTAGCGAACAACAAAACATTAGCGAACAACAAAACATTAGCGAACAACAAACCGTTAATGAACAACCAAATGTGTTAAAAAGAGAATTTAGCATTCAGGAATGTGTTTTTGCCTGGATGTGCGTTCTTGTTGGCTATATGGTTGCCCGTGCCTTTCCCGCGAACGATTATCCGCTGGGGATGATGCTCGCGAGCGTTGTTGCAGTATTTTCGGGGCTTTTCGTGTTTTACAAAAACCGCAAAATGCTTAGCGCTTCTGCAATTTTTGCGGCAGTTTCCTGCTTGCTGCTTTCGGTTGTCCCCATTTTTACCGCTTCGGATTTTGCGGTTACCTTATCTTTTATCTTAGCGGTTATCTCTTATTGTTATTTTCTTTTGGCGGCTTATGATAACTGTCTTGAACAAGGTATTTCCGATTTTATTTTTCTTGATTTTGTTAACGCTCTTTTGGTTTATCCTTTAAATAATTTCGGCAAGCTTTTCGGCGCAATGTTCAGCGGAAAAAAGAAAAGCTATAAGCTTATGCTAAAGATATTTCTTGGCATTTTGGCAAGTATCATTCCCACGGCGATTGTTGCCTCCCAACTGGAATACGACGAGAAGTTTTCCAACATAATGTATAGTATATTGGGTTTTTTAGTTGATTTTGATATCTTCTCTCATATCGGCTCGCTAATTGTGGGTGTGTTGCTGGGATTGTTGATTTTCAGCATCTATTTTTCTTCGGCAGAGAAAACCAAGGGCGCGTTTTCGGCGGAGGATACACGCACTTATTTAAAGGCGGCGCAGGCAATACCCTCGGTTACGGTGGCTTTCGCCTTGCTTCCTCTTTTGGTGGTTTATATCATTTTCTTTGTTTCACAATGGGAATATTACACATCTGCCTTCAAGGGTATTTTACCCGGCGATTTAATCTATTCTACCTATGCAAGAGAAGGATTTTTCCAGCTTTGCAAGGTTTCGGGGATAAATCTCCTTTTGGTTTCGGCGGTTTCGCTTTTCTCCAGCCGTAAAAGTAAGGGAAACGATTTGTTTTTGAAAATTGTAAAAATAATTTTCTCGGTGATAACCCTTGTGCTTATCGCTACCGCTTTGTCAAAAATGAGTCTGTACATCGAAAACTACGGTCTAACCGTAAAGCGTGTTCTTTCAACCTGGCTTATGCTTGTTCTCGCCCTTGTATTTTTGGTGATAATTCTAAAGCAGTTTATACCCAAAATAAAAACCGTTGCGGTTTCGTTGATTATTGCGTTGGTAATGTTTTTCATCCTTTCCTTCTCTAATTATCAAGGGATGATCGCCGATTATAACGTCAACCGTTATCTAAACGGAAAGTTCAGCCAAACCGACGTTTATGCCCTGACATCTCTGGGTGAGGATGCCGTTCCCGCTATGACGCGCTTGGCAAAATATTATCAGAAAACCTACAACTTTCCTACCGACCCCACCTATAATCACTACAGCAAGTACGAAGAAGAGTACAGCAAGTATTACCGCTTACATTCTTCTTTGGAAGGATACCGCAGAACGAACGATTCGATTTTCGAATTCTCGGTTCCCAACCGTCGGGCGATAAAGGCGTTAAAGGATTATTTCGGAGAAGATCAGTTCACCCCCTTCAATCAACAAATGTGTGTCTTTGGAAGTCATAAATTCCAAAGTATTCACCATTCATTTCAACCTTCACCCTTTTCCATGCAAC
>SVQU01000018.1 GCA_015065165.1 Oscillospiraceae bacterium | reverse complement strand
ATAATCACAACCGTTGGTAAGTGTGGTAAAAAGTCATCCCTTGATGCTATACTGCACAGGCTGCTATCAAGGGCTAAGATTTCACCCAATAACGAATCCCCAACGAGTAATCGGTGGGGATTTTGTATCTGTTGCAAATAGTTTGTGTTTTTGTTATAATAAACCAAAGAGGTGGTTTTATGGGATTCTTTAATGTTTTTAAATACCGAAAGCAAAATATTAAAAACACAAATAGCGAATGGACAGTTTATGCACAAAAGATGTGCGCTACCGCCGTTGAATATGCAAATGAATTTAATAAAAAATTAGATTATTCTGAAAATAGTATTGCAGATTTAGAAAAAATACTGGATTGGTACTCAAATGATATTGCAATATCAAAACCAACAGAAAATCAAATTTGGAGTATGGCAATTATATTCGGCTCATATTTAGGCGAAACGCTATTGAGAAACGGACTTTCCCAAAAAGGTTTTGTTTGGGGAAAAGAAGCTTCATCGAATGTACCTTTATTGATTAAGGACGATGGTTCTTATCTCACTCCAAATGATAAGATTTATAAAAGATTAGTCAACGGTAGCGAAGATAGTGTCGTCTCTTTTTACCGATTTGCCACAAAGGAAATATAATTCCCTCTTTTGCTGTTAGCACCACAGGCTGCTATTAAGCTAGTAAGTAATTTAAAGTACAAAACTTCAAAAATCCCTCGGATTGATTTCCGAGGGATTTTGTTGTTATAATATATTGATTATACCTTAAAATACAATATATCCTTCATTAAAAGTGGTTGACTTTTATGTGAAAATTTGGTAAACTTACCGTGTATTTGTATAATCAAAAATCCTTGAAAATTAACCATAACTTTTCACATGCAAAAAGATTAGGGGTATATTTTGTTTATTATTAAAATTGCCGATTTAAAAATAGCCATTGATAATAAATATGATTATGTTTTCGCGCAATGCACAGAATATATTTGTTCGAGCGAGCGTTTCGATTTTTCAGCAAGTGCCTCGGAGGACGAGATTATCGAGGAACAAAAAATCGGCGGATTTGAATTTAACAAGGGTTATTTGGAAAGTATTTGCATTTACAGAAGTATCGCAAAGCAATTGCCGAAATACAACGCTTTCGTTATGCACGGCGCCGCAATTGAATATAACGGAAGAGCATATTGCTTTACCGCTAAAAGCGGCACGGGAAAAACCACACATATTATGCTTTGGAAAAAGAATTTTGGAGAGCAGGTTAGAATTATAAACGGAGACAAGCCTATAATTCGATATGTAAATGATGAATTTATCGTTTACGGCACGCCTTGGTGTGGAAAAGAAGGATTTGGCAATAATATCAATGCTCCCCTTTCGGGCATTTGCTTTTTGGAAAGAGAAGCTGTAAACTCAATAACCGCTTGTTCTCATCACGAGGCATTGAATAAGCTATTACCTCAAGTTTTTCTTTCCAAGGACAACGGGATTTTCACTGCTACTGTTCAAATGATTGATAATATTTTAACGAAAATCCCTTTATGGAATTTAAAATGTAATATTTCAGACGAAGCGGCTATTTTGTCGCGGGACACTATGTATAAGAAGGTTTAATGTGAATCTTGACGTTTTATTAAAAAATGAAAAAAGAGTATATAAAAAGCAAATATCCACTGCAAGAAAAGCTATTTTGCTTTGTATACTTGCTTGTGTTCTTGCGTTGATTTTGCAACTTGTTATTTCTTTTTTACCTTTTCCTACGGACAGCGAAGTTTCGGAAGCACTTTCGAATATGGTTATCTATTGCATTTTTATGACAATTCCCTTTGCTTTGCTGTGGGTTTGCTTTAGATTTTTCTTTAAAAACGTAGATACACATTTAGTCAAGAGATATTTACCCAAAAAGCCGTTCTTATTTATTGCGGGTACGTTGGGTATAGGATATATTACCAATATAACAATCAGTTCTTTATTTCCCGGTTTCGTAGAAAGGTACGCCCTTGAAGGCAGCCCTAACCCCGAAACGGTTGCAGGAATTATTTTGATGTATATTTCAAATGCAATTCTCCCTGCAATCCTTGAAGAATGGGCATTCCGCGGTGTGATTTGCAAAAATCTGCTTCCATACGGCAAAAAAGGCGCAATTCTTATTTCCTCGTTACTGTTTGGTATAATGCACATCAATCCAAGTACTGTTATCTTCACTACAGTTATCGGCATTATGCTTGCTATATGTTATGAACACACGGGTTCATTGGCAATACCAATGGTGATACATTTTCTTAATAATGCCATTGCCACAACGATTACTCTTTTTATTGACGAAAACGATACCGAGAGTCTTATAATGATTATACCGATATTGCTTGTTTTTGCACTTATCGGTTTTGGCATCTATGCAATAATTCATTATAATAAATACGGTATCGCACAAAAATCGGTATCTTTGATAAAGCCTAATGTTTATGGATACAAACTTCCGTTGGCAAAAGCTATATCCTGCACGATTTTTAATGCGGGCATTATTCCTCTTGCCGCCATATATTATTTCTACTATTATATTTTATATCTTTATAATTAAACTATATAATTAAACTATGGAAGAAAAAGACTTATTTTTTATGAAACGCGCCATTTCACGCGCAAAAGCCGCCGCAAGGGACGGTGAAGTCCCTATTGGCGCAGTTATCGTTAATAAAGACGGCGAGATTATCGCAACAGGTAGAAACATGCGTGAAAAAAGGAAAAATGCATTGCATCACGCGGAAATCGTTGCAATTGACCGCGCTTGTAAAAAAATCGGCGCATGGCGGTTGATGGATTGCACACTTTACGTTACAATGGAACCCTGCCCTATGTGTGCAGGCGCGATTGTTAACTCACGCATAAAGCGCGTGGTTTACGGCTGTTACGATAAAAAAGCAGGTGCGCTTGGCAGTGTTTTTAATCTTGCCGACCACCCTTTAAATCACAAATATGAAGTTGTTGGCGGTGTTCTCGAAAAGGAATGTGCCGCGCTTCTTTCAAACTTCTTTGTTAAATTACGGAACAAATAGAAAGGTAAATTAAAATGAAATCAAGAGCAGTTATATCGGTTACAGGTAAGGACAACGTAGGAATTATCGCAAAGGTAAGTACCTTGTGTGCCAAATACGGCGCAAACATTATCGATATTTCCCAAACAGTACTTAATGAATATTTCGCAATGATTATGATTGTGGAAATAGACGGTCTTACAATTCCTTTCACCGAATTTTCTGATGTTGTTAGTGCATACGGTAAGGAAAACAGCCTTGAAATTTACACTATGCACGAGGATATTTTCGATTCCATGCATAAAATCTAACGGAGATTAGAAATGATTGACAGAAAAGATATATTAGAAACTATAAATATGATTCGTGAAGAAAATCTTGATATACGTACCGTTACGGTTGGTATATCCTTGTTTGATTGCGTTAGCGATGACAAAAACAGATTTCTTTCGAATATGTACGACAAAATAACCCGTACAGCAGAAAAACTCGTTCCTGTTTGCAACGAAATCGAAAAAATGTACGGTATTCCAATTATAAACAAACGAGTTGCCGTTACTCCCCTTTCGTTGGTTGGAGGCAAGCTTGACAGCGACGGCTATATCGAAGCCGCAAAAACATTGGATAAAGCGGCAGATGCTTTGGGCATTAACTTTATCGGTGGTTTCGGCGCATTGGTTCACAAGGGCAGCACAAAATGCGAGGACGCTCTTATCGAAGCAATCCCCGAAGCATTGGCCACCACAAAAATGGTTTGCTCTTCGGTAAACGTTGCTACAACAAAAGCGGGAATTAATATGGATGCCATTGCAAAAATGGGTGAAATTATTAAGAAAACCGCATACTTAACCCGCGATAATAATTCTATCGGATGCGCAAAATTGGTTGTATTTGCCAACGTGCCCGAGGACAACCCCTTTATGGCAGGCGCATTCCACGGTGTAGGAGAGCCCGATTCTATTATTAACGTTGGTGTTTCAGGGCCCGGTGTTGTAAGCTCGGCTATTAGACGTGCAGGTAATTGCAGTTTAAGTGAGCTTGCCGACGTTATAAAGAAAACGTCCTTTAAAATAACACGTGTTGGCCAGCTTGTTGCAAGAGAAGCATCTAACAGGCTTGGTATCCCTTTTGGTATTGTTGACCTTTCCCTTGCCCCCACACCTGCTATTGGAGATTCTGTTGCTGATATCCTTGAATGTATGGGATTGGAGACCTGCGGTGCCCATGGTACTACTGCGGCATTAGCTATGCTTAACGATGCAGTTAAAAAGGGCGGCGTTATGGCTTCCTCACACGTGGGCGGTCTTTCGGGCGCTTTTATTCCCGTTTCGGAGGATGCGGGTATGATTGCCGCTGTTGAAAAAGGCGTGCTTTCCATTGAAAAGCTTGAAGCAATGACTGCCGTTTGCTCGGTTGGTCTTGATATGATTGCTGTTCCCGGTGATACCAGCGAAGCGGTAATTTGCGGTATAATTGCCGATGAAATTTCTATTGGTGTGGCAAATACAAAAACCACCGCGGTAAGAATTATTCCCGCATACGGCAAAACCGTTGGCGATTCGGTTGATTTCGGCGGTTTGTTGGGCACAGCACCTATTATGAGCCTTAGAAAAGAATCTCCCGAGATTTTCATTAACAGACGCGGACGTATTCCCGCACCTATACACAGTCTTAAAAACTAATTTCTCTTTCATTCGGAGGATTTTAAAATGAACAATAAATTTTATATTACAACAGCTATTGCGTATACTTCCAAAAAGCCTCATATAGGCAACACCTACGAAGCAGTTTTAACCGATGCTATAGCACGTTATAAGCGCTTGCGCGGTTTTGACGTATATTTCCTTACCGGTACCGACGAGCACGGTCAGAAGATTCAACAAGAAGCAGAGGCAGCAGGTATCACCCCTCAGCAATACGTTGACAAGGTTGCAGGCGAGATAAAAGCTATTTGGGATTTGTTTAACGTAAGCTACAACAAATTCATCCGCACAACCGACGAGGACCACGTTAAGTGCGTTCAAAAGATTTTCAACAAGCTTTACGAGCAGGGCGATATTTACAAAGGCTCTTACGAGGGCAATTACTGTACCCCTTGTGAATCCTTCTGGACAGACACACAGCTTGTTGACGGCAAATGTCCCGACTGTGGCAGAGAATGTAAAAAAGCAAGCGAAGAGGCATATTTCTTGCGTATGTCTAAATATGCCGATAGACTTGTTGAATATTACAACAGCCACGAAAGCTTTATCACTCCCGTTTCGCGTAAAAATGAGATGATTAATAACTTCATCAAGCCCGGCTTGCAGGACCTTTGTGTTTCCAGAACCAGCTTTACTTGGGGTATTCCCGTTGAATTTGACCCCAAGCACGTAACCTACGTTTGGTTAGATGCACTTTCCAATTATATTACTGCTATTGGTTTTGATATCGACAATCCCTCTGAGCTATATAATAAGCTTTGGCCTGCAGACGTTCAGGTTATAGGTAAAGATATCGTTCGTTTCCACACCATTTATTGGCCTATCATTCTTATGGCTCTTGGTTTGCCGTTGCCCAAGCAAATTCTTGCTCACCCTTGGTTGCTTTCGGGCGAGGACAAAATGAGTAAATCTCGCGGTAACGTTATTTACGGCGACGACCTTGTTGCGGATTTCGGTCTTGACCCTGTAAGACATTATCTTCTTGCCGAAATGGGTTATTTCAACGATGGCAGTATCACCTACGAAAACCTTATTAAGCGCACCAACGGCGACCTTGCCAACACGTTAGGCAACCTTGTTTCCCGCACGGGCGCGATGATAAAGCAATACTTTAACGGTGTTATTCCTACAAACTCGAAGAATGACAACGAGTTTGCAATAAACCTTAAAAAGGCGGTTTCCGACGGTGTAAGCGAAGCAATTGAAAAATACGATAGCTATTTTATTGCAGATGCAGATTCGGCAATTTTCAACGCTTTGAAGGCATGTAACAAGTACATTGACGAAACCACCCCTTGGGTACTTGCAAAGGACCCCGAAAAGAGAACCGAATTGGGCGACGTACTTTCGAATCTTGTTGAATGTATCCGTATTTGCAACGTTCTCCTATACCCCATTATGCCCGATACAGCCGAGAAGATTAACGGCATTTTCAAGGTACCCGCCCTTGATTTTGACAATGCGATTAAGTTTAGTTATCCTTGTGATAACACCGAACTTGGTGAAATTCCTATTCTTTTCGCCCGTATAGACGAAAAGAAGTTTATGGCAGAAATGGAAGCAAAGGCAAAAGAAGCTAAAAAAGCAGAAAAGAACGCTAAAAAAGAAGAAAAGAAGTCCGAAAAGAAGGCTGAAGAAGCTATACCCGAAACCATTTCTATCGAGGACTTTGCGAAAGTTGACCTTCGCGTAGGTCAGGTTAAGGAATGTGTCAAAGCCGAAAACAGCGACAAACTTCTTGTTTTGCAATTGGATATGGGCAACGAAATCCGTCAGGTAGTATCCGGTATTGCTAAATACTATGCACCCGAGGATTTAATCGGTAAAAAGGTTGTTGTTGTTTCCAATTTGAAAAGCGTTAAGCTTCGCGGTATCGAAAGCAACGGTATGATTTTAGCCGCAGATACCGAAGACGGTGTTAAAGTTCTTTTTGCCGATGAAAATGCCAATTTAGGCAGTAAGGTTCGATAAATGATTGATATACACGCTCACTATGACGATGATGCCTTTGATAGCGACAGAGACGAGCTTATTTCTTCTCTGTTTTCAACAGGTGGCATCAACGCCATAATTAATGCAGGCTGTAACACAAAAACAACCTTGGATTCTGTTAAGCTTGCAGAAAAATACGAAAAAATGTATGCCGTAGTGGGATATCATCCCAACGATGCCCATTTGATGACAGACAAGGATTTTGACCTTATAAAATCCTTGTTATCCCACCCTAAAGTTGTGGGTGTTGGCGAAATTGGATTGGATTATCACTATGGTACCGAGCACAAGGAAATCCAAAAAGAGGTTTTCAAGCGTCAGCTCGAGCTTGCTATTGAAAATAATATGCCGGTTGTTATTCACGAAAGAGATGCTGTGCAGGATTGCTTGGACATCGTTTTGAATTATAACGTTAAAGGTGTTTTTCATGCCTTTTCCGGTAGTACGGAAATTGCAAAAATTCTGTTAAACCGAGGTTGGTATATCTCATTCCCCGGCACGGTTACTTTTAAAAATGCAAAGCACCCCGTTGAAAATGCCGCATTTGTACCCGAAGACAGAATTTTAACCGAAACGGATTCACCATATCTCACCGCCCATCCCTTTAGGGGCAAACGAAACGACAGCAGTTATATGAGATATACTCTTGGAAAGATTGCAGAAATTAGAGGTTTGACCTTTGAACAAATCGAAACTATCACCGAAAACAACGCAAGACGGTTGTTTGGTATCTAAAGAAAAATCCGAAACCTTTGCTTACCGCGTAAACGACAGCATATATTTAAACATAACCAACCGCTGTACGAACGATTGTGTTTTTTGCTTAAGAAACAACAGCAGCGCCGCTTACGGAAGCGACCCGCTTTGGCTTAAAAGAGAGCCTTCCCCCGACGAAGTAATCAATGCTGTAAAACGCATTTATTTTGACGAATGCGATTGCTTTGTCTTTTGCGGTTATGGCGAGCCTACCTGCAGATTTGACGTTCTGATTGAAACAGCAAAGTTACTTAAAGAAAGCTATAACCTACCCATTCGACTTAACACAAACGGGCAAAGCGAGCTTATCAATTCTCCCGAAAGTACAAAATTGCTTTTCGGGTTGATAGACAGAGTTTCGATTAGCCTTAACAGTGCCAATGCAGAGGATTATGACAGTTTGTGCAAACCTGTTTTCGGTTTACAGGCATACGATTCTCTTTTAAAGTTTGGCGAAAACTGCGTTGGCAATATCCCAGACGTTATTTTCTCGGTTGTGGAAGAAACCTTAAGCGATGATGATATCGATAAATGTCGCGAAATTGTAAATAAAATCGGGGCAAAATTGCGTGTTCGCAAGTTCATTAGCGAAAATGACAAAAATCCCGAAGGTAAATAGTTCCATTTTGATAGAAATCACAATTGTAATTTCCCATCTAAAAGTATAAAATATTAGATGGTTAATTAAAATAAAATTACGGAGGACACTAAAAATGTCAGTAAAAGTTGCTATTAACGGCTTTGGCCGTATCGGCCGTCTTGCATTCAGACAGATGGCTGACGCTGCTGGTTACGAAGTAGTTGCAATCAACGACCTCACCAGCCCCAAGATGCTTGCTCACCTTCTCAAGTATGATACCGCACAGGGCGGTTTCTGCGGCAAGCTCGGTACCACTCCTGTTCACACCGTTGACTACACCGATGACTCCATCATCGTTGACGGCAAGGAAATCAAGATCTACGCTGAAAAAGATGCAGTTAACTGCCCCTGGGGCGCTCTTGACGTAGACGTAGTTCTCGAATGCACCGGTTTCTACACCTCCAAGGAAAAGGCTTCTGCTCACATCACCGCAGGCGCTAAAAAGGTTGTTATCTCTGCTCCCGCAGGCAACGATCTTCCTACCATCGTTTACAACGTAAACAACAACACTCTTACTGCTGAAGACACCATCATTTCTGCTGCATCCTGCACCACCAACTGCCTCGCTCCTATGGCTAAGGCTCTTAACGACTATGCAGCTATCCAGAGTGGTATCATGACCACCGTTCACGCTTACACCGGCGACCAGATGATCCTCGACGGTCCTCAGAGAAAGGGCGACCTCAGAAGATCCAGAGCAGGTGCAGTTAACATCGTTCCTAACAGCACCGGCGCTGCTAAGGCTATCGGTCTTGTTATCCCCGAACTTAACGGCAAGCTCATCGGTTCTGCTCAGCGTATTCCTACTCCTACCGGTTCCACCACCATCCTTATCGCTGTTGTTAAGGGTGCTGATGTTTCCAAGGAAGGCATCAACGCTGCAATGAAGGCTGCTGCTACCGAATCCTTCGGTTACTCTGATGAAGAACTCGTATCTTCCGACGTTATCGGTATGACCTACGGTTCTCTCTTCGATGCAACCCAGACCATGGTATCCAAGATTGACGACGATACCTACCAGGTACAGGTTGTTTCTTGGTACGACAACGAAAACTCCTACGTTTCTCAGATGGTTCGTACCATTAAGTACTTCGCAGAACTCGCATAATTTAGTTCTAAAAAGTTTAAGGGCACCAATTTGGTGCCCTTTATTTTTATGTAAAAAAGGGGCTGTAATCAGCCCCTAAATTTATTTCTTATTCGCAATCGCAACCGCAATCACAGCCACAACCGCAATCACATTCGGGACATACGTCGGCAATCACATCGTACAATACCTGCAAGAGATGCCAAGCAATAATCTTTTTGCCTTCGTCTGCAGGGTGAATACCATCTGCAGAAAGAACGGTTTGGTCATCATATTCAACGCATGCGGCAGAGATAATGCCATCAAGAGGAATGAAGAAATCGGCATATTCCTTAGCCAACTGACGAACTACGTCAATCTTTTCGTTAAGGTCAGGGCGAAAATGATCCATACCCATTCCGTAAAGAAGGAAAGGCTCCATCATAATAATTTTAGCCTTGGTTTCATTTTTAATACGCTTTAAAATAGTTTCGTAATTACTGCGGAACTGTTCAGCGCTTGTGGGGTCATTCATATCGAATTTTCTCCAAGTATCGTTAATACCGATAAGAATTGTTACGATATCGGGTTGGTGTTCGATAACATCCTTATCTAAACGCGCCAAAAGATCGCAGGTTCTGTTGCCGCTGATACCGCGATTGATAAATTCGAAATCCATATCATCAAAGGATTGCAACAAACTTTCGGTTGTATATTTAACATAGCCCTCGCCGAGGTTCGTAGGGTCATCATAAACACGGTTGCAATCGGTAACACTATCGCCAAAGAAAACAATTTTCATATTAATAACTTCCTTTCATTTTTAACTGTAAAAAGTATATATCATATATTTTAAATTGTCAATAATTTGCAAAAAACTAAAAACAAAAAAGGAGATTCGTTTGAATCTCCTTTTGGTCTGAGTGACAAGACTTGAACTTGCGGCCTCTACCACCCCAAGGTAGCGCGCTACCAAACTGCGCCACACCCAGATATTGCCGTACCCGACAACAAATGAAATTATATCATAACAATAAATACTTGTCAACCCTTTTTCGCAACTTTTTTATAATTTTATGTTATAAAGTTGACATCCTTTGGATTACGTTTTATAATATAAAAAAATCGTTTTTCGGAGCAATAAAATGCAGGAAAATATTAAGGAACAAATCATTAAATACAAGACGAATATACTTCGCGCAAGGTTTAACCTTTTGTTTATGGTTATACTTTCCGTTGTAAATGTAATGAGTGTTTATTTCAGCCACAACGCCATTATGCCCTTCTCGTCTGCCATTTCTACTTACTCTACTTATTTTGGTGTTTTAATATCCAAGGAACAGGGCTCCGAGGGTATTTTTATGTTTATCGGTTTGTTGATAGCTGCAATAATTCTTGGTGCTTTACTTTTATGCTATTATAAATCAAAAAACAATCCGTTGTTCTTTATAATCGCAATGGTCATAATCATAATCGATACCATTGTACTTTTAGCAGTTTTTGCTATCAACGCGTTCGCAAGCACATTGTTGTTTGTAGACTTGATAATTCATATAATGACAATTTTTTATCTTAGAAGCGCTTTAAAGTCCCACAAACAGTTGGGGGTTATTGATACACTTTCATACGAGTCTATACTATCTAACGTTGACGAGGAACCGTTGGAAGATGATGACAACAGCTCTGTCAACTTAGAAATCTCCACCCCGGTTTGCAAATATATAGACGAAGGCGATGAACCTATTGTTTGCGGAGAATATGAGGAACTGGACGTTTTTGTTGTTATAAGAAATAAAAACGCCGAATTGGTGATAAATGGTTACGTCTGTGATGCCATTGAATTGACCCACAACGATGAATACGAGCTTTGCGCCATAGTTAATAACATCGAATTTAATTTCCAATACAAGCGAAATTACGGTGGTGAAGCGATGTATCTCTATGCAGAAAACGAGTTGATAGATAGTTTAATCATTGACTTCTAGCAGAAACAAAAAGAAAAAAATCCAATGCAAGTATAAATTATGAATACACCCACGCTATAATGAAAACTTAAAACGCGAGGGTGTTTTCTGTTTATCACAAATAAAATAAAGTTTGTTTATATAATCTGCTGATTTTTTATGTCTTGTTTTATTATTTATATTTTTTATTGAAAATATATAGTTAATATGATATACTCACTTTTGTAAAGTATCAAACTAATCAAAAAGGAGAAATCAAATGAATTTGAAGAGATCTATTTTGGCATTTTTGATTATTTCCCTTATTTTGACAACGTGCTTAACCTTCATCATCCCATCTTTTGCCAGAGATGTTTCCGGAGGGTTCCGCGTGAATTCCATTAACGGTACACGATTAACAGAATACCTTTGTGTTTACCGCGATATTGCGAATACCGGGCAAAACGAATGGGGCGATAACCTTGTTATAGACAGCAATGGTATTATTATTGAAAAAATACCATCAGGCGATACACGAGGCATTAATCTTGCGATTCCTCAAGGCGGTATGGTAGTTTCAGGAAACGGAGATATCGGCAAAAGAATATCTGACGCAGCCGATATTGGCGACAGATGTATTTTTGATGAAGAAAATATGATTGTATATTTTGTCAATAACGAAACCGATGGATTTTCTGTAGATTCCATTAACGATACCCGTTGGGCAGACCTTATTTGTATATACCGCGATAAGGCGACCACGGAGCAAAACGAATGGGGTTATAACGTTGTTGTAAACAGCGACGGTATCGTTACGGAAAAAATCCCCGCAGGTGATTTGCGAGGTAAAGACCTTGCCATTCCCGAAGGCGGCATGGTAGTTTCGGGCACCAACGATATCGGCAAGCAAATGTATGACGCAGCCCAAATAGGATATAAATGTATTTTTGAAGAACATAATATGCGTGTTTCTTTTATTATGAGTGAACCCAGTATTTTCTTTGTAGACGCAGTAAACGGCACGAGATGGGCTGATTACCTTTGCATTTACAAGGATATCGAGCATACAGGTCAGAACGAATGGGGCTATAACGTTATTGTTGACGGCAACGGCACCGTTACAGAAAAAATCCCCGTCGGAGATTCAAGAGGCAAAAACCTTGCCATTCCCGATGGCTGTATGGTAGTTTCGGGCACGGGCGACGTGGGCAAGAATATGTATGACTCCTGCGAAGTGGGCGACAAATGCCTTTTTGACGAATACAGTATGCGCGTCTATTTCGGCAAAGGCGAAATAAATCCGTTTTATACCAAAAGCATTAACGTTACAGGCTATAACGAACCGAGATATTCCAACACGGTTATTATTTATAACAAATCGGGCACCAACACAGAAACCAACGTATACGGATATGAGGTGTGTGTTGATGCAAACGGGTATATAATCTCGGCGGGAGGAAACAACAACCTTGTTCCCCAAGGCGGATATGTTATTTCCGCAATTGAGGCAGAGGATATGACTACCCTTAAAATGTATTTTACCGTAGGTGCAAAATGTACACTTTACAACAATTCGGTATCGGCCAAATACGAAAAGGAACAGCTTGTAACAACTGTAGAAACCGAGCTTAACCTTTTAAAATCCAATCTTTCAACTGCAAAAGCACAATATAAGCTTATCGATTACGATGAAATAGAAGCAAAAATCAATGCTATTAAATACGAAAACATCGAAACCATAGCACAGCGCAATTCTATTATTGCCCAAATAAGAGATATTGACCCTATGCTTGTTGAATCCAGATCGGTAGAAACACGTTGTGTTTGGTATACTGCCACCGAAACCACACCGGAAGAAATTAAAACAGCGGTTGCCGAGATGAAGGCGGCAGGCTTTAACGAGCTTGTACTTTCCACCGATTCTTCTAACGGCACTATTATTCCTATAGATACCACTGCTATTCCCTTCACTCGCAATCCCATAAGCTACGAATTCGACGTTATGCAAACCTACATTGACGAATGTAAAGCGAACGATATTAGCTTCGTTGTTCTTGTTCCCGTAATGAGTAACACCTATGCAGTAGGCCACGATGAATGGCTTGACGTTACCAACACGGGTGTAGAGCGCGATGAAAAGTTCCTTTCCCCTGCCAATAGCGAATATCGTAAAGTATTTATGGATTTTCTCAGCTATGTTATTACT
The DNA here is from genome assembly GCA_015065165.1 of Oscillospiraceae bacterium. Taxonomy (GTDB): domain Bacteria; phylum Bacillota; class Clostridia; order Oscillospirales; family CAG-382; genus Coliplasma. Next base: position 23,067 of record SVQU01000018.1, on the reverse strand, counting down.
AAATATGACGTAGACGGACTTCAGTTGGATTTCATCCGTTATCCTCAGTCCTACGGCGGCATCGATGCTGGCTATGACGAAGCAACAATAAAGCTTTTCGAGGAAAAAACAGGAAACGGCGCAAGCGTTGTAAAGGAAATCGGCCAACAGCTTTCCAACCACCCCAAATGGAACGTTTGGCAAAGCTTTAAAACCGAGCTTATTAACAGCTGGGTAGAAGAAGCTTATGGCGTTGCAGGCGAGCTTAGACCCGACATCTACGTTACGGCGGCAGTTGCGGCAAGCGACGGTGTTAGAAATTATTGCCAAGACCCCGACACCTGGAGAAAGAACGGTTATATCGACGGTATTTACGTTATGTCCTACACCGAGGGAATAAACGAAATTACCGTGTCGGACCATATCGCCGACAGAGGCGACAAAAGTTATCTTGTAATGGGCTGCGGTGCTTATCTTTCCTTAAGTAACCAATCGCTTGTCGAGCAGACCGATAATTCGGCTGTTTACGGCGCGGACGGCACAGGATATTTCGAATGGGGTGCGATTAAAGACCACGGATATCCCGAATTTTTAAAGAATACGTTATTTAAAAACAATGCTATGCCCTTTGCCTCGGATACAAAAGAAGTAGTTGACAGCCTTGTGGCAACGGCAAAGGCACGAATCACGCTTTATTGCAATTCGACAGATGCGACAAACGTCAACAAGTTAAAGTCGATTATGGCGGCTTTGCCCGATAAAAATGCCGATAAGGACGCTATCACCACCGCGGTGAATTCGCTTTCGCAGATACTTGGCGAAACCGAGGAGATTTACCTCACTGCCGATCTTAATTCCGCTATCCGCGCGCTCAATATGCAAAGAGTAAGCAACGATACCCAGCCTGATTATATGTTGGGCGACGTTAATGGCAACGGAGAAATCGATTCTATTGACTATTCGATGCTTAAACGTGCATATTTTGGCATTTACAATGCAGACGTAAACGTTGGCGATATTAACGGCAACGGAGAAATCGATTCTATTGACTATTCGATGCTAAAGCGTGCATACTTCGGTATTTACGAAATAAAGTAGAATATACACAAAATTCAGACCGCTGGCTTGTTTATGCCAGCGGTCATCTTTTGCTGTTACGACGTATACCTAATAGATTCTTTTTCACGAGAAGAAATAAAAAAACCTCTGTATATAATTGTGTAAGATTCGGAACAGAATTACACAAAAACATACGGAGGTTATATGTTGTTTGTTGACTATGCCATTTTTTCTTGCTTAACTTTTTTGTCGATTACGTGTCTGGAGGCGAGCTCCTTCATAACATCATCAACCGAAATATCCATATCAGCCATAAGAACAAGAGCGTGATACATCAAATCTGCAAGCTCGTAAATAGTTTCGGCTTTATCGTCTGCCTTGCCGCCGATGATAACCTCGGTAGCTTCCTCACCCACCTTTTTAAGGATTTTATCTCTGCCCTTTTCAAAAAGATATGTGGTATAGGAGCCTTCTTTTTTATCGGTCTTTCTGCCGATAATCAAATCCATAAGTCCCTGAATTGTAAAGGGGGCAGCATTTTCGAGAATAGTATTAAAGAAGCAGGTTTCGTTGCCTGTATGACAAGCAGGACCTGCGGGAATAACGCTGATAAGAAGTGTATCCTTATCGCAATCGGTAGCAATAGAAACCACCTGTTGAACGTTGCCCGAGGTTTCGCCCTTACGCCAAAGCTCGTTACGAGAACGGGAGAAGAAGCAGGTACGCTCTTCTTTAATGGTAATTTCAAGGCTTTCGCTGTTCATATATGCAAGCATAAGCACCTTGCCTGTGCGCGCATCGGTAATGATGGCGGGGATTAACCCTTGGTCGTTATATTTAAGTTCTTTAATATCCATAATAAACTCCTATATTCTAACGTTTATTCCGTTATTTTTTAATTCATTTTTCAAATCGCAAATTTTGATATCGCCAAAATGGAACACCGATGCGGCAAGACCTGCATCAACGTTGGGTACTTCCTTAAATAAATCGATAAAATGCTGAACAGTACCTGCGCCACCCGAAGCAATTACGGGTACGCTGGAAATGTCGCACACCTTTTGAAGCAGTTCGATATCAAAGCCGTTACGTACACCGTCGGTATCGATAGAGTTGATAACAAGCTCGCCCGCGCCGGATTCAAGACCGTTTTTAATCCACTGTATTGCCTCAATACCGGTGTTTTCTCTACCGCCCTTGGCAAACACCATAAACTTATTATCAACACGCTTTATATCAGCAGAAAGCACTACGCACTGACTACCGAATTTCTTTGCAGCTTCGTAAATCAAAGCGGGATTTCTTATAGCTCCCGAATTAACACTTACTTTATCTGCGCCGCTTTCAAGAACTCGGGAAAAATCATCCACGGTGTTTATACCGCCGCCGACAGTTAAAGGAATAAAAACGTTCGATGCGGTTTCTCTTAAAATATCCGCAAAAAGCTTACGTTCTTCAAATGAAGCCGTAATATCATAAAAAACGAGCTCGTCCGCACCACCAGCGCTATATTCTGCCGCAAGCTTTACGGGAGAATCAACGTCGTTAAGGCCAAGGAAGTTTGTTCCCTTAACAACTCTGCCGTTTCTAACGTCAAGGCAAGGAATAATACGTTTTGTTATCATATCTTCCCCTCCCCTGCGGCAATTGCCTCTGTAAGGTCGATATTGCCGTTATAAATAGCCTTGCCCAAAATTGCGCCATATGTACCGCATTTATAAAGCTCACGTACGTCGTCAACCGAGGTAACACCGCCCGAAGCGATAAGATTCAATTTATATTTTGAAAGAATTTCTTTGTATAATTCTACGTTCGTACCCGAAAGGGCTCCGTCTTTGGAAATATCAGTACAAATAATAGTTTCGATACCCATAGAAAGCATTTCGCCGATAAAATCCAATGTTGGAATACCGCTTTGTTCGAGCCAACCGCTTATGGAAACGATACCGTCTCGTGCATCAACACCAACGGCAATTTTCTTGCCGAATTGTGCAATAGCCTCTTTAAGAAAAGCTTTATCGGAAACCGCGGACGTACCGAGAATTATACGGTCGGCACCTGCGTTCACATAATCCTCGACAGTCTTAATGTTTCTGATTCCACCGCCGATTTCGCAAGGTACGTTAACCGATTTTATAACCTCTGCAATGGTCTCGAAGTTAGTGGGCTCGCCTTTTTTTGCCCCCTCCAAGTCTACCAAATGGATGTAGGTTGCACCCTTTTTTACAAATTCGGATGCGATTTCCAAAGGAGTGCCGTAAACCGTCATTTGGTTATAGTCGCCCTTATACAAGCGAACCGCTTTTTTATCAAAAATATCAATAGCAGGTAATATTTGCATAAATTCACCTATATTTCACAGAAAGACTTTAATATCATCAAACCCGATTCACCGCTTTTTTCGGGATGGTACTGAGCACCCATAACGTTACCCTTTTGAACCGAAGCGGTAAGCAACGAGCCGTATTCCGAGCGCGCGGTGATATATTCGGAGGGACATTCGGCGTGGAAGGAGTGAACAAAATAAACGAATTCGCCATCCTTGGTATATTTATAGATATCGCCCTTGTTTTCGCTAAACTGCAACGCATTCCAGCCTATATGAGGAATTTTGTTACCATTGACCAAAGGTTCGATAGAAACAACCTTACCGGGAATAAGGCCCAAGCCTTTATGAGAGCCGAACTCCAAGCCTTCTTCGAACAAAAGCTGCATACCAAGGCATATGCCCAACAAGGGCACGCCTTTATTTGCAATATCAATAACAACCTTGTCTAATTTTGTATCCTGCAACGCTTTTGAAGCATCGCCAAACGCACCCACACCGGGGAGAATTATTCTGTCGCACTTGGCAATAGACTTTTCATCCGAAACAATCTCACCGTTTATGCCGAGATAAGCCAACGAGGATTTCAAAGAGAAAAGATTACCAACACCATAATCAATAATACCAACCATTATAAAACACCCTTTGTAGACGGCAATACGTCGGCACGACGGGAATCGATGGAGGTTGCCTCATCCATTACTCTGCCGAATGCTTTAAAGCATCCTTCGATAATGTGGTGAGTGTTCTTACCCGCAAGCTTATTGATGTGCAGAGTAAGCTTTGCATTTCTAACGAAGGAATAGAAAAACTCGCTTACAAGCTCGGTATCAAAATTGCCAACCTTTTTAGCGGGAACATCAAGAGAAAAGCCAAGATAAGGTCTGCCTGAAATATCAATGGCAACAAGTGTTAATGCTTCATCCATAGGTATGGTTTTGTCAGCATAACGCTTAATTCCCTTTTTATCCCCCATAGCCTCATCAAAAGCCATTCCAAGGCAAATTCCCACGTCCTCGACAGTGTGGTGAGCATCAACGTTTAAATCGCCGTTACACTTTACTGTTAAATCAAACATACCGTGGGAGGCAAACAAAGTAAGCATATGGTCGAAGAAACCTACACCCGTATCTATTTCGCTTTTTCCTGTACCATCAAGATTCAAGGTTATGGAAATATCTGTTTCGGCAGTTTTTCTGCTAATATTAGAAATTCTCATTATTTACCTCCGATAATTTCTTCAAGGGCTATATAAACCCTTTCCATTTGGTCGGGTGTTCCTATGGTGATTCTTACGTAATCAGCAATTCGTTCTTTATCGAAATGACGAATCAAAATACCCTTTTCACGTAATTTATTTGCGATATCCTTACCGCTAATTTCGTTATGCTTTGCGAAAACGAAATTTGTTTGCGAAGGAATTACCTCAAAGTCTATTTTCTTTAAATTTTTAGTAAAATCATCTCTGGTTTCGCAAATTTCAGCGATACAATCCTTGTAATACTCGTCATTTTCTAAAACAGCCGCACCTGTGGCTTGTGTGAGAGAGTTTACGTTATAAGGATTGATAGAATACTTAACCGTTTCGATATCCTTAACAAGATCGCTGTTTGTAATTATATAACCAAGCCTTGCGCCCGCCATACCACGTGATTTCGAAAAAGTACCCACAACAACCAAATTGTTATACTTTTCGGTAAGCTTTGCACAACTGCCGTCGGAAAAATCAACGTAGGCTTCATCTATAACCACAACGTCGTTTTTGTTGTTATTAAGTATACCTTCGATTTCTTCTACAGTAAGTTTTAAGCCTGTAGGGGCATTGGGATTTGCGATGAATACTGTTTTACCGCAGTTATAATAATCCTCGGGAATAAGCTTAAAATCGCTGTCCAAGGGTAACACAGTCTTTTCCAAACCGCAAAGGTCGGCATATACCGAATAGAAGCCGTAGGTTAAATCTGCAAAGGCAACGCCCTTATCGGGTCCGCAAAAAGCAAGAAAACAAAGATAAAGCGCTTCGTCCGAGCCGTTGGTGAAAATTACGTTTTCGCCACCGAACCCAAAAACCTTTTCGAAATTTGCCTTAAGCTTTGTGCAGTTCAAATCCGAATAAAGGTTCATATTCAAAACAGAATTTGCTGTTTCCTCCGCCACTGCGGGAGAAGGCGGATAAGGAAATTCGTTTGTATTAAGCTTTATGTACTTGCCCGGTTCGGGTTGTTCACCGGGAACGTATGCCTTAAGAGCCGAAAGCCTTTTATTTAATGCCCAACTCATTTATCTAACTCCTTACGAACCAACGCGCTTCTTGCATGTGCATCAAGCCCTTCGTGGGTTGCAAACAAAGCAATTTTATCTGCATCCTTAATTAATGCCTCACGGGGGTAATAGGTATATTCAATACTCTTTATGAAATCCTCAACCGAAAGTGCGCTTGCAAAACGCGCAGTACCGCTTGTGGGAAGAACGTGGTTTGTGCCCGAAAAATAATCCCCAACCGCTTCGGGACAGTTACTTCCCAAAAATACAGAGCCTGCGTTACGCACAAGAGGAAGCAGTTCAATTGCATTTTCAGTATTAATTTCGAGATGCTCGGGAGCGAGGCCGTTGGAAATCTCGATAGCCTTATCTATGCTTTCGACGATAATGATTTTTCCGTTGTTTTCGATAGAAGCTCTTGCTATTTCCTCACGGGGTAACAATTTAAGCTGACGCTCTATTTCCAAAGCGGTTGCCTCGGCAACTTCTTTAGAATCGGTTATCATAACCGCAGATGCGTTTTTATCGTGTTCTGCTTGTGAAAGCATATCAGCCGCTACTGCAACGGGATTACTGCTTTTATCGGCAATAACAAGAATCTCGCTGGGACCCGCAATCATATCAATATCAACAACGCCGTATACCTGACGTTTCGCTTCTGCAACAAAGGCATTGCCGGGGCCAACGATTTTATCAACCTTGGGTACGGTTTCGGTACCGTAAGCCAACGCGGCAACAGCCTGTGCGCCGCCGATACAGAACAATCTGTCAACACCCGCAACGTATGCCGCAGCAAGAATATCAGCGCGTATCGAGCCATCTGCCGAGGGAGGCGTTGTCATTATTATTTCATCCACCCCTGCAATTTTAGCAGGAATGCAGTTCATCAGTACCGAGGAAGGATACGCGGCGGTACCGCCGGGAACGTAAAGGGCAACACGCTCTAAGGGAATAACCCTTCTACCAATCTTTACGCCGTTTTTACGGTTAATTTCATAATCCTTATATCCCTGCTCTTTGTGGTATTCTTTGATATTCGCGGCGGCTTCATCAAGAACAACCTTAAATTCAGCATCGCAATTATCATAAGCGGATTTCATCAATTTGCTGTCAATTTCAAAGGAATCCAAATTAACCTTATCGAACTTAAGGCAATATTTACGCAAAGCTTCATCGCCGTTTTTACGAACGTCATTGATAATATCTCTAACTGTATCAGACACATCAACCACTTGTTCGCTACGGTCAAATATTTCTTTTTCGTTATATTTTTCAATAATTTTTATCATTTCGTGTTCTCCGAAACAAACTCGGTTGTATATTTTAAAAGACGATCGATACTTTCGGATTTGAATTTATAAGCCGCTTTATTAGCAACCAAGCGTGCACTTATATCACAAATAGTTTCAAATGGAACCAGGCCGTTTTCTCTTAAAGTGGCGCCTGTTTCAACAATATCAACGATAACGTCGCTTAAATCGAGCAAAGGTGCAATTTCTATAGAACCGTTAAGCTTGATAATTTCTATATCTCTCGACTGCTTAGAATAATAATCCCAAGCGATATGAGAAAACTTTGTAGCAACGCGCAAAGTTCTGTCAGTGGGCAATCTTAAGCCTTTTTTACCCGCAACAGCCATTTTACATTTACCGAAGCCTAAATCGCAAAGCTCGTATACGTCGGGAGAATATTCAAGTAAAATATCCTTACCCACAACGCCGATATCTGCCGCGCCGCGTTCGACGTATATTGCCACATCCGAGGGTTTTGCCCAGAAATATCTCACTTTATTTTCGGCATTTTCGAAAATAAGCTTTCTGCCGCCATCCAAAAGCTCGGGACAGCCGTATCCAATCGATTCAAAAAGCGAATATACCTTTTCGCCAAGCCTTCCTTTGGGAAGCGCAATATTTAAATAATCATTCATTTTTCATACTCCCATCGGATGAAACAATAATACGTCTTCTGTACCTAAGCCATTCGGGCTCGGAGGAAACAGCTATACAGCTTTCTCCGCCTTCAGAAATTTCGGTTTGAAGTTTTAATATCTTTGCAGGATCGCAATCCTCTGCATAAAGCAAAAGCACGTCATAATCAAATTCGGGTTCCGAATATTGAAATTCCTTAATAGGGTCAATGGAAACCGCAAAGCCTGCCGCAGAGGTTTCGCAACCGAAACGGCGAACCAAATTATCATAACGTCCGCCCGAAAGCACAGCCTTGGGAACCCCGCTGATAAAACCTTGGAACAAAAGACCGTTATAATAGCTAACGTCGTTCATCACCGAGAAATCAAGAACAAATTTATCAGCCAAACCAAACGTTGTAATAATTTCAGACAACGCAGAAAGTTCTTTTAAGCTTGCGGATGATACTTCACCGCTAACCAAAGATTCTGCCGATTTAATGGCAGATGCAAATTCACCGCCAACGGTAACTAAACCGCAGATACGGTTTGTTACGTCTTCGCTAAAAGAAAGAGACAAACAAATGTCTTTAATTCCGTGGAGATTTTTATCCGAAATAAGATGGTAAATATTGTCCTTAACAGCTTCACTAACGTCAAGAGAATCTAATATTTCGGATACTATACCCATATGAGAAATAGCAATACGATAATTACCGCCTGTTCGTTCTAAGCTTTCAGCCGCAAGCAACAGAATTTCGGCTAAAGCGCGAACGTCCAAATCGCCGATATATTCAAGACCAACTTGGGTAGTTTCTTTAATTTCGCCTGCGTTTCTATCGCCCAAATATATGTTCTCGCTATAATACAATTTTTGAGGAAGAGAGGCGGCAAGAACGTTTTTAACTATCGACAAGGTGATATCGGGTTTTAAAGCAAGCAAGTGCCCCGCAGGATCAGTAACGGTAATGATATTTGCATTGCGCAAAAAGGATTTATTTTCGAGATATAAATCGTATTTCTCGAATTTTCTCATTTTGAATTTTTTATAACCGTAGTTCTCATACAGGCGCATTAATCCAAGCACCAAATCGTCTTCACCACGTACAGCATTTACATTTGAATTCATCTTATTCACCTATAATTTTTATACTAAAGTCATTGTATCACAACTATTAACTTTAGTCAAGTAAAAGAGTAAAGTTTTTTGAATAATTTACTCCAAAAAAACAAATATTTGTTATACATTTTACACAAATAGCATCAATTGGTCAGGGAAAAATCAAAGATAATATTTCCGAGGAAATATTATTAACGTAAAATTTTATTAGAATGTTTTAAAAATTTACTTTTATCGAGTTGACAGTAAATTAATATAGAGTTATTATATATTAAGAAACTATTTTGTACGAACACGAGGTAATATATAATGAACGAACGTGAAATTGCAGAAATACGCCGCAGAATGCGTCCCGAGAAGAATAACATCGGACGTATCCGCGGCTGTTACGTAAACGATAACCATTCCATCATTTCGGAATTTAATCAAAACTTCGGTATGATTTCAACCGATGAATCCGAAGAGGTTTTATCTCACTTAAGAAAGACCTTTTCCGGTAGCATCGGCAGAAACCTTATAGATATATCTTTTTCCAATCAACAGGTTTTAGAAAGCGAAGAACATAAATTGCTTTCGGATTTGCGCACTTCTTCCCTTTCGGATGACAACGCGGTTAAGCTTTTCTTTGAAAAAACAGTTGCTTCGTTGGATATCGACGGTAGCTATATGATTCTTTTAGCCAACGATAAATACGACATTTTTACATACGGTGAAGACGGTGAGAAGAACGAATCCACCGAAACTTTTTCTTATATAGTTTGCGCGATTTGTCCCATAAAAATGGCAAAACCTACGCTCGGATACAGTCTTTCAGAAAACAAATTCAAGAACATAATACGTGATTCTATTGTCGGTTCTCCTACAGTAGGTTTTATGTTCCCTGCATATCAAACGGGCGGAGCCAACATTTACGAAGCATTATATTACACCCACGACATCTCGGCATCACACGAGGAATTCACAAGAACAATTTTTAACGTTTCTATGCCTATGCCCGCATCCGAGCAGGTAGAAAGCATCGCAAGCATTTTAAACAACACTGTTGCCGATAATTGCGATATGGGTTTTATGCAATCGCTTCACGGTCAATTAACCGAGCTAACTGCCGACCACAAAAACAACAAAGAGGACGAGCCGCTAATGCTTTCCGCCAATGATATGTCAACGCTTTTACGTTTTGGCGGTGCAGACGAAGAGACTGTTAATGCATTTTCCGAAAGAATCAAAGAGGATTTCGGAGAAAACGTTTCTATACCTCCCGCAAACATAACCGACATTAAAAAATTCGAAGTAAAAACCGAGGGCGTAACCCTTAAAGTTAACCCCGAAAACAGCGATTTGGTTTCTACGAGAATTATTGACGGCACAAAATATATTTTAATTCGCGCCGACAGCGATATAGAAGTTAACGGCGTAAGAATAAATATCAACTAGTGTTATATGAATACTAATTATCATTTTGGTTTTTACTTTTTTGCCCCCAACGGCAGGTTTGAACCTTGCGGAATGTTCACGTTACCGCATTTCACGGCAATATTTATTTGTATTGCTTTAATTTCCATAGGATTAATACTGTTTCACAGAAACCACAGTGAAAAACGTATGAACGTCCTATTGCGTTCTTCCGCAATCGTTTTAACTGTTTTAGAACTTTTAAAAATATCCCACAGCTTTATATACGGGGACTTTCATTTAGATGCGTGGTTTCCATTGTCTTATTGCGGATTGTTCATATTTGCGGTCTGGATGGCAGGCTTTGGGAAAAATCGTGCGAAGCGTATAGGTGAAGCTTATATCACCTACGGATGCGTAATCGCAGGGGTTGGTTTTTTGATTTTTCCTACAACCTCACTTATGAGCTTCCCTATTTGGCATTACTTTTCGCTGTATAGTTTGTTTTTTCACTCGCTGATGATATTTACGGGAATCATTTTTCTTCACAAAGAAAAACGCCTTAACAAAACAACCCTTTTATACTATGATTCATTCATCTTTGGTTTCTCTGTTCCTGCAATTGCGTTAAACTGCATCTTCGGTTGCAATTTAATGAATTTGCGTGAGCCGTATAATATCCCCATTGAGTTTTTACAAAATATGTATAATTCGATTCCGTTATTATACACGTGCTTGGTTATGTCCGTGTATTTAAGTATCCCCCTAATTATTGGTGGAATGTGCGGAAAATTGAAGTTCCACGGCAAGTGATTATGAATAAACAATAAAGGATAACTGTTGATTTTTTTAGGTATTTGTGTTATAAAATACTTATATTACGGTTTTTATCAAGGAGTTTGGTATATGCTTGAAGTATTGCCCACTGTCCTTATATGTATAATTTTAGCCTATTGCTCCCAAAATAGGCTTTTTTCGGTGCAGATAACCGAAAAATACCGTTTCGATATTCCTTTATTCGCAATAATTCTGATTTTAGGTTTTTTCGTAGGATTAAGAAACAATTACAATGATACTTCCATGTATATAAGAAACTTCAAAATTGCATCTACAGTTGATCAGTACCTAGAAACAGCACCCGATCTTGTTGACAATCCTCTGTTTTATTCTTTTGTAAGCTATTTCAGACACAGCATTTCGGATAATCACCATTTATATTTACTCACCATATCCTTTTTCACTAACACAAGCTTAATTTTATTCATAAAAAAATACTCAACAAACTTTACATTAAGCTTAGTAATATTCTTTGCAATCGGTTTGTTTTATGATACAATGGGCGCCATGAAGCAGACTTTGGCAATTGCAATTCTAACCTATGCGCTTAGAGCTTTGTTTAAAAAGAAGTATCTCGTTTTTTATATTATAGTGTTCATCGCTATGTTGTTCCATACTTACGCGGTCTTTTTCGCCATATTGCCGTTATTTATGAACAAACCCTGGTCATTATTTACATACGTTACAATTGTCGGTGTTATAGTGGTTTTGTTTTCTTTCCAATCGGCTTTGGATATAGTTTTATCAGCAGCCGAAGAAACGGGCAAATCAATTGATACCGAAGGGTTGATGCATAATTTGGGTATTAATCCGTTGCGCCTTGCCGTTTTCGGTATACCTCCGCTGCTATCCTTTATTTTTCAAAAACAACTTGAAACGAAATATACAAGAGAAAAAAGTATACTTTTAAATATGGGCATTATCAGTTTTTTAATAATGTTAATGGGGATTTTCAACGGTGCAAATTTATTTGGTAGGTTTTCGGGTTATTTTGAAATCGGTTCGATAATTATGTTGCCTTGGATTATTGATGAAATTTTTGATGACCGTTCCGTACAAATGGCGTCCCTTGTGGTAGGTCTTTGCTACATTGCATTTTTTACATATCTTTCAATTGGATTTGATGCCAAGTATTCCAGCGTTACATTAGGTCAATTTATTAATTCATTACAAGCGTAGACGTTAATTAACATGCTATATATTTTTTATGTATTGCCGTTTTGGTTTGTATGCTTTGGAATAATTTGTGCCATATTGCTTTGGTCTAAGATTATGGCAATTTCCGAAAGACAACAAATAACGACAACAATTTTCAAAATATGCTCGGTTGTTTGTCTTATGCTTTCGCTTTGTTTGGTTTTATACGCCACTGTATACGGCCGTCATGAAGCGCGAGGCATATCATTAATACCCTTTCGTTCCCTTAAAGAAGCAAAAACGCAACCTGAAATATACCGTACCATGCTAATGAATCTGGCATTATTCGTACCTTTTGGGCTTTCACTTACGAGTTGTATTACAAGGCGTTTCAGCATTAAACAACGAACCTTTCTTACTTTAATATTTGCTTTTATATTAAGTTCCTTAATCGAAGCTTCCCAATATATTTTTGCCTTGGGTATATTTCAAACCGATGATATAATTTGCAATACCTGCGGCGCACTTTTAGGCACGTTGTCTTTGCAATTACGCAAACACTTCATAAACTCATATTTATACGACTTGGAATTTATATAAAAAACCTCTGTTTTCATCACGAAAACAGAGGTTTTTATTATTGATTTAATTAAACACCCCAAAGATTCTCGGGATATTCACCTGCGGCGATCTTAGCATTAAGAAAATCTAAAAACGCAGGTTTGTCGGTGCGATATGTTACACCCATCCATTTTGCAGGTGTATCAATAACCTTGCACTGGAAATCTCCTGCGCTAACGCCGTTATCGATTACACTGGGGATGTAAAATTCATCTTTTAGAAGATTGGTGTCGGGGTTCTTGAGAAATTCTGCAAATTCATCTTCCAAATATTGGAAAATATCGGGAGTAAAACCCCAGAAATTCATAGATACAGGAGAATTTTCGTCAATTTCCTTCCATTCGCCGTTATCTTCATATTTAACAATACCATCAATACGCATAATCTGCTTAATTTCGCGGATATGCTTAATCATACCGTTTTCGGTAACGCATACACCTCTTGCAACGTGTCCGTTATCAGAAAGGGTGTTTGCAAGGGTATATCCGGGCATAGAATAGGTTTTGGAATCAACCGCATCAAGGCTTTTGAACATATTTTCAAAGCTTTCTCTACCGTAAAAATCGTCAGCATTGAAAATAACAAACTTATCGTCAACAATATTTCTGCAAGCACGCAAAGCGTGAGCAGTACCCCAAGGTTTTGCTCTGTCAACAGGGCAAGAAAAACCATCGGGAAGGTCATTCATATTTTGGAATGCGTATTCGATTTTAACGTCGCCTTTAATACGAGAACCAATAGTTTCTTCAAATACCTCAAGGTTTTCTTCCTTGATTATGAATACTATTCTGTCGAAACCGGCACGTATACAATCGTAAACAGAATAGTCAATGATAAATTCGCCGTTAGGACCAACCGGATCAAGCTGTTTTAATCCGCCATATCTGCTGCCAAGACCGGCAGCAAGGATAATTGCTGTCATAATAAACTCCTTAAATTGATTATTCTTAATTAATCATTTCTTTAGTTATAACAAGTTTTTTGATGCTTTTATCAGAAGGAACCTCATACATAAACTTTGTCATAATTCCTTCGGTTATAGCGCGCAAGCCTCTTGCGCCTGTTTTAAGGTTGTATGCCTTTTCGGCAATTGCCTCGATTGCGCCATCCTCAAACACTAATTCAACCCCATCATAAGCAAATAGCTTTTGATACTGCTTAAGCAATGCGTTTTTAGGTGTCTTCAAGATGCTGACAAGAGCATCCTTATCTAACGGACGCAAGGTTGTAATTACAGGAATTCTTCCCACAAGCTCAGGAATAAGACCATATTTAACTATATCCTGCTGAGTTACGTTAGAAAAATCGCCGCCTTTGCTACGCTCCTCTGCCGAAACCACTTTGGAATTGTAGCCAACAGACTGACGGCCAAGACGGTTACCAACAATATCTGCTAAACCGTCAAATGCACCGCCGCATATGAACAAAATGTTAGAGGTGTCGATCTGTATAAACTCCTGATTTGGGTGCTTTCTTCCGCCCTGAGGAGGTACGTTAGAAATTGTACCTTCAACGATTTTCAAAAGTGCCTGCTGTACGCCCTCGCCCGAAACGTCGCGGGTTATGGACCTATTCTCGCTTTTACGGGAGATTTTATCGATTTCGTCGATATAAATAATTCCCCTTTCGGCTTTCTTTACATCGAAATCCGCAGCTTGAATTAGTCTTAAAAGGATGTTTTCTACATCTTCGCCAACGTAACCTGCCTCGGTTAAGGTCGTTGCATCGGCAATAGCAAAGGGCACGTCAAGCATTTTTGCAAGTGTTTGTGCCAAAAGGGTTTTACCTACACCGGTAGGCCCCAAGAGCAAAACGTTACATTTGCTAAGCTCAACGTCATCACCTTCGTTACCTTTTTCCAAAACAGAGTTAATACGTTTATAGTGATTGTAAATAGCCACAGAAAGGGTGATTTTCGCATCATCCTGACCAATAACGTATTTATCCAGTTCTGCTTTGATTTCGGTAGGCTTTGGCAACTTTATCAAAGCGTTGTTTTCTTCCTTGACTTCCTCGACAGGTTCTAAAGAAGCGTTATATTCTTCGGATATCTCGCAACACAAATGAAGACATTCATCGCAAAAATCGATATGGTTGCCTTCTATATAAAGAGTGGTTACGCGAGAAGAAGGTCTGCCGCAGAAACCGCAAATAGTCTTTTTATCAGCCATATAAAAGTTTATTCTCTCTTCCCGAGCACTTTATCAACAAGCCCGTATTCCTTTGCAGATACCGCATCCATATAATTATTTCTGTCGGTATCCTTTTCTATGGTGGCAATATCCTTACCTGTTGCATCGGCAAGAATTTCGTTCATCATAGTGCGAATACGCTGCATCTCAGCAGCTTCTATTTCGAGGTTTGTAGTCTGGTCCTGAAAATGACCGTTGATAAGCGGTTGATGAATCATAATTTTCGAATGGGGCAACGCAATTCTTCTGCCTTTATCGCCGCAAGCAAGCAAAACCGCCGCCATACTTGCGCACATACCAATGCATATAGTGCTAACGGGACATTTGATGTAGTTCATTGTATCGTATATAGCCATACCTGCACTGATAGAACCGCCGGGAGAATTAATATACAAAGAAATTTCTTTTTCAGGGTCCTGACTTTCGAGATAGAGCAATTGCGCTACCACAAGAGATGCCACAGTATCGGTAATAGGCTCGCCAATGAAAACTATACGGTCGTTTAACAAACGGGAAAAGATATCATAAGAACGTTCTCCACGGGAGGTTTGTTCAACAACCATTGGCACTAAAGACATAAATCAAACAACCTTTCGGAATTATTTTGTTTTGATAACTGCATTTTCCTTGATGAAATCGATAGCTTTTCTAAGAACGATATCTTCAGAGATATTTTCTTCGGGGATGCTGGATTTTACAGTTTCAATATCTACATTATAGCCGGTTGCAATCTTCTTATATTCGGCTTCGAGGTCTTTTTTCAAAGCTTTAATCTTTTCGGTCTTTGCAACTTTACCCAAAGCAAGTCTAACCTTAACCTGCTTTTCAGCGTCGGTCTTAAGGCTTTCACGAAGCTGTTCCATAGTCATTCCGGTATACTGGAAGTACATATCGATAGAAATACCTTGAGAAGAAAGGCGATATTCATAATCGCGAACCTGAGCATCAACCTCTTGGTCGATCATGCAAGCAGGAACTTCAACCTGAGTGTTTGCTATAAGTGCATCGATCAAATCGTTTTCGAGCTTGTTTTCAACTGTCTTTTCGCGACGTTCGGTAAGCTTAGCGCGAACGTCTGCTTTGTATTCTTCAACGGTGTTGAATTCGGAAACGTCCTTTACAAATTCATCATCAAGCTCGGGAAGTTCTTTAACCTTCAGCTCGTGAAGCTTGATTTTAAATACAACCGCCTTACCTGCAAGATTTTCTGCGCCGTAATCTTCGGGGAAGGTAACGTCGATATCGAATTCATCACCAACATTTTTGCCGATGATTTTTTCTTCGAAGCCGGGGATAAAGCTACCGCTGCCCAAAACGAGAGGATATTTTTCGCCCTTGCCGCCATCGAAAGCAACGCCGTCGAGGAAGCCTTCAAAGTCGATAGTTGCTTCGTCGCCGTTTGCTGCAGGACGACCCTCTACGGTAAGCATACGGGAGTTACGTTCACGAACGGAATCGATATCCTTGCTAACATCTTCATCGGATACTTCAACAGAATCCTTTTCCACTTCGAGACCTTTATATTCGGAAATTACAACTTCGGGTTTTGTAAAGACAGCCGCTTTAAGAGTAACACCCTTATCATCGATAGATACAACTTCGATTTCAGGACGGCTAACTACTTCCAACTTTGTGGAAGCAAGCGCGGTTTCGTATGCTTCAGGAAGAAGATTATCGATTGCTTCATCGAAGAAAACGGTAGTGCCATAAAGCTTTTCTACGATATGCTTAGGTGCTTTACCCTTACGGAAGCCGGGAATATTCAATTTAGAAACGTTTTTGCGGTAAACCTTGTTTACCTCGGCATCGAATGCCTCTTTGTTGATAAGAAATTCAAAGGAATATTTATTTGTTTCAATTTCCTTCGCTTTGATAGATGCCATTTTGCAACCTCCAAATAATCATATAAATACTATTATACATTTTAACTAAAATTTCCCAAATGTCAACCTTTTTTTAGTTTTTTAAATAGTTTGCGTATCTTTTGTAACCTTTTTTTAAATAGTTACTAAAAGCGGTTGATTTTTAGTGCAATATTGTATATAATACCCACCGAAAGGAGTTGTCTCGGATGACTGAAGATATCAAAATAGAATTTTCTTCTCCTTTTGAACAGTCGGTTGATGCTTTTTCGCACAACGACGTCAAGGGTGATATAAGACTTGAAAAAAGAAAAATGCTTCCCAATTTGATAATACGCAGCCTTATCATCGCTATATGTATCGGTTTGTTTGGTTACGCATCTTATATGATCGGCACCAACATTGTCGAAAGCAACGCCGCCGGCGAAATGTATGAAAGCATTCGTGTTGAAAATGCACTTTCGGAAATAAAATATTCCCCTTCTCTTTTAGAGCCTAACCCCATGTTAACCTTTAAGGAAATGTTAAATTCCAACGGCGATTACAAAAACTACATCGGCGGTTTCGACTCTATGAGCGATTTGGAAAGCCGCCGCAACCGATATCGCAACTTTAAGAACATGGCGGCTCAATATGAGGATACCTACGCTTGGATATACGTTGACTACACTAAAATCAACTATCCTGTTATGAAAGGACCTTACACAAACTATTATCTCTATACCAACTACAAGGGTGAGTATTCAAAAGAAGGCAGTATTTTTGTTGACAGCGGTCTTTCGGACGTTTACTCTGAAAACCGAAACGGTGTTTTCTATGGCCATTGTATGAAAAACGGATTGATGTTCAGAACGTTAAAAACTTTTATGGAAAGTGCTAATAAAAACACTCTGGCAAAAACAATGAACATCGAAATTTACACCGAAGAAGGTCTGTATATTTATTCTGTTTTAAGCGGTTACCGAAGCGATTATCACTCGTTTGCAAAGATTTCGTTCGGCAGCGACGAAAAATATTTAGAGTGGCTCGATTCCATTGTTGCCAACAATACGCTAAGCGTTCGCCCCTCTTACAACGCGCAATCTAAGGTGTGTACGCTTATCACCTGCTCTAACAACACCTCCAACGAATCAGAAAGATACGTTGTCCACGGGATTCTTAAATCCTTTGTACCTGCATCGCAATTAGGTTAAATTTAAAAGGAACGGTCATCGCCGTTCCTTTTTTATTTACAGTATTTGTGAAGATTATTATGTATAATATTTTCCAACAATTCAGGGGCATGATAAATAGAAAATTTACGGTCCTCATCTCTTTCACACAAGGCATAGCAATCCTTTGCACCAAGAGAATAAAGCGCCTCGTACCCCTTGGACAAACCGCCTGAAATAACGATTGAATCGACGTTTTTCGCCTTTGCGGCAGAAACCACAACGCTTACAAGTTTACCGTTAATCGTTTGGCTGTCGGAATTGCCCTCACCTGTTATTAACAAATCTGCTCCCTCAAGTGCATTTTGAAAGCTTTGGGAATCAACGAGCAATTCTGCACCGCTAACGTAGGATGCGCCGAGAAATTCTACCAACGCCATTCCTACACCGCCCGCCGCGCCATAGCCGACACCGTCGGGGTTAATTTCCAATTGCTTAGAAAATTGTAGCGCGGCTTCATCGAGAAATTCAATTTCTTCCGCAGAAGCGCCCTTTTGTTTGGCAAACACCTTCGCTGCGCCGTTTTCACCGCACAAGGGATTCTTTACGTCGCAGGCGGCAACAATTGATATGCCCGATAAATCAATCATTTCGGTTTTATCCACCGAAACTATTTTATTTAGATTAATCGGTATAGGCTCTAAATCGCAACCGTCTTTATCAAAAAATTTCACACCTAAAGCAGAAAGAATGCCAATACCGCAATCGTTTGTTGCAGAACCGCCCAAGCCCATAATAATTTTCTTTGCACCCAGAGCAACGGCATCTTTGATTAATTCACCTACACCAAAAGTATTGCGTTTTAGTATGCTTGGAGAATCGTCATCGACAAAATGCAAACCAGCAGCCAATGCCAATTCGATAAAAGCCGTGTCGGTTTCTTTATTGTACCCGTATCTTGCAGAGACACGTTCACCTATCGGCGACGTAACTTCCCTTTTAATTATATCTCCACCAAACAGGTTTAACATACAATCACAAAACCCCTCACCGCCGTCTGATGAGGGGAATTGTATAATCTCTATAGCAGAATCAAATCCACGAATTCCTCTTTCCAGTGCTCTGCACACTTCCGAAGAAGAAAGGCAGCCCTTGAAGGAATCGGGTGCTAACAGAATTTTCATTTTATGCCCAGAACATTCCCTTGGATGCAGGCTCGCTCATTATACATTCTTTTAGGAATGCAACGGCTTTTTCAAGACCTTCCTTGGAAGTCATAAGGCTGTCTTCGTGTTCAATCGAAAGGATATCATCATATCCCACAAGGCGCAAATTGCTTATCATATCGCGCCAATATTGCATATTATTACCGTAACCAACCGCACGGAAAATCCAAGAACGGTTGATTTCATCACCGTAATGCTTTGTATCAAGCACGCCGTTTACAGCAGTGTTAATTTCATCCACCTTAGTATCCTTAGCATGGAAATGATAAATAGCACTTCCCAATTTACGGATAGCGGCAACGGGGTTAATACCCTGCCAAATGAGGTGCGATGGGTCGAAATTTGCACCGATTATATCCCCTACCGCTTCACGGAGGCGAAGCAACGTTTCGGGATTATAAACGCAAAAACCGGGGTGCATTTCGAAACAAATCTTTTCAATACCGTGTTCTGCACAGAATTTTGCTTCTTCTTTCCAATAAGGAATGAGAACCTCATTCCACTGATAATCCAAAACCGCAAGGTAATCCTCGGGCCAAGGACAGGTTACCCAGTTTGGGTATTTGGAATTCTCGCAATCACCGGGACAGCCCGAAAAGCCGATTATCTTCTTTACACCAAGCTTTTCGGCAAGCAAAACGGTGTTGTGCCAATCCGAACGATATTTTTCAGCAATTGCTTTATCGGGATGAACGGGGTTTCCGTGGCAACCGAAAGCATTGATTTTTAAATCGTATTTTTCAAAAAGTGATTTAAACTCGTTTAGTTTATTTACATCGGCAAGAAGCTCTTCGGGATTGCAATGGGCTTTGCCGGGATATCCGCCCGCGCCGACTTCAAGCTCTTCGATACCGATAGACTTAAAATATGCTAAAGTATCCTCAAGAGGTTTATCACCAAAAAGTACGTTAATAACTCCTAATTTCATCGTTATTCACCTATTAATCATTGAAATAATAAGGTTCACCCGTTTTTGCAGAGGTATATATACCCTCGAGAATACGGCTTACTGTATATGCCTGTTCGGGTGTAACAAAGGGCTCTTTATCTTCACGGATAGCTTCGATAAACAGTCTTGCTTCACGAACCGCAGGTTTTTCGTCCCCGCTACCGTCGAAGAACGCAACACCGCCCGCATTTAAATCGGGTTTAAGCACATATTGACGGCCATGGCGGATTCCGTTAATGCGAACGCCGTCCAACATATCTGCGCCGCCATCCGTACCGCAAAGTGTAGTTATCGCTTCACGAGGGTCAAGCATATTCAATGCCCAACTGGATTCAAGCATAACGGTAGCGCCGTTTTCCATAACGATGAAACCGAAAGCGGAATCTTCAACAGTGAGTTCACCGGGCTTCCAATCGCCCCAAGCGTTACCTGTGGGGAATTTATCGCCAAGTTTATGGTAGGTTGTACCAACGCAGTATTTAGGCTTATAATTATTCATACACCACAAGGTAAGGTCAAGAGCGTGAGTTCCGATGTCTATAAGTGGTCCGCCGCCCTGTTCGTATTCGTTGGTAAATACACCCCAAGTGGGAACAGCGCGTCTTCTGATAGCAGTTGCCTTTGCATAATAAATATCGCCAAACGTGCCGCTTTCTGCCTCGGTCTTCACATAAAGAGAGTCGGGACGGTGGCGGTTTTGATATCCGATGGTAAGCTTTTTACCTGTACGCTTTGCGGCATCAACCATCTTCTTTGCCTCGGCAGCATTAATAGCCATAGGCTTTTCGCACATAACGTGTTTGCCTGCCTCGAGAGCATCAACGGTAATTGTGCTATGAGAACGGTTGGGGGTAAGCACGTGAATGATATCGATGGACTTATCCTCGAGAATTTCACGGTAATCGGTACATACCTTTGCGCCCTCTACACCGTATTCCTTAGCCGCTTTTTCGGCTCTTTCTGGAATTATATCACAAAACCACACCATTTCCACATCGGGCAATGCTTTAAGTGCGGGAAGATGCTTTCCGTTTGCGATACCGCCGCAACCGACGATACCTATTCTGAGTTTTTCTGACATTTCAATCTACGCGCCTACTTATGGCGCAACCTCCTGTTTAATCAATGTTTAATCTCTGTAATAAGTATAATAAACAAGAACTGTACGTTCCTTATTTTGTACCTTGTCATATCCCGTAAGGGTTGCACCGTCGAGAGACATAAACTCCCAAGCGTGGAGATCTTCGGCGTTGCATACAAACAGCGCCTCTCCGCCGCACACCACGGTAAAATCCCCTTCGTAAAGGCTTAAAACACCGCCTTTTCCGATAACTCTGTCTCCCTTTTCGGGATCTCGCTCCAAAATATACTTAAGCGCACGTCCATCCAGCTTTTTACACATATACAAGCGGAATTCTACGCTATTTGTATCCTTAGGGGGCTTTTTCTTAAAAAGACCCATTATTTTTTATCCTTTTCGGTTTCGGCAACGATGTAATCAGGTCTGTGCTTTGTTTCCAAATAGGTCTTGGAGAGATACTGACCAAGAATACCCAAGCAAAGCAATTGCAATCCGCCAACCAGCAGAATAATGCAAACGTTAGATGCCCAGCCGGACACAGAAGAAGATGAATCGATTAATTTACGGATAATTATAGCCAAAGCACCCACTATCGACGTGAGAAACATTATAAATCCACAGAAAGAACTGATCGCCAAGGGTGCGGTGGAGAATGCAACGATACACTCAAGAGAATATTTAAACAACCCCCAGAAGGACCATTTTGTGTTGCCCGCAACTCTTTCTACGTTATCAAAAGTGAGCCATTCGGTTTTATAGCCAACCCAAGAGAAAATACCCTTGGAGAAGCGGTTATATTCGCTCATAGAAAGAACTGCATCCACCATACGACGGGACATTAAGCGATAATCGCGCGCACCCGAAACAAATTCCACCTTGGAAATTTTATTCATAATTCTATAGAACATCTTTGCAAAAAAGCTACGCACAGGGGGTTCTCCATCACGGTTACCGCGGCGTGTAGCCACAGAATCGCAACCCTTTTCTGCAATAATTGACATCATTTGCGGAAGCAAAGAGGGCGGATCCTGCAAATCGGCATCCATAATACAAACGTAATCGCCCTTTGATTCACGCAAGCCAGCAAGCATACCCGCTTCTTTGCCGAAATTTCGAGAGAACGAAACATAGCGTGTATGATTATCAACCGCTGCGCGCTCTCTGAGTATAGAAAGCGTTTTATCCTTTGAGCCATCGTCTACATAAATCACCTCGAAATCGCAATCAGACATTTCTGCAATGACTTTATCGATTTCTTCGAAGAAAAAAGGAAGTGCTTCTTGCTCGTTATAGCAAGGAACGATAACGCTTATAAGTTTTCTGTCCATAAGTTTAACCTCTATGTAAATTTCTTAAAATTATGATATCACACCTATATAAAATTGTCAATAGTATCAAAGAGTTAGGTTGGCAGATTATTGACATATTTTAACAAATATGATAGAATTCTGATATAAATTTTGCGGAGATTGAATATGACTGATTTTTCCAAATTAACCACAGAAAGCTTTAACAGCAAAACGGCAAACATTGACAAAATGAATGCCCTTGAAATAGCACAAACCATTAACGAAGAAGACAAAAAGGTTGCATTTGCGGTAGAAAATGCCTTACCTGAAATTGCCAAGGCGATAGACATTATGGCAGACTCTTTAAAGCTTGGCGGACATATATATTATTGCGGTGCAGGTACATCCGGAAGGCTTGGCGTTCTTGACGCATCCGAATGTGTCCCCACCTATGGTGTTTCCGAGGATACTGTTGTAGGTTTAATGGCAGGCGGTATTGAAGCAATTTACGCCTCGCGGGAATTTGCCGAGGATGAGTTTGACAGCGTATCATCCCAAATGAAAGAACGCAATTTCAACAAGGTTGATATTTTAGTCGCTATCAGTGCCAGCGGCAGCGCAAACTGTGTTAAAGGCGCAATTGATTATGCAAAGGAATGCGGTGCAGTTACTATGTGC
>SVQU01000017.1 GCA_015065165.1 Oscillospiraceae bacterium | reverse complement strand
GTTCCGCTTAGGAGGCGGACCCTCTATCCTGCTGAGGTACAGAGACGTGTATAAAATTTTATCTATATTATCGCTCGCCTTTTGAGCAAAGGCGAGTGATTTAGTATAACCTTAGGAGGGACTTGTAATATCCACTTTACTACGGGGGCATAATTCAATTTTGCGAAAAACCTTAAATAGTTTAATGCCCAACCCCAATTTTGTCAAGACTTTCGGGCAAAATCGTGCATATAATTAATATAGAAACATTTTGTTTGTTGAAAAGTGTTATTGCAATTCACGGTTTGGTGTGATAGAATAACATTGCAATTTTATTTAATATAATTCGGAAAAGTGATTTATGGAAAGAATATTCGAGAAAAAAGTCGTCAAGTTTGGCGGCAGCTCTCTTGCTTCGGCAGAGCAGTTTAAGAAAAGTGCAGACATTATCAAGGCAGAGGAAAGCCGTCGCTTTGTTGTGCCCAGCGCCCCCGGTAAGCGTTGCGGTAACGACACAAAGGTTACCGATTTGCTTATTTCCTGCTATAAAAAGAGCGCAAGCGGTGAGGATTGGTCGGCAGATTTTGCCGAAATTAAATCCCGCTATAACGATATCATTTCGGGTCTTGGTCTTAACGTTTCTTTAGATGCCGAATTTGAAGTTATCAGCGAAAACCTTAAAAAAGGTACAACTCAGGATTATACCGCCTCCCGCGGTGAATATCTTAACGGTATCATCCTTGCAAATTACATCGGTTATGAATTTGTAGATGCGGCAGAGGTTATTTTCTTCGATGCCGAGGGCAGATTCGATGCAGACAAAACCAACGAGGTTATGTCCAAGCGCCTTGCAGACGTTAAAAACGCTGTTGTTCCCGGCTTCTACGGTTCTTCTCCCGATGGAAGTATAAAAACCTTCAGCCGCGGCGGAAGTGATATCACAGGCGCGATAGTTTCCCGCGCTGTTTGTGCGGATATCTACGAAAACTGGACAGACGTTTCGGGCTTCCTTATGTGCGACCCCCGCATCATCGACGACCCCCGTCCTATCAGTATTATTACCTATCGTGAACTTCGCGAGCTTTCCTATATGGGCGCGTCCGTTCTTCACGAGGACAGCATTTTCCCCGTTAAGGTTGCGGGCATACCCATAAACATTCGTAACACAAACCGTCCCGAGGATTCGGGCACTCTTATCGTTCCTTCTGCAGAGGGATACAACTCGGGCGACCTTATCACAGGTATCGCAGGCAAAAAGGGCTTTGCTATCATCCGTATCGAAAAGGATATGATGAACCAAGAGCTTGGTTTTGGTATGCGTGTGTTAAAGGTGTTCGCGGACAGAGGCATTCCTTTCGAGCATCTCCCTTCGGGTATCGACACAATGTGTGTTGTTATTAACGAAAACGATATTAAGGATATCGAGGACGAAATTATCACCGATATCTGCAAGGCGGTAAATCCCGACCATATCGATATTTCCCATTCTATCGGTCTTATCGCTATCGTTGGTAGAAATATGGCGGGTACACCCGGTACAGCGGCTCGTATATTCAGCGCACTTGCCAGAGTTGGCGTTAACATTCGTATGATAGACCAAGGCTCCAGCGAGCTTAACATTATCGTTGGTGTTGAAGAAAAATCCTTCAACCGCGCGATAAAGTCTATTTATCTTGAATTTTGCATAGAATATGAGCTACAAGACTGTTAAAAACCTTTCGGAGTTTACAATTGTCGAAAAGAAAAGCGAATTTATAGGTGTTTGCGCCCCCGTTAAAACCGAGGAAGAGGCAATTGCCTTTGTAAATTCCATAAAGAAAAAGCATTCCGCCGCAAGACATAACGTTTATGCCTACGTTCTGCGGGATGGCTTTACTCAACGCTTTTCGGACGATGGCGAGCCTCACGGAACGGCAGGTATGCCTGTTTTGGATTCTATCCGCAAGGCGGATTTAACCGACGTTGCTGTGGTTGTAACCCGTTATTTCGGCGGCATTCTCCTTGGTACGGGCGGCTTGGTGCGCGCATATACTGCGGCGGCATCGGGCGCGGTTAAGGAGGCAGGCATTGCCGAGGTTGGCGATTTTTCGGTTTTGGAGATTAAAGCCAATTATTCGGATTATCAAAAAATTATGCCCTTGATTTCTTCTATAAATGCAAAAATCGAGGACAGCGATTTCGGCTTGGACGTAATTATGAAAATAATGGTCCGCGCCGAGGATGAGAAAAGCTTTGTTGCAACCCTTATCGAAAACACAAACGGTAGGGTAAGTGCGACAAAGGTGGGAGAAAAAAGCGACTTTATTTAGAAACTGTGCGTTTTTCACCAAAAGTGATATTAATATTCTGTAAGACCGTCAATTTTAATTTGGCGGTCTTTTTGTTATAATAAATACGTCGTCGCAAAAGAAAACTAAAAGGAGGAATAATTATTTCAATTAAAATAATGCTGGACGCAGGGCATTACGCAAACTATAACCGAAGCCCCGTAGTCCCCGAATATTGGGAATCCCGCAAAATGTGGGTTCTTTGTAATTACCTTGCCGAGGAGCTCGAGAAATACGGCTTTGAGGTTTTAAAAACAAGAGAAGACGTAGAAAAGGATATGCCCGTTTATGAAAGAGGTAAAACCGCAAAGGGTTGCGACCTTTTCATTTCCCTCCATTCCAACGCCTGTGATACCGAAAAGGTAGACCGCGTTGACGTTTACGGCGCTTATGATAACCTTAATAATTCCCACGATTTGGCGCTTAAGCTGGCGGTTGCCATTGCCGACCTTATGGACGTGTCGGGCGGGTACGTTAAAACCCGTAAGAGTGATGAGGGAAACGATGAATATTACGGCGTGCTTCGCGGCGCAAGGCGAGTAGGTTGCCCCTTGTTTTACATCATCGAGCATAGCTTCCATACCAACGAAAAGGCAACCCGCTGGTTGCTTAAGGATAAAAATCTGCAAAATCTTGCAAGGCTTGAAGCCGCCGTTATCGCAAAATATTACGGTATCGAACCTATTTTCCAGCTCGGGGACGTTAATATGAACGGCGAAATCGATGCAATGGACGTTACTCTTATCAAACGCGCATATTTCGGCGCATATAATCTCACCGATAAACAAAAAGAACTTGCCGATTTAAACCAAAACGGAAAAATCGATCCTGTGGATTATATTATCGCAAAGCGCAAATATAACGAATAATAAAAAATCCGATAGGTTTATCCTATCGGATTTTTGTTTCATATTATTACTGTTTTTCGAAGGAAACGGCATATTCCTCGTCGTTTATAATAATTGTGGAATCGTCCTTCCAGCTGAATTTGGAAACCTCGGTTTCGTGGAATTCGCCCTCGTAAATAACGATTGCTTTGTCTTCGTAATAACCCAAAACAGCGTTGGCAACGGGGTTAGCTTTTTTAACGGCTATCTGCATTTTGTCCGAGAAAATTCCGTCAACGGCAATTTCCTCGGCGATATATTCGCCGCTTGGGGAGTTTTGCGTTTCGGTAACTGTTTTGTCGGAAGTCAGTGGCTTGAAAACGCTGAAAATCAAAAACATAACCACAAATGCCACCGCAATTAAAACAGAGCACACGGCGGAAATGGCTTTAAAAACGCCGTCGGACACAAACTTTATGTACATAACCAAACAGCAAACCGACCAAACGATTGCGAACACCACCGACAATCCCCATTCCGCCCCCGTAAATGAAAGAGCGTTGAGCAAGGAGAGGGGAAGTAACCAAATAAACAAAATACGTTCGGTTCTTCCGAATTCGGGGTTGATTATCAAAAAGGCAATCATAGCCGCAAAAATAAGCACTGCCTGAGCGATAACAACGGCGGGTTCGCTGAAAAGCACAAAATCCAAGCCCAAAATAAGCCCTACCAATTCGAAAACAGGTAGAATCAACATAGCAAGAAATAAAACAATCGGTATTAAAAGCATTGCAATAGCCATAGCTTTTCCTCCGTTCTAAATATTTTTGATAACACGGCATTTGGTGATACCGTAATATTCAAAAGCATTTATAATATTTTCATCGATAACCTCACCACACACCGCAATAGGTACAGCGGGGGGGCAGGAAATCGAAAGCTCGGCAAAAACTCTGCCCAAGCTGTCTTTTGACGGGATGACTTCGGTTTCGGAAAATACCGCGCTTCTTAAGGATAACGCCCTTTTCGGCTTGCCGATAATGGGCGCGGTTTCCTTAACGGGGCATTTTCTCGGTATTTCCTTTAAAGCCGAAATAAGCCTTTCGATGTCGTTTCCGATGTTTTCTGCGGTAAACATTAAAACAAGGGCATCCTTATCGGCAAATTCAATATGAATATTACGCTCTTTAAGAAATTCGGCAATTTCAAAGCCTGAATAACCAAAGCTTTTCGGCAAAATAGTTATCTTTAGGGGCTCGCTACCAAAGGTTTCCAAACCCAATTGGGATATATCTTCCCGAAGCTTTGCAATTTTTTCGGTAGTATCTCTTAAAGCGTTTTTATACCCTTTGTCAATATATTCATTTGCCTTGTCTAATGATTGTAAAATTAAATAAGAGGGGCTGGTGGATGCAAACAAAGACATAGCATCCTTGGCACGAATCTTAAAAAACTCGTCCTCGCCCTTTGAAATATGCAAATATGCACCCCCCGTAAGCACGGGTAGTGTTTTGTGGGCAGAATCGCAACACATGGATGCGCCTAAATTCATAGGGTGTTTGCTTTCGGGCAGGAATTTCAAATACGCTCCGTGGGCATTGTCAACCAAAAGCTTTGCGCCGTATTTTTTGCAAATCTCCGAAATTGCGCCCAAATCTGCCATACCGCCCAAATAATCGGGGGAGGTGATATAAACTGCGGTTTTGGTGTTTTCTGCCTTTAAGGCTTCCTCTAATTCCGAAATATCAAAATCGCAGGATAGATAGCTGCAACCCTTTTTTGGATAAATCCAATCCACCCTTAAATCCAACAACGCGGCGGCGGTTAAAAAGGCTTTGTGGCAATTTCTAACCGCAATAACCCTTGAATTTTCACCCGCCCAAAGGCGAAACAGATAAAGCATTGCGCGGATTGAAAGGGAAGACCCTTCAGTAGAGTAGAATGTGTCCGAACCAAACAGTAAAGACGTGTTTCTTTCGCTTTCGGCGATAATACCCTTTGCTTCAAAAAGACTGTCCGCACCGCTTATTTCGGTGATGTCGGCATTTTCAAAGCCCAAAAGACTTTTTCCCTTGTGCCCCGGCATATGCAAACGAACTGCATCGCTTTTTATGTAATTTTCAATAAAATCACAAATAGGGGTGTTCATCACACGTCTCCCAACGCTTTTGCAACGGCAACCATAATGGCACATTCCATTCTCTTGCGGAACAGCTTACAGCCATATTCGTAAACGCCCTTAACAGATCCTGTTGCGTGGTAAGCGTTTGCGGCGCAACCGCCCGAGCAATAAAGCTTCGCCCAGCAATCCTTACATTCCTCGCGGGCGTAGACGTTACATTCCAAAAATTCGTTTTGGATATCTAAATTATCAACACCCTTCCAGATGTCGCCTAATTTAAATTTTTCGTCCCCAACAAACTGGTGGCAGGGATAAAGGTCGCCCCAAGGGGTAACCGCCATATATTCCGTACCCGAGCCGCAACCCGAAATACGCTTGTATATACAAGGGCCGCCCGAAAGGTCAATCATATAGTGATAGAAGGTAAAGGGTTTGCCTTCCTTTTCGCGCTTTAACATAAGTTCTGCCAATTTTTCGTATTGTTCAAGAACAATGGGCAAATCCTCGTTGGTTAATTCACCGCTGTCCCCCGAAGCGCAAACCACAGGCTCCATACTAAGCTCGTTAAAGCCCAAATCAAGCATAGTTTCGATATCCTTTAAGAAATCGGGGTTGGCGTGGGTGAAGGTACCGCGCATATAATAATCTTTTCCGCCGCGGGATTCCACAAGCTTTTGGAACTTGGGAACTATCTTATCCCAGCTTCCCTTGCCTGCATAGTCCACACGGAATCTGTCGTGAACCTCTTTTCTGCCGTCAAGGCTTAAAACAACGTTGCTCATTTCGCGGTTTGCAAAATCGATAACGTCGTCGTCAATAAGCATACCGTTGGTGGTAAGGGTAAATCTAAAATTCTTGCCCTTTTCCTTTTCGATGCTTCTTGCATAAGCAACCATCTGCTTAACAACGTCAAAGTTCATCAAAGGCTCGCCGCCGAAAAAGTCAACTTCAAGATTTCTGCGGTTGCCCGAATTTTCAACAAGAAAATCCAAAGCCTGCTTGCCCACCTCAAAGCTCATCAAAGCTCTTTCGCCGTGGTATTTGCCCTGACTTGCAAAGCAATAAGAGCAATTAAGGTTGCAGGTGTGGGCAATATGAATACAAAGCGCCTTAACCACACCTGCGGTCTTGCGCTTTAATTGCCCCGCCATGGGCTCGAAGCTGTCCTTTACAAAAAGCTTTCCGCTTTCCTTAAGGTCAACAACCTGTTGATAGCATTCTTCAATGTCTTTTTCTGTTATGCCATCCATATTAAGATATTTTGCGCGCATATCGGCAATAATATCTTCTTTGTTCTTGGTTTCAAAAACAGAAATAATATCATAAGCCACGTCGTCAACCGCGTGAACCGAGCCCGAGCAAATGTCAAGGACAATATTATATCCGTTTAATTTATATTGATGTACCATAAAATCACCGTAAAATCGCTTTATGAAAAAGTGCCGCCTTGCGGCGGCACTTTCCAACAAAAAACTTATTTCTGTTCAGATTTGTTTTCGCATTTCTGGTTAGCGATACCGCAGCTGGTCTTGCATGCGGACTGGCAGGAAGTCTGGCATTCGCCGCAACCGCCGTTCTTAGCGCTTTCGCAAAGATTACGAGTTTCAATAGTCTTAATATGTTTCATTTCTGAAAACCTCCGAAAATTCTATTAATTTCAACTAATTATACACCATAAGGTCTGTTAAGTCAATAACAAAGTGTAAATTTATTCCTTATCTTCATATCCTTTTGCACTGCCCTTGGGCATATGGTGGTTCGAGGGTATGGATTTTTTACGTTTTATGCCCACAATCATCGCCGCAATCGATGCGACACCCGCAAAGCCAACAATAGCATAAATCAAAATTTCACCAAAGTTAATTTCGATTTTCTTTTTATCGTTTTTTGCAACGCTTGACGATATTTCGCTGTCATCACTGCTTTCGGATATTTCACCTTGGATATCGCTTTCGGTTTCTTCGCTTACGCTTTCCGAAACCGTTTCGTCGCTTACAGAGCTTTCGGGCTTTTCTTCGGGTATTTCTACCTTTTCTTTATAAAGCAAAGCCATTTTGGTTAATTTGGCGAAATCCTTAAGTATGGCGTTTTTTGCCCCTGCAGAAGCAAAGGTAACAGCCATATCGCTTTCGATTTTCAGCGCTTGATTATAGTCAAAGGGCGCACTATCCATCTTTGCCAGAACTGCGTCGATTTTATCCAAAGCCGCCAAGGCTGTTTCTTCATCGCAACCGCCCCAAACGCGAAGCTTGTTGTAAATCTTCAGCTTGGCAAAATCCAAAACCTTTTTGGCAGAGATTTGTAAATCGCCAAGGGGCGAAACTGCAGTGCCTCTTAAAACGCCCTCGTCAAGGGCAAGATTGTAATTCTGAGCAATAAAATCTTTTAAATTGCTGAAGATAAATCCGTCTGCGCCGATATTTCTTCCGTCAACGGCGGCTTGGTTAAGGAGATTTGCGCCTAACCCCTTGGATGCCTCTATACCTGCAAAAACAAAGCTTTCGTTGCCCGCATAAGAAATAAAGGTGGTTAACTTGTCCGAAACGATACCGCCGTAATATGCGTTTGCGCCCACAATGTCATTTTCGTCGCCGTCTCTTTCATAGGTGGCAACACAAACGCCGTCAAAAAGCTTGTTTCTAATCCATTCTGCGGAATTCTGCATATAATAATGGTCAAGGGTATCTCTTTCGGCAACGAAAAGCAAATTAACGTCGCTTCTCGTATCTCTAACCGTTTCGGAAATATCGGTTGCCATATCGTTAACAAATCCCATTTTGAATTCAACCCATTTTTTCCAATGGGGAGAATCGAAAAGCTTGCTCTTTATCTCCATAACCTCACCAATGGGAATTTCGTGCTTGACAGAGAATCTTTCCATGGTGTCGTTATCATAACCGAGGTCGCTTTTTTCGTTAAACTTGGGATAACGCAAGGAATCGAACATTATCGATTCAATAGCATAATTTTCGAGAATATACTTAACGTAATCTAAATAATAACTCTTAAATTCGGGGTTTTCGGGAGAATACCATTTGTTTTTCATCCCGTCCTCAGCGTTTGTTTCGGAAATCCAGTTTGCATTGGCAACAGACGCATATTCGTTGTAATAAACGTCAAGACATAAAACCAAAGAAATGCCGTTGTCCTTGCAGTTTTTAATATAGGATTTCAAAACGTCAAAGCCGTTAAACTTATCGTCCTGCTTAAATTTATTGCCGTCGGGTAGGGGAATACAAGTGCCGTAACCGTTGGAAACTCTTAAAATAATCGAATTAAGCCCCGCCGCCTTTGCCGCCAAAACGGTGGCTCTTACAGCAGTGTCCGAGGTTTCATCCGGAGTGTGGAATGCCGACCTAAGTTCGGCAATCTCTTCCTCGGCAGAGATAAATCCAACCTCATTTTCCAAACAGAACGCCGTTTCGCAAACCGATTTGTAATCAAGGTTTCCTTTGCTTAAATCCGTCGCCTCCTCCAACAAAGCGTTAAGCTTGTTGTAGTTAACGTCGTCAAAGACCGCCAAAGCGCTGTTCTTTTTGTCGGTTGCGTTCTTCAAAGCAAATTCAATGCACTCGTCAATGTCTTTTTTGGTGAATTTTAAGGTGGCTTTGCCGTCTGCCATTTCACAAACC
Source organism: Oscillospiraceae bacterium (assembly GCA_015065165.1). Taxonomy (GTDB): domain Bacteria; phylum Bacillota; class Clostridia; order Oscillospirales; family CAG-382; genus Coliplasma. Next base: position 29,856 of record SVQU01000017.1, on the reverse strand, counting down.
GCGCCCAAGGGTGCATAAGCAATCAAATCGTTTCTTGCGCTTTCGGTGGTGGCATAAAGGGCAAAACCGCCCTCGGGTATATCCGCCTTTCTGCCACGGGAAATAACTCTGCCCTCGGTATCAACAGTAATGGCATAAACAAAATCGGTTTTAATCACGGTGTCCTCGGCCTCGGCAATCATAAAAGCATCCCCAAAGGCTTCAAGGTTAAATTCTTTTTCGAAATAAGGGTCGAAAACGCCCGAGTTATTACAAATAAACAGCTTTTGAGTGTATTGGTCAAAATAAACGGTGTCCCCAACCGAAAGCTTTTTTTCAAGCCATTCGGTCTTAACACCCGAAGCAGAGATAACAAAACCGCCCTCGGGTACCGCCGTACCGCCGTTTTCTGCTTCACCGCTTTTAACAACCGAAACAACCTTGTTTTCGCTGTCAACAACAACGTCAAAGCCCCATTGGTTTTGACCTGTGCGCTCTACACCGCGGTAAATTACGGCGAAATTAACCTGACGGGTGATATTCACTCCGTCGATAAAAAGCCAATCCTCCAAAGGTGCGGCATTAACGAAAACAACCGCCATAGGAAGCATCAAAGCCAACGCTAACAAAATTGATAATATATTTATAAACCTTTTCATAGATTTCACCTTTACAAATTTATACAAATGTATTATAATACACATAAGGAAAAAATGCAAGTAGGGTTCATATTTTCCAAAGTTAAAAAACCTTAAAATTTTTTAAAAAAACTATTGCAATTTTAAACAAACAGTGATATACTGTCATTTGTGAAATGTTGGGCGCAAGCCCTTGATTATATGAAAGAGAGGAATTTTGAAATGAAGCAGGGTATCCATCCCGAATACAACACTACAACTATTAAGTGTGCTTGTGGCGCAGAATATGTTACCAAGTCCGTAAAGGATAACGTTAAGGTTGATATTTGCTCTAAATGCCATCCTTTCTTTACCGGTAAGCAGAAGCTTGTTGATGCTGGCGGTAGAGTAGATAAGTTCAAGAAGAAGTTTAACCTCAACTAAGCATAACGCGTTAAGTAATGCGGCACACTGTAAGTGTGCCGTTTTATTTTTAAATCCTTTTGAGAAAGGAGTTTTTTATGACAAATAATTCTAATCTAACCGAAGAACTAAAAAGCGGCTCGGGCAGAGCGTTGCTGGTTTCGGTTTCTTCCTCGGATAGGGCGGAGGAATGTGAACGCTCGTTAGACGAACTTGCCCGCCTTTTGGAAACCGCAGGGGGCGAGGAGGTTGGCCGCGTAATTCAAAACCGCGAAACTCCCGATAAAGCCACCTATATCGGTAGCGGTAAGGTTAAAGAAATTGCCGATTACGTCGAGGCGGACGGCGATATTTCTCTTATCGTGTTCGATAACGAGCTTACACCCTCCCAAATAAAAAATCTCGAAAACGAGATAAAAGATGTTCGCGTTATCGACCGAACAATGCTTATTTTGGATATTTTTGCCCTTCATGCCGTTACGGGCGAGGGTAAGTTGCAGGTGGAAATCGCTTGCTTAAGATATACTGCACCTCGCTTAACGGGTAGGGGTAAGGACCTTTCCCGTCTCGGCGGCGGTATAGGTACACGCGGTCCCGGTGAATCCAAGCTCGAAAGCGACCGCCGACATCTAAAACGCCGTATCGCCGCGCTTTCGCAGGAAATCGCAGAAATCGAGCGTACACGCGCGGTAAAACGCGCCTCCCGCGAGAGGTCGGGTATAAAGTCTGCCGCAATAATCGGCTATACCAACGCGGGTAAATCAACCCTGCTTAACACACTTACCGATGCGGGCATTCTCGCCGAGGATAAGCTTTTCGCAACCCTCGACCCTACAACACGCCGTTTAACTCTCCCCAGCGGGGCAGAGATTTTGCTAACCGATACGGTTGGTTTTATCGACCGTTTGCCCACCCATTTGGTAAAAGCCTTTAAATCCACCTTGGAAGAGCTTAAATACGCCGATTATATCATTAATATAACCGATGCAAGCGAGGAAATAACCGAGCGCGAGCGTAAACGTGCCGTTACCTACGATTTAATTCGAGAGCTTGGGGCAGGGGATAAACCCATTATCGAGGTTTTCAATAAATGCGATATCGCCTTGCGTGATACACCTTTCCCTAAAGATACAATAGAAATCTCCGCAAAAAGCGGTCTGGGTACAGGTGCTTTGCTGGAAAAGCTTGACGAGCTTGTTTCCAGCGGTAAAAAGAAGTTAAAGCTTCTTGTTCCCTATTCCGAGGGTAACGTGGTTTCCGAAATCCACCGCCTTGCCACGGTTTTAAACTGTGAATACGTTGACGACGGCACCCTTATCATTGCCGAGTGCGATTCCCGCGCGCAGGGCACCTTCGAAAAATATATAACTTAATAAAAAAGAGCAAGAACCAAAGGTTTTCCTTTGTTTCTTGCTTTTTGTTTTTTAATATGCTAATTTTTCGGATTCTACGTATGCCTCCGAAGCTAATTGCATTCCCACAGAAAAGCCGTCTGAAAATGCTTTCTTCTCCATCAAATCGTGATATTTCCCAAGATATTCCAAAAAATCCTCAAAAAGCACCTTGGGTTCGTCCGAAAGGGATTTTTCCAATTCCTTTCTGGTGCTGTTGAAAAGCTTAAACAATTCCTCGGTCTCGCTGTTGAAATAATCTGCAAATTCAAACTCGTTTTCCCATAACTTGTCAATAAGTCTGCCCATTTTGTTATCTCCTTTCAAAAATAAAAAAGTGCGCGGGCCGAGCCGCGCACAAAAAACGTAGCTTCGGCTCTGTATTGCAGCACAGTTTCACCCATCGAGGACGACACCAAAGCATACATTTTTAATAAATGTATGCCTCGACGGGTTGTGAATTATTCATCTGTGCTGCAAGCATATTTTACCACATATTTTTTTCTCGGTCAATATGCAATTTTGTTTTTAAAAAAATTCTGCCTGTTAAAAAACAAGCAGAATTGTAGTCTTATATTCTCTTTGCGATTTCGTCAGCCTTGTCGGTGTTTTCCCACTTAACGCCCAATTCTTCGCGTCCGAAATGACCGTAAGCCGCAAGGTCGGAATAAATGGGCTTACGCAAATCAAGAGCGTTGATAATTGCCGCAGGGCGAAGGTCGAAAACCTCGTTAACAATTTCCGCCAATCTTTCGTCGCTAACCTTGCCCGTGCCCTGGGTGTTAATCAAAACAGACAAAGGCTTTGCAACGCCGATAGCATAGGCAATCTGAACCTCGCATCTGTCGGCAACGCCCGAAGCAACAATATTCTTTGCAACGTAACGCGCCATATAAGCCGCGCTTCTGTCAACCTTGGTGGGGTCCTTGCCCGAAAATGCGCCGCCGCCGTGGGAAGCGTAACCGCCGTAGGTGTCAACGATAATCTTTCTGCCCGTCAAACCGCTGTCCCCGTGGGGGCCGCCGATAACGAATCTGCCCGTGGGGTTAACGTAAATCTTCGTGTTATCATCTATGTACTTTGCGGGAACAGTGGGGATAATAACGTTGTTGATAATATCTTCTCTAATCTGTTCAAGAGAAACCTCCTCTGCGTGCTGGGAGGAAACAACGATAGCATCAATTCTAACGGGAGTGTTGTCATCATATTCAACGGTAACCTGAGTTTTTCCGTCGGGGCGGAGATAACCCAAAGTGCCGTTCTTTCTAACCTCGGTAAGCCTTTTTGACAGCTTCTGCGCCAAGGAAATGGGCAAAGGCATAAGCTCGTCGGTTTCGTTGCAGGCAAAGCCGAACATCATACCCTGGTCGCCCGCGCCTGTATCCAAATTGTCGGTCATTTCGCCGTTTTTAGCCTCCAAGGCTTTGTCAACGCCCATGGCAATGTCGGGGGACTGACCGTGTATTGCGGTGATGATACCGCAGGTGTTGCAATCAAAGCCCTTGTCGCTGTGGTCATAACCGATTTTTCTAACGGCTTCTCTTGCGATAGTCTGAAAATCGGGCTTTGCGGTGGTGGTGATTTCGCCCATAATAAGTATCAAACCCGTGGTGCAGGCGGTTTCGCAGGCAACGCGCGCCATAGGGTCTTCTTTAAGAATGGCATCAAGGATAGAATCCGAAATCTTGTCGCAGATTTTGTCGGGATGTCCTTCGGTAACCGATTCGCTGGTGAAAAATCTTTTCATAACTTTATACCTCCAAAAAATAAATACCCCTGTCCTCTTAAGGATGTCTTAAAAGGATAGGGGCATAGTAATTCCTTATAAAACATCTCATCTTTCGATAAAAACATCGCTGAATTGACACCTTGCATAAAAAAGCAGGTTGTCGTGGGTTCATCGGGCAGCTCCCTCCGCCACTCTTGATAAGAATGTATCCTAATAATAACACGAGTTTTTTTGTGTGTCAATATGCAAAATGAAAAAAATCGAAAAAATAACAAAAAAGTTTTAAAAACCTATTGACAAAACGAAATCCATCTGTTATACTAACCAAGCTGTCGCGGAAACGGCGACGAAAACATGGCGGAATAGCTCAGTTGGCTAGAGCAATCGGTTCATACCCGATAGGTCGTGGGTTCAAGTCCAACTTCCGCTACCATAAACGGCCCGTTGGTCAAGCGGTTAAGACACCGCCCTTTCACGGCGGTAACAGGAGTTCGATTCTCCTACGGGTCACCAAAAAACATCCGAACCTTGTTCGGATGTTTTTTTATCCAAGCCGACAGGCTTGGTATGGAATCACGTCGAAGACGTGTATGGCATTGCCGTAGGCGTATGGAATCACCGCAGGTGTATTTCTGTCGGCTTGATTCCATACGCGACCTTGTCGCAATTCCATACATCCTTGCGAATGATTCCATGCACGGCAAAGCCGTGATTTTATGTTGAAAAGGGAAGACTATGCGAAAAAACCTGTTGCTCGAATATTCGAAAGAATTAGCGTGTGAAATTGCAGAGCTTTGTAAGAATTATCGTATAGATAGCAATTCTTCATACCAAATCAAAAAATCGTCATCCAGTGTTTTTGCTAATATTTCCGAAGCGCAGTATCCGCAAAGCCTTGCCGATATGTTGTCTAAATTTGAAATCGCACGTAAAGAATGTATGGAAACCGAAAGTTGGCTTGAATTAATATTTTCATCCGGAAGTATTGATGAATCAATCTTCAAAAAATATCGAAATTTGTGTGGAAGAATAAGAAGAATGCTCACCTCGTCTTGCATAACGATGGAAAATAAACTAAATAAGAATTGAAAACCGCCGAGGAAAGTAATTTTACTTCCCTCGGCGATTTTCGTTGTGTTCAATTAAGGAGTATGAAAAAGTATGTTTATGTTTTTAAATGTTTTCGCATAAATTCATTGCCTGTTGCAAATAGCTCTTATAGCGTTCCTCGTTTCTCGCCGAGTTGAACCATTCCCAACCGTAGGTTGCAGAAAGAACGTGAAACAGTCTATCCATATTGAAGGACAAACGGTGGGAGTAGGCAACGGGAATTTTTGTTCCATCGGGCAAAAACATTGCATCTCTATTGTAAATCAATTTGATACCGCCGAAAATTCCTCTCTTACCCGTGTCAAGCAAATCGCCGGATTTAAGCCCTATTGTTTTTTTGCAAGATTCAATTGCAATTTCAATGTTGCGGTAGCCTTCTTCTCGGTTGTTATCCCCAAAAGAAGCCGCCGCCTTTACCAACGCCATCCAACTGTATAAACCGCACCAGGCGGGCGGAACCTCGCCGTTTTCGCCAAAATCTTCGATGATGCCCATATAAAGGCTCATCAGCTCCACAGAACGTTTCGCATCCCATGCGTTTCTGCTGGGGCGAGAAAGCACATGAAGCATAAGGTGTAGATTGTTTTCGGCATATTTTGCGTGTCCTGCCTTCCAATCTCCCGTTTGCCAAATTTCGTCTTCCTTGATTTCGCCAAAGATAGCGGAATATTGTGTAACGGGCGGGGGAAGCTCTCTTATACCGGCTTTGTCCGAGAATATAATTATATCCCCATCATCGTCGGCAACGTAGGTATATTCCGCCCAAGCCTTAAAGCCGTCGGTAAGACCTATTGCATCGTATCTGCGTACAAGTCCGTCCGCCATAGGCATAAAGCCTTCGCCCTTGCCTTCATAATAAGTAAGGTCATAAACCGCCGTGCTTGCGCCGTCGAAAATTTCGGCTTCGGTACGTACAATGCCGATGCCCTCGGCAAAGTAATAATTTCTTTTGCCGCCGCGGTAGGACCAACCGTCCGCCATGCCCTCTGTGTCAATGCAAAGCTTAAGACAGTTTTCAAACACACCTGCTTTGGTGGTAATTGTTCCTCCGTCCTCGCAGGTTAGCTGTGTTTTTATGTTATTATTTCCATAGCTGTGTAATTCAACGGCGGGGGATGCGCCTATGCGCCATTCCTCCGACCAAATACAATTGGCATTATCCTGCAAAATCATCAAAATATCGTTGTGGAGTATAGGTTCTTCGGGTACAGTTCCGCTATACTCCTTCCATTCAAAGGACCAGCGGAAATTACTACATAAATTAAGTGTGTCTTTTTTCTTTTGAACAGCGTTCCGCGAGAAGAAATTCCAATATCCCGCGGCTGTGTGGTCGGGATTAAAGGTTGGGTTGGTAGACATTATACGCCTTGCCACCGAAGCCGCCGCTTTGGTGTGAGCCTTTTCCGTTTTGGTTTTCGCAAGCTTTTCGGCGCGGCTTATGGAAGGAGATACGTCGCATATAAGCTCTTTTCCGTTCTCTTCCTTCCAATAATCGTTACGTATTTGACTTATCATTTCAAGCCAAGAGTTATTGTCATATTCAACGCGGTTGATATCGTGCCAATTGGAAATAATAACCTTTTCTTCATCGGCATATTCAACGGTAAAGCTTAATTCATATTCAACACCGCTTCCGTTGTTTTCGCGGTCATATTCCCAACGGTTGCCCTTAGCAAGAGGCAATAAACCCTTTCCGCCTTTAATATCAAAGGCTTTAAGGATTACCGCCTCGGAAACACCGTCGCAGGTGTGTTCCTGCTTTACAATGCCGATTCCTTCTTTGTAATAGGTCTTATAAACCGATTTACCGCCGTCATACCAACGCTTAATTACCCAAAGACAACAGTTTTCAAAGCATCCTGCGGGGGTATTAACGGTTTCGCTGTCCGAAAGGTATAAAAGGGTTGTTCCGTCCGAACCCGTAAATGTTTCTCCCAAAGAAATATCTGCAAAAAATTTGCTGTCGCAACAGGAAGCATTAATAAAAATATGCTTAACGTCCGCGTCTACCGATTGCATATAACCTTCACCGCAGGCTTCGCTGTCCCAAAAATGAAGTTCTTTGTTTATATATCGGTATTCTTCAACATTTGCTCCCACAGCATATCTTGTAGGCGTCCCGTTTTTGTATTTCGTGGCAAGTCTGTCTTCCATTTTCAACGCATAGGGTACAAGCAGGCGGTGAAAATCGTTTTTGTTTAAAATTTCTTCCGCCTTTTTATATGCGGCTTTGCCTTCTTCGGGCTTGTTTTCTCGGAATAAATGATACCCAAGCCAAAACCATTCCTTGCCGAGAGTTTTCACAAATCCTGCTTTTTCCAAACGGGGTATCTGTTTTTCTCTTATAAATTCTATTTTTCCTCCGCCGTATACCTCCAAGTCCTCGCGGGCAACTATAAAGGACATAACCTCCTCGTTCCTGCCCTCAATGGCGGCATTTGCAATTCGTGCAAACAAAGCGTCGTTCTTTTCACCGGGCAGCCACCACCAACCCCGCATAAGCACGTCGGCAAGGGCGTGTTGCTTTTTGGTGCATTCGGGCAGGTCTTCTACCTCTTTCAGCACGTCATTATAAACCTTTTCGAAACCGCTTTTGTCGTTTTTCAGCTTCCAAAGCTTAAGCTCTTCAACCTTTTTCATAACACGTTCTACAAGAGTATCGCTGTATTTTTCATTCATAGCGCAAAGCTCCTTTCTGATGCGCTTTCGTCCGTCGTGTAACTGAGATTTAACAGTACCTTCGGAAATACGCATCCTGTCGGCAATGTCCGCAATAGAAAGACCTTCGAAATAATGAAGATGAATTATCTGCTTTACCTTTTCGGGAAGTCTTTCGATGCTTTTGCCGATTTCTTCTTTTTCTTCGGACAATGCATAAAGCTCGGCAGGATTTTGTGTTTGCTCGCTCTGAAGATTAATATTTTCAACCACTTCAAGGGGCAAAAAGCTGCGGTATCGCTTAAGCATATTTAATGCACAGTTTTTCGCAATTCTGCAAACCCAAGAACCGTATTTTTGCGGCTCTTGTAAAGTATTTAATTTCATCCAAGCCGTAACGAAAGCATCCTGTGCGGCATCTTCCGCCATAAATTGCCTTTTTGTAACCGATATTGCCGAGGCGATAACAGATTTTTGATAACGTCTTACCAAAACCTCATAAGCTCTCTGCTCTCCCGCAAGGGTAAGCATAACCAGGGTTTCGTCGGTTTCGTTTTTCAAATACATTATGCATTCTCCTTTTCCCTAAAATTGGAAATCTCCGTTTTTTAAGCGCTCGTCTTTAAGACACCTATAGAATGAAAAAGGTTGGGTGTTTTTCTGATATTTTATCATATTTTTCAAAATTCGTCCATTAAAAACGCCGAAACATCCGACAAAACCGAAATTTCGATAATATAATTTTAATCCTTTTTGTTAAAATCTGCTTCACCTATTGAATTTTCGGGATAATTGGTTTATAATGTATCTGTATCTTTATATATAGGAGTTTTTGTATATGAGTTTGTTTATGAGAAGAGCTCTTGCAATTTTATTATCGTTTTTGTTAATGTGGGGGATTTCCGCCGCCACCTATAACGCATATATGAACGGTGAAAGAAAAATGGAAATAGGCCAGCTTATTTCCAGAAATAAAACCCTCACCTCCGACGGCGTGTTTACCTGTCAATACCGCTGTGAGTTTCACGGTAAGAATATTTCTTCCTATACTTACGAGGTAGAGGATAACAAGCTTTATATAACCATTTATGCCCGTTCCTCCGAAAAGGATATCCTCGAAAAGGACGAGGACGGCTATTCGAATATTAAAATCGACGCAGGACAACCTGTAGAAACCGTTTATTACCGCTATAACAGAACCGCCAAAACCGAGCTTACCTATAAACAAAAGCTTAAAACCGGCGGGTTCGAATTTAAGGATGCCGCGTTAGACACCAACGGCACCTTTACCGGTAAATTCCGTTGCACCCTTGATGAAAAGCATATGTCCAGCTTTACCTATAAGGTAGAGGGCGATAATATGTATATCACCCTTTATGCATCTAAAAAGAACGCTATGGAAAAGGATGACGAGGGATATTCTCTCGTTAAGATCGAGTCCAAACGAAAAATCGACAAGGTTTATTTCCGCTATGACAGCGAAAAGATTTTGTTGGCAGATAAGCAAACCCTTGATAACGATCAGGTACATTCCAAGGATTTAACCGTTACCGGCAATACCGAATTTTCGGGTTTGTTCAAAAGTAAAGTTGACGGTAAAAAGGTTGTGGGCTTCGACCATACTCTTGTGGGCGGAAAGCTTTATTTAACCCTGTTTGCCAAGGATACTCAAAACGCAGTTTTACCCGAGGACAGCAACGGCTATTCCAAGGTGAATATTTCTGCAAGTGAAAGAATTACCGCAGTTTATTACCGTTTCGGCGAATCTGATTACAGGTTGGATTTTGCCAAGAAATAATTAAGGAGTCCATAATGAAAAGATTTTTATTGATTTTAACCGCGCTGATGCTTGCTGTTTCCCTTTGCGCTTGCGGTAGCGATAACCAATCTATTGCCGCCGACGGACAGTTGGTTGCCGGTGTACTTGCGGGCAATAACGCGGTTGACTATAGCTTTGCTTATCCCGAGGAATGGTCCTTGGCGCGTAACGACGGTACAATCGAGCTTCAGTTCGATTATAACCCCAGCGATTCTTATGCCAACTATGCTACCTACACGGTTCTTGCTTTCACTCTTTCGGATACAAACCAAACCGTTAAGGAATATTGGGAATCCCAAAAGGATCGTGTTGAGGATACCTTCAAGGATTATAAAGAGTTGGACGTTAAGGAATACGACACCCCCGAAACCGACCTTGACGATTCTCCTGCAATGAAGGTTAAATATTCCTTTAAGCATCTTGATATGACGTATATCTCCGAACAGATTATTTGCGTTCGTATGGGTTCGGTTTATCTTTTAACCTTGACAGTTCCCGAAGAGGGATATGACCATTCTTCCCATATTGTTACTGCCGTAAAAGACAGCTTTGTGTTTGCATAAAACGCTTTGAAATTACCTTGAAAAAATTTTTTAAAAAAATTAAAAAAAGGTATTGACAAACGCAAACACTTGTGATATTATTAATGACGTTGTCGGTGATGACAACGCCAGCACGGAGGTTTAGCTCAGCTGGGAGAGCATCTGCCTTACAAGCAGAGGGTCACAGGTTCGAGCCCTGTAGTCTCCACCAAAAAACGACTTGCTTATGCAGGTCGTTTTTTTAATGAAATTTGCCTTCGGCAAATGAAATTCGCCACGCGAATGAAATTTTGCTTCGCAAAATGAAATATGCCTTCGGCATATGAAATGGGCAAATTTTATTTCAGTTCAATAAAGAAGTTAAAGGTAAAATTATGACAAATACTTTGGAAAAGACAAATAAAACTGCCGAGAACCCTCTTGGCACCGATAAGGTTTCAACATTGCTTCGCCGCTTTGCAACCCCCAGCGTTATCGCGATGATGATAAGCGCGTTGTATAACATTGTGGACCAGATATTTATCGGACATTACGTTAGCATTTCGGGTAACGGCGCCACAAACGTTGCTTTTCCCGTTACAACCATTTGCATAGCTATTTCGGTTTTGTGCGGTGTGGGCGGTTCTGCTCAGTTTAATATCGAGCTGGGTAGGGGTCATAAAGAAAAGGCAAAAACCGCTTTGGAAACTGCCCTTATCGTTGCGTTGACGTTAAGTGCGACTTATGCGGTTTTAGCAGGCTTCTTCTCTATGCCTATGATGGTTTTCTTCGGCGGCAGCGGCGAGGATTTGATACTTGCTTATAAATATTGTAACGTTCTTGTGTACGGTATTCCGTTCCTCGTTATGGGAAACGTTTTAAGTAACTTTATCCGCGCCGACGGCAGCCCTAAATTCTCTATGATGTGTATGGCGGTTGGTGCCGTTGTAAATATCGGCTTGGATGCGATTTTTGTTCCTCTGGGGCAGAAATATTACGAAATGGGTATGGAGGGCGCAGCTCTCGCTACCGTTATCTCTCAGATTATTTCCTTCGTGTTTGCCGCGTTCTATCTGCCTAGGTTCCAACACGTGGATTTCAGCCTTAAGAAAATCTCCTTCAGCTTTAAGGATGCAATAAAAATTTGCTCTCTCGGTATGAGCAACTGTGTAAATCAGCTTGCGATACTTGTGGTTCAGATTTCTATGACCAATCAGCTTAAAACCTACGGTCTTATCGAGTTTGGCACACAGCTCTCCGAAACAGGTAAGGCTCTTGCCGAAATCCCAAAGGCGGCTTTTGGCGTGGTTATAAAGATAAATTCCTTGCTTATCTCCTTCTTTGTGGGTATGGCGCAGGGCTCTCAGCCTATCGTCAGCTATAATTACGGTGCAGAAAAGCATTACCGTTCCAAGCAAACCTTTATGATGTCTTCGTTAATCTGCTTCACTGTGGGTTTAATCGGCTTTATTGCTTTCCAAACCATTCCCGAAGCGATTGTGTCCATAATGGGCACGGGCGACAGCGAGTATACCCGCTTTGCGGTTAAGACAATGCGCGTGTTCCTTTCTATGATAATGTTTAACGGCGTACAGATGACCATATCCAATTATTTTTCCGCCATAGGAAAACCTATCAAGGGTGTAATTCTTTCGCTTACACGCCAAATTATCGTCATTGTACCGCTTCTTTGGATTCTTCCTTATTATTTCGGATTGGACGGCATCCTTTTCGCCGCACCTATTACCGATTTTATTTCCTTTATCCTCGCTCTTGTACTTATTTTAATCGAGTTTAAGCATAAGTCTTATAAAGCAAATTAGTTATTTAAATATAAAAGGGGTGTTTTGAAAAACACCCCTTTTAAAATCCCCAAAACCTTTTACCTCCAAAAACTCCGTTTTTGGAAACAGAAGTCTTATTCAAAATAAATTCTAATCAAATTTCCCAAAAATGAAATTTTTGGCATAAAAAGTTTTTGGGGTTATAGGGGGATTTTTTCAAAAATCCCCCTATAGAAAAAACAAACAACAAAAAACAAAAAACAAAAAGGGGACTTTTAAAAAGTCCCCTTTTTTAAAATATTCAATTACTCAAGAATGTATAGACCGAAATATGCACGCTTCAACAAAGAATAGTCAATAGAATCAATTTCTTCGTTGCCGTTAATATCGCCAATGCTCAAATCTACGCCGTAAATGCCGAAATATGTGCGCTTAAGCATAGCATAGTCTACAGAATCGATTTCTCCGTTGCCGTTAAAGTCGCCCTTCATAGCGGTGGGCAATGCATCGATTGTGTCGGTGTCGAGCACGTGGCCGCAACCGGTACATCTAAGCTCTTTTTCACCGGGCACGCCTGCTTGAGGTTCCTTGGTGGTAACCCATTCGCCATCATCGTGGGTGTGTTCTTCGCCGTATGCCTTAACCTCGGAAGCCATAAGCCAGTTGGTGGCAGCCACCATTCTGTATTGAACGTATCTGCCTGCAACAGGGGTATCAAGAGTTAAAACAGCAACGGTGCTGTCGTTTCCTTGTGCGGGAACAACACTGCCGACAGACTTCCAATTTACGTTGTCATTAGAAACGTAAAAATCAATAGATTTGGGAGTTTTAACACCGGCGCCAACGTTTGCTTCATTTGCGGTAGAAACGTAAGCCGCCAATTTGTTAAGGTCATAAACCTTTTCGAGGTCAACGGTAACGGCAGCATATCCGTTTTGCTGGTAGAAATCGGTGTTAGCGTTAAAACCAACCAAAGCCTCGTGGCTGTAGGTTGCGCTAAGGTCTGCAATAATGCCGTCGGTAAGGGATTTTCCGTTTTCGTCGGGGTAAACCTGACTTCCGTCAGCGTTTGTGTAAATGCCTTCTGCGGTGTATGCTTTGCCGTATGCCAGGTTGTCGGCATCAAAAACGTTCTGTGCTACCTCGCCGTAAACCTCAAGCTCGTTCAAGTAGGCAAACGTGCCGTTAAGCTCGAATACGAATTTAACGTATCTTGCCTGAGAATTTGCGGGGGCCGTTGCTTCTGTCCAATAAATTGCATCAGCACCTGTGTTAAGGGTGAGAGCCGAAAGCTCGGTGTAATCGTTTCCGTCCATAGAACCGAAAACCTTAAGGGATTTGGGAGCGCCAACTCCTGCGCCGGAATAGTTAGCTAAGTGAGCGCGGAACTTGGTAAGATCGTAAACCTCGCCCATGTCAATAATAATGGTACCAATGCCGTCTGCAGCGTTGTGGTTGTTGAAGAGGAGGGACCAAGAGTCGTCGTTGTAAGCAAATCCTTCGGATGCAATACCGTCGGTAAGCTTTGCACCGTATTTGGTGTTGACACCGTCGCCCTGAACAGCATCGCTAACGGGGTTGGTGTAGGTCTTGTTGCGAGAAGCGGGAACTTCGCCAACAGGAGCATCCTGATAGGTGGGAAGGCTTCCGTCTGCGGAATATCTGAACAACCAAATACATTCGGTGTTAACGGTGGAGTTCTTGGCGTGAAGAACTTTTTTGGTGTCGTCAAATCTTGTGAAATAAAGCTTGTTGTGGTTGGTGTTCATATCCCAGAATGCAGTTTTAAAGTTTGCATCCTTAAATTCGTTCAAGCCGTCCTTAAAGGTGGTAACTCGCATATCGAACTGATATTTGGGATTGGTTTTGCTGTAAACCACCGCGCGGGTTGCGGCATTACCGCCGTTGGTGGGGCCGGAATAGTCGGCTTTGCCCACTTCAGAGGTGGTAATAGTCTTAATTTTAACACCGTTTTGGTCGATCATATCGCAATAAAGACCGTATTTCTTTGCGATGGGAAGCATACAGAGGTAGTTTCTTGCGTGATAACTGTCCTTCATATAAAGATAGTCAACGTTAAGCTTAATCTGAGGACCTGTGAAGGTGTATTTTCTGGTGAGCTTTGCATAAACCTGATCTTCGGTATAGCTAATGCTCTTTTTGTTATAGTCGTTTATAGAGTCCTTGGGGTTTTGGTCGGGGAAGTGCAAAAGCTTTGTTTTTTGAATACAGTGGATAACGTTAGAGGTATGGCTTCCGCCCACGGAAAGAGAAATCTCGTTGCCTGTAACGCCATCATAGAACTTAAGCGATTCCAAAGCCTCGCCGCCGTGGTTACCGCCGGACCAGGTTACGTGGCTGTCGCTGTAATAATATTGATGTACGTATTCCATATCGGTAGAAGCGCCAACGAATTCATGAGAAACACCGCTGGTGTCCTTCAAAATCCAGTTGCCTAGGTTAAAAGTACCCCATGCTTCTTCAATAAGCGAGATAGAAAGAGTACCTACGCCGCTGATGGTAGAAGACATAGTATAGGTGCTGTTGCTAACCTTTTTGATGGTGGTAGGATAAGATGTGATTTCCTCGGGCGCGCCGGGGTAATCAACGGTAACGTAATCGTCAAAGCCCCAATATGCGTTGGCGGCTGTTGCCGAGAACGGGATTGCGGTTAAAAGCATTACCGCAAGTAAGAACATAGATAAAATTCTTTTTGTGTTCATAAAAATTCACTCCTTTTAAATCATTATACACTAAAGGCATTATTTCGTCAATCGTCTTTTGATTTAACTTTTCAACTATCGGTTTGTATACTTTCAACAATAAAAATCACGCTTTTGGTTTTGCCAAGAGCGTGATTGTTTTTATTGGTTATGCTTTGGGAAAATTATATCCCTCGCTGCAAGCAATTTTTGCACATTCGCGAAGCTTCTTTGCGGTTTCTGCATCAAGGTTTGCCGTGTATTCGGCATCGGTGATATCCAAATCCAAATAGGTAATAGCCCAAACACAAGCCATAAGATAGGTTGCAGTGTCGTTGTGGTGAGAGTTGTCGGTGAAATAAAGGTTTATTTCGGGATATTTTTCGATGCAAATAAGGAAAGCGTCTGCAACGGGAGAAACCTTTTCTATACCAAAGGCATCTGCCAGCTGTGTATAGTTGTTGTGGTGTCTTGTGGCGCTGTTAATTCTGTTTGCAGGTACGTCGCTGGAGGAATATCTTTTGTAAAGCACAACCTCTGCGCCGTTGTCCTTAATAAAGGGAAGAAGTATGTCGATAGCAGGCTTCGATTCGTTAAAGCTTGCGCCGCTGTTGTCCTGTAATACAACGTAGTCATATTTCTTTTCGTTTATCTTCGACCTAAACAACGTGCCGTGGGTTTTATTTGTTTCGTCTGCATATTCCGAAAGCCAAGCACTGCCCAGACAACAGCTTGTAACGTCAACCTTAACACCAAGGGATTCCGCAAGAAGCTTGAATTTGGTAGGTGTGTTGAAATAAAAGGTAGAGCTGTTGCCCACAAACAAAAAGTTTTTAATTTCGCCTGTTTCGGGATAAGGTATAACGCTTTCTGCCTCTCTGCCGAAGGCTTCGATTTCCGAAACCAAAATCCAGTTGCTGTGTCCCATAAATCTAAACTGAACGTATCGTGCAGTAAGAGGTGCTTCAAGGGCTAACGTAGCGGGGATACAGTTTGTTTCGGCTGTGTCGGTGAAATCCGCTTGGCCTGCTTCGTACCAATTCTGTCTGTCTGTGGAAAGATAAACCCAAACAAATTGGGGCGCGTCAATACCTACGTCCAAATAAGCCTTTGTGCCGATGTGGGCAACGAATTTGTCCAAGGAATAAACCTTTTCCAAATCCACGGTAATATAAGCATAAGCGTTGGAACGATAATTATATCCGTTTTGGTTAAACGCCATAAAAGCGTTATGACTAAAAGGCGCGCCTGCGGGAGCGATAACTCCGTCGGTCATGCTTTTGCCTCTTTCATCGGGGTAAGAGGGGTTATCCTCGGGGAATAACAAGGTTTTTTCATAATACTTGTTAAGCGCGGCGTTAACATATTCGGTATTAATGGGTTCTTTGTTCATATCTTTGCTTTCCTCTGATTCAGAGTCGGTTTTGTCTGTTGTAGTTGAATTTTCGGTAGTTTCTTGGGAAACACTTTCGTTTTCAGAGCTTTCGGTTTCGTTGCCTCCGCAAGCCCAAAGAGAAAAGGGAAGTATTCCGAAAATAAATGTGAGAATAAGTAATAAAGAGATCGAACGCTTCATATTTGTTCTCCTATTTCCTTAGTTAAAGTCCTATAAAAGGGTATTGGTGTGAAAAAACACACCAATACCAAGTTAAATATTCTTTTTACTGAAGGTTGTAAATGCCAAAGTAAGCACGCTTTAAGAGGGCGTAGTCAACAGCATCGATTTCGCCGTTATCGTTGGTGTCGCCAACGTAAAGGTCTTCCAAGCCGTAAATGCCAAAATAAGCGCGTTTCAAAAGGGTATAGTCGGTAGAATCGATTTCATCGTTACCGTTAACGTCGCCCTTGGTGGAAAGAACAGGCAATTCTTCGGATTCTTCGCCGTAAGCCTCGACCTCGGCAACCATAATCCAGTTAAGGTTATCCTTTGCGGTAAAGCGATACTGAACGTATCTGCCGCCGATAGCGTTTGCGGGAACCAAAGTTGCCTTTGCAGTAGGCTCGGTGGTGGAGTTTTCTATGGTAGCATCTCCCGCCTTGCGCCACTTTGCGCCGTCGGTAGAAACGTAAACCGAAACGTTGGAGGGCGCATAGATACCTGCAACGCTGTGATAATCAGAGCCAACGTAAGCCACAAATTCGTCAAACGCATAATACTTGCCGAGGTCTACGGTAATTGCTGCATAACCGTTTGCTACATAGAAATCGGAATGTCTGTGGAACGCAGCAAAGCCGGTATCGTCAAATTCACCTGTAGAAACGGTATATCTACCGTCGGTAAGAGTTACACCGCCTTCGTCGGGATAGGGGTTGTTGCCGTTTTCATCGGCATAAAGACCGGATGCGGTATAGGACTGCTTATATGCGAGGTTGCCGTTTCCAAGAGGAGTATCGGGCAACTGAAGGTCGGAAGCAACACCGAATACTTCGATTTCGCTGGACCAAGCATAGTTGGTGCCGGAATAAGTAAGACGAACGTATCTTGCGCTAAGGGATTCTGCAAATTCCTTGCTGAATATACGCTTCTTCCATTCGCCGCCGGGGGAGGTTTCAGAGCCCATGCTCAATGTACCAACGTCGGTAAATACTTCGCCCGCGTTGGAAATCGAAACGCTTATAGTTGCCGCGGAGGGGTTGGTAATACCCCAGGCTACACCGAACAAATCGGTCTTAATAGCCTTAATTTCGGAAACACCGCCAAGGTCAATGGTAAGCGTGTGTCCCGATGCGCCGTAGGTGGCGATATTGTTATCATCGCCTGCGCTGGAGGATTTACCGTCGGTAAGCTTGCCTCTGATGGTGTAATCGGGGAAGGAGTCGGTCCATCTATAGTCGGAATATTTAGAACCGGTGGGAACGTAATTCTTGCCTGCGGCAATGTTCTTATAGGAGGTGCCGTTAGATGCGCTGTATGTGGTCTGGGTTACGGGCCATACGTATTCTTCCTCGCAAGCCTTCTTTGCACACTGCTGCAATTGTGTTGCGAGAGAAGTAGACATCTGTGCGGTGTAGGTGTTGCCCACAGGGTTTACGCCAAGGAATTCGTAAAGCCAGGTTGCCGCCATAAGGTAAGAACCTTCCTTGGAATGGTGGCCTCCGTCAGAAGCATAAAGCTGAACGCCGGAAATGCTCTGCTTAGCATAGATAAATGCATCGGCAACACGTGCAACGTCAAGATTAAATTCCTTCGCAAGGGTTGCATAGTTGTAGTGGTGCTTTTGAGCATTAGCAATAATACCCGAAAGTGTTGTGTCTGCAGAATATCTCATATAAAGAACAGCCTTTGCGCCGTTTGCCTCGATAAGGGGAAGCAATTTTTCAACCGAAGGTCTGGTGGTATAATAGTCTGCCTTTGCAGCATCCTGCAATACGACATAGTCGTATTTTTTAGCGGCAAGAGCATCCTTAAGCGCCTTGTTGTGGTCTTCGTTGCCGTTCAAGCCGTTTCTTTTTTCATCAACGAAGTAGCTCAAATAAGCGCTACCTCTGGTACAATATGTAACGTCAACCTCGATACCTGCAGCCGCCGCCATAGCCTTGAACTTAATGGGACCGCCGTTAAAATAGGTGGTACTGTTACCAACAAACAAGAACTTAACAGCGTTTGCGCTGGGAGCCTTGGGGTTGTTATATTGTACGGTAAGTGTGTTTCCGCTGTATTTTGCGTATGCTTCATAAATAACCGACATGGTAGAGTTATAAAGCATTGCGCCTTCCATAACAACGTTATATACCTTCATAAGATTGGTGTTGTTAGCGCCGAAAGCGATCATAAATCCGCCAGCGGGGATGTAAAGATAAAGCTGAGCCGCGCCGGTGATAGGGCTTGTAGCCGAGGTGAGGTTGCCGCCACATTCAATAATACGGCCGCTGGCATCAAAAATCATCACTTTGGAATCACGGAAGTTATATCCGGTTCCGGCATCATTACAATTGATGGTTTTGGTAGACCCCGTGGTGTTTGTATAAAGATATACCTTGTTGTGAGCACCCGAAGGGGGAGTCGTGTTTGTACCGTTAATGGTAAAGGTAAAGGTGTTGTCATAAGCCGATGCTGTAAGCGGAACCGAGATAACAAGAGTTGTCATCAGCATCGCAATAAGCAAGGCTACGGATAAAAGTTTCTTAAATGTTTTCATAGTCTTATACACTCCTTTAATTAAACATTATACACTAAATATATGTACTCGTCAATTATTGTTTGGTTTAACTTTTCTATTTGTTTTTTGTGTAATTTCCCCAAAAATATCCTTGCGGCGGCAAAAACCTCTGCGGGGATATCCCTTTCGGTTGAGAATAAGCATATTGCGTCAGAAAAAAAGACAGAGGCGAAAACCTCTGTCTTTAAGTGATTGAATCTAATTAGCTAAGAGCGTAAGCGCCGAAATATGCACGCTTAAGCAAGGAATAGTCAACCGCATCGATTTCATCGTTGCCGTTAACGTCGCCGATAACTACGTCGGTGGTGTAAGCGCCAAAATATGCGCGCTTAAGCAAGGAATAGTCAACTGCGTCGATTTCTTCGTTGCCGTTAAGGTCGCCCAACATGGTGTCGGGTTCGACGTATTTTGCACCGTAAGCTTCAACCTCGGAAACCATCATCCAAGAGGTATCGGAGCTGAATCTGTACTGAACGTAACGTCCTGCAACGGGCTTGGAAAGCGTTAACGTTGCGTTGGTGTCGTTTGCTGTTGCAGAAGGTACGGCAGAGCCTGCCTTTGTCCAATTGGTACCATCCTTGGAGACGTAGAAATCAACGTTGTCGATAACGTGAACACCTGCGCTCGTGGTATATTCGTTGTCGGTGGAAACGCGGGCAACGAACTTGTCAAGGCTGAATACTTCCTCAAGGTCAACTGTTACGGAAGCGTAACCGTCGCGTGCATAATCGGAGGTATGAGAGTTAAAACCAACGAAAGCAACGTTGTCATAAGAAGCTGCGGTGTCGGCAATAACAGTATCGGTAAGAGTTTTTCCGCCTTCATCGGGATAGGGGGTGTTACCGCTGTCGGAATAAATACCCGTGGTGGTGTAGGACTTGTACTGTGCTTGGTTGCCGCCATCGGGAATATCGGGGGTGTTGTCTACGTTGTTGGTCTTATAACCGAACACCTGAATATCACTGGACCAGAAGAAGTTGTTTGCAACGCTTTCGTCAACGTTCTTGTAGGTAACCTTTACATAGTTTGCAACGTTGTCGAAATTGTTTGCGGAAACGTTAAAGAAGCGCTGTTTCCAATCGCCTTCCACAGTTTCGGCAGATTTTGTTACAGTACCGAGGGATTTCCAATTAACCTTGTCGGTAGAAACCGAAAATTCAACGGTCATATTGTTGGGGTTAGGAATACCCCAGCTGTCGCCGATAAGGTCGGTGCGGGCTGCTCTTACAACGTGGGTGCCTTCAAGGTCGATAACGATGTCCAATGTCTTGCCGGAGTATGCGCCAACTGCGGGGTCGTCGCCGGTCCAACCGTATGCGGTGTCGGTAAGCTTGCCCAAGGGCTGGCCGTCTGCGCCGGTGTCGGTTAAGTAATGAGATTCGTTAACGTATGCCTTACCTGTAGAGGTATAGGGCTTGTATTTTGCGATGTTTTCATATCTTGCATCACCTTCGGTATAGCTGATCTGAGGATAAGCGTAACCTTCGGTGCAAGCAAGATATGCACATTCCTGAAGCTTTGCAACGGTAGCCGCGGGAAGACCTGCGGTATAGCTGTTGCCTCTAACGTCGATGCCGAGATATGCCATAGCATAGCAGCAAGCGATCATATAAGAAGCTTCAACAGAGTGGTGAGAACGGTCCTGCGCGAACATTTCGATTTCGGGGTATTTTCTTGCACAAATCATCATAGCGTCGCCACCGGGAGCGATCATATCGATGCCGTATTCTCTTGCCAACTGTGCGTAGTTTCTGTAGTGTTCGTAGGATTTAGCTTCTCTTGCATCGATGCCCGAGGTAGAAGCGTATCTCGCGTAAAGAATGGGAGTTGCGCCGTTTTCCTTAATAAAGGGCATAAGAACGTCAGCGCCCTTCTTGGATTGTTTGAAATCCGCACCACTGTTGTCCTGAAGAACAACGTAATCATATTTTCTTGCGGCGATGTCCTCGCGGAACTGAACACCGCAGGTTTCGTGGTTAGGATCAGCGAAGTTAACGAGGTATGCGCTGCCTATGGTACAGTAGTAAACTTCAACCTCTTGACCTGCCGCTGCGGCAATAGCCTTGAACTTAAGAGGGTTAGAGTTGAAATATGTACAGCTGTTACCTACAAAGAGGAAGCTCTTGGAATTAGCAGAGGGTGCCTTGGGGGTGTTGTATTCAAGAGTAAGCTTGTTGGTGCTCTTGTTGTAAGAACCCTTCAAATCGAATGCAACGTGGAAGGTTTCATAACGAACGTACGCATCCTCAACGCAGTAACCGTAAATAGTGTTAAGCTCTGCGTTTGCGTTTGCACCAAAGCCTACAACGAAACCGCCTGCGGGGATATCAATGTGGCTTTGAGGCTTGGAAGAGCCGGAATATAATTCAGCGCCTGCTTCGAGAATCTTGCCATTGCCGTCGAAAACGAGGAAACGGGAGGTTTCGAACTTATACGTGTCGGTGTGAATCGACTTTGTAGAAGATCCTGTGTTGGTAAACACGTAAATGTTGCTGTGAGCGCCGGTGTTGGGAAGCGCCTTGTCATAGCCGTTGATGGTAAACGTCTTGGTGTTATCGTAAGCAGAAGCCGAAAAAGGAACTGCCATAACTAAAACGCCAAGGAGTAATGCCAAGGTAAGCATTACAGAGGTTAGTTTTTTCATTTTGTTCATAATAAATCACTCCTTTGTAGCAATTATACATTATTAAGTCAACGTAGTCAATTGTGGTTTGTGTGAATTTTCACAATTCATTTTGTGCAGTTTCGACAATATAAAAATTACGCCCCCAAACAGAAGCGTAATTTTTATGTTATTGCTATTGATTTGTTTTTTGCGTAATGCCTTTATGCTTGCTTACGCTTTTTGGAAATCAAAACAGAAGCTACTGCAACTGCAACCGCCGCCAAACCGCCGATAAGCCAATATAACCAAGCAAGGCTTGCGTTGGTTTCGGGCGTTTCTTCAACGTCAGAGGTCAATTCTGTTGCGCTTTCTGTTTCCAAAACAGAGCTGTCTTCAACGGGTACGTAATTTTCATTAATCTCGCCGTAAACGTTAATTTCACTTGACCAAACAAAGTTTGCGTTGCTGTAAGAAATGCGAACGTATCTGCCCGTAACCGCCTGCTTCAAAGAAAAAATGCGCTTTTTCCATTCTCCGTTGGGGGAAGATTCCTCGGACATATCAAATTCACCCGCATCGGTAAATCTTTCGCCGTCAACCGAAACCGAAAGTGTAAGCTTAACCTCGGCGGGGTCTTTAATACCCCAGGCACAGCCGAAAAGGTCGGTTTTAACGTATTTAATATCGGAAATCTTCTCTAAATCGATGGTAATGGAATGTCCGTTACCGCCCAGATATGCGCCGATAGAGTTGTCGTCGCCCAAGTTTGCGGTGTTGCCGTCGGTTAATTTACCCATAGTCTTTCCGTCGGGGTAAATATCTGTCCAGCTGTCGTTGTCATATCTTCCGCCGGTGGCGGTATATGTCTTGCCCTTTGCAAGGTTTTCATATTCCTTGCCGTTGTCGGTATAAACGTTTTTGCTTTCCTCAAACTGATATTCCTCGGTGCAGGCAAGGTATGCACATTCCTGCAATTTTGCCGCAACGTCAGCGGGCATATCAGCGAGATATTCGTTG
The DNA here is from genome assembly GCA_015065165.1 of Oscillospiraceae bacterium. Taxonomy (GTDB): domain Bacteria; phylum Bacillota; class Clostridia; order Oscillospirales; family CAG-382; genus Coliplasma. Next base: position 7,341 of record SVQU01000017.1, on the reverse strand, counting down.
CCAACGGGGTTAATACCGAGATAAGACATCAACCAAGTGCAGGCTATAAGATAAGAGCCTTCCTTCGAATGGTGTCCGCCGTCATCGGCATAAAGAGGTATTTCGGGATACTTCAAAGCAGAATAGATAAATCCGTGGGCAGAAGGGGAATAAACCAAATCGAAATCCTTTGCAATGCCCGTGTAGTTATCGTGGTGCTTCTTGGCGTTTCTGATAATACCGTTTGCAGTGCTTGCCGCCGAATATCTCATATAAAGCAAGGCTTCAGCGCCGTTTGCCTCAATAAGGGGAAGCAAGGTTTCAACCTGAGGCTTGGTGCTGTAATAATCGGTTTTTGCCGCGTCCTGCAAAACAACGTAATCATATTTGTTTTGCTTAAGCTTGTTTCTGAAAGCCACACCGCGGTTGTGGTTGGGGTCGGCAAACTCGCTTAAAAAGGCGCTGCCGAAGGTACAGTAATCAACGTCAATCTCAACGCCTGCCGCCTTTGCAAGACCTTTAAACTTAATGGGCGTGCCGTTGAAATATGTGGAACTGTTGCCCACAAACAAAAACTTCTTTACTTCACCTCTTACGGGTGCGGGGTTATTATATTCTATGGTAAGAGTGTCGCCCTTAACCTTGCCGTATACCTCGTAAATAACCGACATGGTGGAGTTGTAAAGCATTGCGCCCTCCATGGCGGTGTTGAAGCAAAGACGCAATTCGGCAGGGGCACCGCCCTTGAATGCAACCATAAAGCCTTTGGGGGGAACCTTAACCTTTAATTGAGGCGAGCCCGTAATCGTTTCGCTGTTGGCATAAATTTCGCCGCCTGCTTCGATAAGCCTGCCCTCGCTGTTGAATATTAAAAGCTTTGCGGTTCTGAAATTGTTTTCCATATAATCATCGGGGGTAATTATACGCGTTTCGTCGCTATCGTTGGGATAAACAAAAACGTGGCCCACGTCGGTTTTGCAATCAAACCCGTCGATTTTAATTTCGTTGCTGTTGTCGTATGCGCTTGCAGAAAAGGGTATCATTGTCATTAACGATGCCGAAACCGTCAAAGCCGCAAGCATTCTTTTGAAAAATGTCATAACCTTACTCCTGTAAAAAATAGTTCTGGAGGTATTTTAAAACATTTTATCAAATTCGTCAATTGGCTATAGGTTAAACTTTGAGTCTGTTTTTTGTTAAATTGTTACAAAAAAATCCCTTTGTAAAAAACAAGCCTGCGCAGTTTCGAAAAAAATGAAAAAATATGGCGATTTTTGTGAAAAACTATTGACAAATTCTCGGTTTTGGTATATTATTCTTTTGCGGTTAGCCTATGCTAACTTGCTTCCGTTAACACAGAAAGGTACGTTTTATGAAAACAATGGCTCAAGCAAAAATCGGTTCTTCCGTAAAGGTGGTTCGCGTTCACGGAGAGGGTGCGTTGCGCCGCCGTATTATGGATATGGGTATCACCAAGGGCGTAGAGATTTTCATACGTAAGGTTGCCCCTTTGGGAGACCCTGTTGAATGTAAGGTTCGCGGATATGAGCTTTCTTTAAGAAAAGCCGACCTTGATATGATAGAGATAGAGTAGTTAAAAACAATAGTTTTTTAGTTTTATTTTTACCCTGGGGTTAGCCTTCGCTAACCAAGAAAGGAACAAATATTTATGAATATTAAAATTGCCTTGGCAGGTAACCCCAACAGCGGAAAAACAACCCTGTTTAATGCACTGACGGGCTCTAACCAATTTGTGGGCAACTGGCCCGGCGTTACGGTGGAGAAGAAGGAGGGGGGATTTAAAAATCACGATGGCGTTACCATCGTTGACCTTCCCGGTATCTATTCCTTGTCCCCCTACACTCTCGAAGAGGTTGTGGCGAGAAATTATTTAATAAACGAAAAGCCGGATGCTATCTTAAATATTGTAGACGGTACGAATTTGGAGAGAAATCTTTATCTCACCACTCAGCTCACCGAGCTCGGTATACCTACGGTGGTTGCGGTTAATATGATGGATATTGTCCGTAAAAACGGCGATATTATAAATTTGAAAGAGCTTTCAAATGCAATAGGATGCCCCTTTGTAGAGGTTTCTGCCTTAAAAGGGGACGGCATTTTGGAAGCGGCTGAAGCGGCATTGCAGGCGGCAAAGGATAAATCGTCTTTAAAGACTTATAACTTCTTTTCGGGTATTGTAGAGCACGCGTTAGCCCATATCGAGGAAGCCACTGTTCACGGTCTTACCCAGGAACAGCAACGCTGGTATTCCATAAAGCTTTTCGAAAGAGATGCCCGCGTTCTCGAGGAATTAAAGCTTTCCGATGAGCAAAAAGCCCATATCGAAGAGGATATTAAATCTGTTGAAGCTGCTTTGGATGACGATTCCGAAAGCATCATCACCAACGAACGCTATAATTATATCGAACAGCTTGCAAACCGTTGCTGTGTTAAGAAGAACAAGGATAAGCCGACCATATCCGATAAAATTGACAGTATTGTTACAAACCGTATTTTGGCATTACCCATTTTCGCGGCTGTAATATTTTTGGTTTATTACCTTTCGGTGTCTACTGTTGGCACTTGGGCGACCGATTGGGCAAACGACGGTCTTTTCGGCGACGGATTCCATATAGCGGGTAAGGGCGAATACGAAACCGCTTTGGAAACCTATATGGAGGAGAATCTCTTTAATAACCAACAGCTTGGCGATATTTTGGCGAATGCCGAAAAGGATGGAATTGTGGGCGCAGAGGTGCTTGGTGAAAGCTTCCATTCGGGGGATTACGGTGAATTTTCCGAAAATTATGATTCCTACGGCGCAAACCTTGACGAACAAGGCTATGCCGTTTCCAAAATAGTTTCTCCTATATTGGATTCTGCACCCCAACCCTCCGATTACGGAAAATGGATTTTGGGTGTTCCCGCGCTTTTAGATAAGCTTCTTTTGGATTCTCAGGGAGAGCCTGTTATTGCCCCATGGATGTATTCTCTCATTCAGGATGGTATTGTCGCAGGCGTGGGCGCGGTGCTTGGCTTTGTTCCCCAAATGCTAATGCTGTTCCTGTTCCTTTCCTTCTTGGAATCCTGCGGATATATGTCCCGTATAGCCTTTGTAATGGATAGAATCTTCCATAAATTCGGTCTTTCGGGTAAATCCTTTATTCCCATTCTCGTGGGTACGGGTTGCGGTGTTCCCGGTATAATGGCGTCCCGTACGATAGAAAACGAATGCGACCGCCGTATGACGGTAATAACCACCACCTTTATCCCTTGCGGTGCAAAGCTTCCCATAATAGGTCTTGTTGCGGGTGCTTTGTTCGGCGGTGCCTGGTGGGTTGCCCCCAGTGCATATTTCCTCGGTATAGCCGCAATCGTTATTTCGGGCATTATGCTTAAAAAGACAAAAGCATTTTCGGGCGAGAACTCTCCCTTTGTTATGGAGCTTCCCGCGTATCATATGCCCACCCTTAATTCTCTTGTACACGCTACCTGGGAAAGGGGATGGTCCTTTATTAAAAAGGCGGGCACCATAATTTTGCTGTCCACTATTGTAATTTGGTTTGCAAATTCGGTAGGTACGGTAGACGGCAAATGGATTTTCTCTGCCGATATGGATTCTCTTTCGGGTGAAAGCCTTGTTCAAAAAATCGGCAATGCCTTTGCTTGGTTGTTCGCTCCTCTTGGCTTTGGCACAACCACAGCCACTGTGGCAACCCTTATGGGTCTTGTAGCAAAGGAAGAGGTTGTGGCTGTGTTCGGTATTCTTGATTTCGGCGGAATGAACGCTCTTGCGGGCTATTCCTTTATGGCGTTTAACCTTTTGTGCGCTCCCTGCTTTGCGGCTATGGGTGCAATAAGACGCGAAATGAACAGCGCCCGCTGGACAGCCTTTGCAATTACATATCAATGCGTTTTCGCCTATTCCGTTTCGCTTATGATATATCAGTTCGGTAACTTTTTTGCGGGAAATGCAAATATCGTGGGTATTATTGCCGCGTTCTTGGTGTTGATTTTCTTCGTATTTATGCTCTTTAAAAAGCCATATATGAAAAAAGGAAAATAAAGAGGTGCTTATATGTTTAAATGGTTATTGTTAAATTGGCAATCTATTCTTGTTGGCAGTATTTTGTTGCTTGGTTTAGTTGTTATAATTAAAAGAATGATAAAGGATAAAAAAAGCGGAAAATCCTGCTCTTGCGGCTGCGAAGGCTGCGCCCTTTCCTCTCAGTGCCACGGCAAGGATAAAAAAGATTCCGAAAAATAGTTTTAAAAAGAGCCGTAAATCTTGCATTTACGGTTCTTTTAGGTTAAAATAATAAAAAACAAAAAAGGAGAAACAATTATGTTTGATAAAACCGAAAATACTCTTTTAACCGTAAACGGAATGCATTGTAACCACTGCAAGGCAAAGGTGGAAAACACCCTTAAAGCCTTAAAGGGTGTTAAAAAATATACAGTTTCCTTGGAAACCGCTTCGGCAGAGGTGGAATACGTGCCCAAAAAGATAACCCCTGCGGAAATTGCATCGGCAATAACCAACGCGGGCTTTGAAGCTTCGGTAAAATGAAAAAGCAAACTGTTATAAAAGTGGGCGGAATGTCTTGTGTCCGCTGTTCTGCCGCTGTTGAAAATGCGCTTAAATCTCAAAACGGGGTTTTAGATACTTCGGTTTCTTATGCCAACGGCAGGGCAGAGGTTATTTATGACGATTCGCTTATTTCCCTGAAAAATCTTGAAAAAACCATAAAAAAAGCGGGATATACCGTTGTCTATGACCTGCGCGTTTCCCAAAAACAAGCCTTTCGTAAAACGCTTTTAACCTTTTTGCTTTCTCTTGCGCTGTCTGTTCCTTTCTTTGTAATGATGGGCGGCATGATGCTTGGAAAGCATATCGGCTTAATGGAAAACGGCTTGTTGCAGTTTATATTGGCAACGCCCATACAATTTGTCGCAGGCTTTCGTTTTTATAAGGGCGCGTATAATTCCCTTAAAAATAAAAGCCCAAGTATGGACCTTTTGGTTGCCTTGGGTACCTCCGCTTCCTATTTCTATAGCGTCTACAGCCTTGTTATAAACAACGGCACTTATTATTTCGAAAGCTCGGCGATGATAATCACCCTTGTTTTGCTGGGCAAAACCTTAGAAACCCGCGCCCGCGCCAAGACGGGGGAATCTATCGAAAAACTTATGGATTTAACCCCGAAAACCGCCCGCGTAATACGGGATGGGTTAGAAACCGAAATTTCCGCCCTGCAAATCCAAAAGGGCGATATCCTTGTGGTGCGTCCGGGCGAATCAATCCCCGCCGACGGTGTGGTTATCGAGGGTGAAAGCTATGTTGACGAATCCTCCCTTACGGGTGAAAGTATGCCCGTTTCCAAAAAGGAAAAGGATAAGGTTTTCGGCGGTACGGTTAACCGAAACGGCTCTTTCAAATTCCGCGCCGAAGGCGTTGGGGAAGATACGGTGCTTTCCTCGGTTATCCGCTTGGTAGAGGAGGCGCAATCCTCCAAAGCGCGAATCCAAACGGTTGCCGATAAGGTTTCGGCGGTTTTCGTTCCCGCTGTTACGGCGATTTCTGTTGTAACCTTTATAACAACTTATTTTATTTCCAAAAATATCCAAGCCGCATTGGATAATGCCGTTGCGGTTTTGGTAATTGCCTGTCCTTGCTCCTTAGGTCTTGCCACCCCCACCGCGTTAATGGTGGGAATGGGTAGGGGGGCATCTATGGGTATTCTCATTAAAAATGCCGATGCCTTAGAGCATGCCTGCAAAATCAAAGCCCTTGTTCTCGATAAAACGGGGACAATAACCCAAGGTAAGCCTTGCGTAACCGAAATTCTGACTCTTTCGGATAAAATCCAAAACCACTTGTCTTATATCGCCTCTGCCGAAGCTTTGTCCGAGCACCCCATCGGCGAGGTTATTGCTTCGGCTTATAACGGCGAGCTATATACCGTAGAGGAATTCCAATCGATAACGGGCAAAGGAATTCTGGCTTGGGTTAATTCAAAAGAAATTGCGGTAGGCAAGGCAAATTGGATAGAAGAGCTTTGCGACTGTAAATTGTCCAAAGAGGTGTCCGAGCTTTCAAAATCGGGAAATACCCTTTCGGTTGCGGCGATTGATAAAACCCCCGTTCTTGCTTTTGCGGTTTCCGACCCATTGCGTGCCGATTCGGCTTCGGCTTTGGAACGAATAAAAGCTATGGGTATCCGCACAATTCTTATAACGGGTGATAATCCGTCGGTTGCCAAAAGGGTTGCCGAGGAAATCGGCGTTGACGAATTTTATGCCGATGCTATGCCCGAGGATAAGGTTAACAAGGTTAAAGAAGCGCAAGAAAAATACGGCATAACCGCAATGATAGGGGACGGCATAAACGATTCTCCCGCCCTTTCCGCATCAAACGTGGGTATCGCCGTGGGTAACGGCACGGATATAGCTATGGAATCGGGGGATATAGTTCTTTCCTCGGGTGGTATTTCTGCCGTTGCAGATACAATTTCTCTGTCCCGCGCCACAATGAAGAAAATCCGCCAAAACCTCTTTTGGGCGTTTTTCTACAACACCGTGGGCATCCCCCTTGCCGCTTTCGGGTTGTTAAATCCCATAATCGCAGGTGCGGCTATGGCATTTTCCTCGGTTTCGGTGGTAACAAATTCGCTGTTGCTAAAGCGTGTAAAGATATAGTTGACTATTTTTTCTTTTCTGCTAAAATGTTCTTAATAATAATATAGCGAGGTAAAGCTATGAATACACAAAACGCCTTTGATTATTTAACAGGCAAGCTTAAATACGATATCTCCCAAGGTACCGAAATATCCCTTCGCGGTGCTTTGGAGGGTGTAATTCTTCTCGAAAACAAAAATCGCGTTCTCCCCTTGAAAAAGGAGGAAAACGTTACGTTTTTCGGAAGAATGCAAAAGCATTATCTTCCCTTGGGCTCTGGTTCGGGCGGCAGGGTTGTGGCAATCGAAAACACCAATATTTTCGATTCTCTCAAATCTCTGGGCGCAACCTTAGATACCGAAACCGAAAAATTCTATGACGATTACGTTGCAAAAAATCCCTATGATGCTGCGGGCGGATGGATTCATCCCGCATCTCAGGAAGAAGCCTTGCTTAACGAGGATTTCGTAAAATCCGCCTCGGAAAGAAGCGAAACCGCGCTGTACGTTATTACACGTATGGCGGGTGAGGATATGGATATAAAATACGTAGAGGGCGGATTTTTACTTACAAAAACCGAAATAGCAAATCTAAAGCTCATCCGTAAATACTTTAAAAAATTCGTTATCCTTGTAAATTCGGGTAATATAATCGATTATTCCGAAATATCAGATCGGAAGAGCA
>SVQU01000016.1 GCA_015065165.1 Oscillospiraceae bacterium | reverse complement strand
ACAAGGGTTTTGCTTTCGGTTTCTATAAGACAGTTGCCATCAGAATGATAGGTTTCATTTCCGCTTGAAACGGTTATTGTTTCAACGCTATCACAAGCGCCAAATGCACCAGCGCCAATAGTGGCAACCGAATCGGGAATTTCTATGCTTGTTAGTTTGGAGCAATCGGAAAATGCATCTTCACTAATTTCTTTAACGGGCAAATCGCTTACCGTTTTTGGAACAACCGCCGATGTGGCAAATTCATCACATGCTATAACGATGCAATAAGTTTCATCTTCGGATAGCAAAAAAACCAACGGACCAGTATAATCACCCCAAAACACACCCCAATGCTTCACGGCGTAGCACCTCTCATCCCAATTTTTATCCCAGCCCTCAGGTTCAGTTTTCGCCTCGAGATAAATATCGGTAAGGCTGCCGCAACCGTAAAATGCATCCTCGCCTATGGTGGTTACTGAATTCGGGATTTTTATACTTGTGAGGCTGTCGCAATACTCAAACGCTTCTTTACCAATGGTGGTTATGGAATTAGGAATCACTACGCTTGTTAGGCTGTAGCAATAGTAAAATGCAGAATTGCCAATGGCGGTTACAGAATTGGGGATTTCTACGCTTGTTAGGCTGTAGCAATGGGAAAATGCATTTTGGGCTATTTTTTCAACGGGTTTACGATGATATACGCTGGGAATCACAACCGAAGTTGCGGATGCATCACAACCCGAAACGATCCAATATGCGCTGTCACCGGAAAGAGTGTAGCTCACACCTTGGGAATCGGTATCGACAAACGCCCCAACATTAAGCGCCGAAAAGGGCACAAGGGCGAGAACCATTATGAGAGAAAGGATTAAGGAAATAATTCTTTTCACAACAAAATCTCCTTTATGGTAGAATATTAATTTAATGATATCACGGGATGGAATTTTTGTCAACGATTGGCGGGGAGTTTTTGTTTTTTGATATGGATTAGTTGCAAAAACGGGACGTCGAGGACGCCGTCCCCTACAATACGAGTGTAGGCGATTGAAAATCGCCTCCGCTCGGGATGACAGCACCGCCGAAGTAGTGCCATTTAATTCAAAACGGGCGATTCGTGAATCGTCCCTATGGTGTTATCGGAATCAACAACACAAAAAATCGCACCTCTCAAAAGGAGAAGTGCGATTTATTTTTTAATTAACCAAGCTGTAATAATTCATCTCCAACGGGATGAAATAAATATTTCTGTCGGTTGCGGAATTAAGAAGCACCAAGCGGAAATCGTTATAGGTATATTCAACACTGCCGTCTATGTAGGTCTGTGTTTGGATTTTCTCATTTTCCGCATCCTCGGCGGCAGAAGCAAGAATTTCGGCAACAGTGGTTTTGCCCTCAATAAGGGCAGATTCCAATGTCATGGATTCCCCCTCAATCTCGGTCATCATTATACCGCCGACGGTGTAAACCACCTTTTCTTCGTCGAAATAGGTATAATAGGTGGAATCGCTGTTATCGGGAACAAAAGAAAGGTTATACACGTTCCATTTGGTACAGCCGCAAAGAAGCAGACAAACCGAAAGAACAAGGGCAAACAGAGAAATTAAACGTTTATTCACCGTCTTCCTCCTTATTTTCGCCGTTAAGCTTAAGCTCGGCAAATTGCTCGCGGGTGATAAGAACGCTACGCTTTTTGGTGGCAGCGTCAAATTCGCTTATATAACCGCGAATCTGCATTTTGTCCACGATTCTTGCGGCGCGGGCATATCCCAAGGAAAGTCTGCGCTGTAAAAGCGACGTGGAAACCGTACCGCATTCGATGGCAACCTCCACCGCATCCAAAAACATGGGGTCCATTTTTTCGTTGGCGTCCTCCTCCATAGGCTCGGAAACACCCTTTTTACCCTTCATTCCGCAACGCTTTGCTTCTTCGGCAATAAGGTTAATGATAGATTCGTCATATTGAGCGTGGGCGGCTTCTTTAATAAACTGTGTAACCGCCTTAACCTCGGTCTTATCGTCAACGAAGGTACCCTGAACACGCAAGGGCTTAAGCGCGCCAACGGGATAATAAAGCATATCACCGCGGCCGAGAAGCTTTTCGGCACCCGATTGGTCGATAATTGTACGGCTGTCGATGGCAGAGGTGGTTGTAAGGGCGATTCGCGAAGGAATATTCGCCTTGATAAGACCTGTGATAACGTCAACGGAAGGACGCTGTGTACCGATAACCAAATGCATACCCGCCGCACGAGCCTTTTGGGCAAGACGGCAAACCGAGGTTTCAACGTCATCGGGGGCGGTCATCATAAGGTCGGCAAACTCGTCGATAAAGATAACTATCTGGGGAAGCATCTGACGCTCGGGGTCGTTGGCAATAATGGAGTTATAACCCATAAGGTCTCTCGCGCCAACCTCCTGCATAGTCTTATATCTGTTTTCCATTTCGGTACATGCCCAATTTAACGTACCTGCGGCGTTTTTAGGGTCGTTAATAACAGGAACAAGAAGATGGGGTATATCCTTAAAATCAGAAAATTCAACGGTTTTAGGGTCGATAAGTATAAGCTTTACGTCGTTGGGATGGTTACGGTAAAGCAAGGAAAGAATTAAGGAGTTAATACAAACCGATTTACCCTGACCTGTAGCACCCGCAACCAAAAGGTGGGGCATTTTTGCGATATCAAGATAAACGGGGTTACCCGCAACGTCCTCGCCCAGGGCGGCGAAAAGACGGCTTTTATTATCGCGGAAGGCGGGGTTATCGATAAGTCTGCGCAGACGTACGGTAGAGGTGGTCTGGTTAGGAACCTCGATACCAACCGCAGCCTTTCCGGGGATGCTTTCGATACGTATGGAGGGGGCGGCAAGGTGAAGGGCAAGGTCCTCGGCAAGGTTGGAAATAGCCTTTACCTTAACCCCTGTTTCGGGACGAAGCTCATAACGTGTAACGGTGGGACCGAAGGTTGTATCGATAACCTTCGCCTTAACGTTGAAACTTGCGAGAATTTCCTCTAATCTACGGCTTGTACGGGCGATATCCGCGGCAGAGGGACGTGCGTTTGCGCCCTCATCGGAGGTAAGCAGGGACATCGGCGGGAAAACGTAGGGGGTGTCCTCGATAGGCTCAAGGCACAATTCCTCATCGTCCTCGTCCTCCAAAACCAAATCCGAAGCCGCGGTTTCGGCTTCTTCCACAGGCGTTTCCTCGATAATTTCGGGAACGGTAGAAACGGGTTCGGCTTGGGATTCGTCCATAGGGTCGTCGGGAAGGTCGTCTATGGGGTCTTCCTTTTCTATATCAAAAACGGGCTCGTTATCAAAAACAACCTCGGGCTCGTTTTCGTAATCGGTAAATTCTTCCGCCTTGTTCTTTTTGCTTTTACGCGCAGGGATGCGCTGAGGAAGCTCCTCCTCTTCGATTTCCCGTTCCTCACGGATGCGTTGAGAGGCTTCGCGGAAATAGTTAACGATAGCCATAACCGTGTCCTTAGGCGTTGCGCCGCAAAGAAGAACGGTAGAAACAAAAATGCCCAAAATTGCAAGTATCAGCGAGGGGATGTTGCCGATGGTGGAGGTAAACAGCATCGCCACACCGCCACAGATAAGCCCTGCGCTTTTAAGCTCGATGCCCTTGGCGTAAAGCTGATTTACGGGGATAGGTTCTCCGTCGGCAACCGCAACCTGAACCACCAAGGAAATAAAAACAAATTCCAAAGCATAGAGTAAATATTTAACCCCTGCCACGTTATTTTCGTGGTCTCTGCCCCACATAATAACCACCAAAAGTATAAGAAAGGGCAACACGTAATACATAGGGCCGAACATACCCTTGAAGAACTTGGAAATTAAATCTCCAAGAACACCGCTGTTTATGGCGGGGATAAAGGTAAGTATCATAAACAGCGCGAAAAATCCAACGCCCCAACGTATAAGCTCGCTTTGGTCTACGTTTATGTTGGATTGGCTTTTGCTGTTTTTAGCGCCTTTCGTATTTGTTTTTTTGGAAGTGCTTTTGGCACCCGAGGTTCTTCTGTATGTAGTTTTGGTTCTTTTTTTCTTATCCGCCACTTTATACTCCTTTATTGAAAATCCACTGTTGTTTACACGTATAAATTAAATTACCAAATCGCCGATAACTGCGGCTGCGCCCACGATTAAACAATAAACCGCAAAAAAGGTGAAGCTTTTATTTTTTGCAAGATACTGAAGCAATTTTATAGCGCCGAACCCCACAACCGCCGCGGTAATTCCGCCTGCGATAACAGGTGTCAGCATTTCTGCCGAAATACCCTCGGAAAACATATCGGGCAATTCGAAAACACAGGCACCCACAATTGCGGGAATAGACATTAAAAAGGAAAATCTAACCGCCTCTTCGCGGGTATAACCCAAAATTCTGCCACCCGTAATGGTAGAGCCGGAACGGGATATGCCGGGCATAATACCCAAAAGCGCCTGAACGATACCAACGCCCAAGGGACGGGTATAGCCGCCGTTTTCGAAATTGTGTTCGCCCTTTTTAATTCTATCGCTGATTATAAGCATAATTCCGTTGAAAATAAGCAACATACCTATTGCCCAGCTTATGCCGCTTAAGGTTTCGACAGTTTCATCCAACCCCAAAAGCTTAACCGGCACCAAGGGAAGCGTCGCCACAACCAGCATTAAAAACATTTTTTCGTTTGTATCAAAGCCGTTTTTCAGTTTGCCCGTAAAGAGCTTGCTCAAAAAGGAAAACCCGCCCTTTATCAAAAGCAAAACGTCCTTGCGGTAAACCACGCAAACCGAAACTAAGGTGGCAAGGTGCAGAGCGATGTTGAAAACAAATCCGTTTTCGGTTTCGGTACCGAAGAAGTTTTGCGCCAACGCCAAATGCCCCGAGCTGGAGATCGGCAAAAATTCGGCTATGCCCTGTATGAATCCGTATATTATCGCTTCTATAATACCCATAAAAACAAGCCTTTCAAAAATAATTTACATAATATACTTATTATACTTATATATTCTTCAAATGTCAAGCACAGTACAACATTGACAAACGCATTTTTTTGGTGTATAATTGCCAGTTGATAAGGTGTGGCTTTTGCCCTGCCGAAATTTTAAAAATAACATTTAAGGAGATGAGGTTTTGGCCTCCGCATTTAAGAACTTTTTTATCACGTTCATAATCTGCCTTTTGATTTTCGGATTTTTGGGATTTACCTATGGTATTGACCTTATAGACAGTTTCAGAATGACCGACGATACAGAACAATCGAACAGCTCGGACGTTACCGAACCGCCTGTTGACGATTCCTCTGCCGACGTTTCTGCCCCCGATACCTCCGCCCCCGAACAGCAAGGCAATATCGTTAACCCCGATGGGGACGTTTTCACCGCGATAGTTATGATTGTGGATGATAACAACCGTCCCATTGATATGGCGTTTATCGATTCCAACGCAAAAACCGAAAGATTCGTTTATTGCCCTATTTCCGTTAAAACCAAGGTTTCAAACAAAATCGGCACAAATATGGCTGCCGACGACCTTTTCAGCACTCTTACCGAGGAAGAAATTTTACAGTGTGTTTCTGCGATGACGGGCATCGAAACTCAATATTGCCTGCGCTTTAACCGCGACAGTCTGGCGATTGTTGCCGAGCAAATCCCCGGCGCAAGCATCGCGCTGAACGAATCTATAACCTTTATTAACCCCGCTTATAAGGATTACGTTCCCGAACCCAACACCCCCTTCCCCGACGATTATGAAATTTTCATTTCCAACGTAGACGGCAAGGTGTTGCTTAGCGAACAATTGAACAACAAGAGCAAAATTCAGTGGCTTTTGGAATATGCCCCCGAAGAGGTTGAGCTTAACGATTACAACACGCTTTATTCAACAATAGCAAAATCGCTTATTCGTCAGTTCTTCGAAAAGGAAGGCTCCACAAAAAGCTCGGCGGTTATGTCGAAAATTATTAAGGCTTGCAACACCAACCTTACCATTGACCAAGCCGGCGCGCATTTGAACACTATTTTCTCTTATGACGATTTTGACAAACACGAAATTCAGTACCCCTCTGCCCGTGAAATCGCAGTAAAGGCGCTTCGCGATGCCGACGGAAGCTTCAACTGATATTAATTCAACTGATATTAAGATATTTTAGGGTATAATTATGAGCAACAAAAAAATTTCTCCCGCTACACAATGTATTCATTCGGGCTATGAGCCCCAAAACGGCGAGCCCTTGGCTTTGCCCATATATCAAAGCACAACCTATGCCTACAGCTCGCCCACGGAAATAGGCAAGCTTTTCGACCTTACGGCGGACGGACATATGTATTCCCGTATTTCCAACCCCACCGTTGCCCTTGTTGAAAAGAAAATTGCCGAAATGGAGGGCGGTGTCGGAGCGCTTTGTACCAATTCGGGTCAGGCGGCTTCCTTCCTTACGGTTACGAATATTGCTTCCGCAGGCGACCACATTTTGGTTTCGGCAAAAATCTACGGCGGAACAACCAACCTTTTCCACGTTACTCTTAAACGCTTCGGAATTGATTGCACCTTCTTCGACCAAGAGCTTCCCAACGAAGAAATCGAAAAGCTTATACAACCTAACACTAAGCTTATTTTCGGTGAAACTATCGCAAACCCCGCCCTTTCGGTGTTTGATATAGAGCGTATCGCAAAGGTTGCCCACAAGGCGGGTATCCCCTTGATTATCGACAACACCTTTGCCACGGCGGTGCTTTGCAAGCCCATTGATTTCGGCGCAGACATTGTTGTTTACTCCACCTCGAAATATATGGACGGCCACGCGGTTCAGCTTGGCGGCTGCGTTGTGGACAGCGGTAATTTCGATTGGACACAAAACGATAAATTCCCCGGTCTGTGCACACCTGACGAATCCTATCACGGTCTTGTTTATACCGAATCCTTCGGTAAATTGTCTTATCTCACAAAGATGAGAGTTCAGCTTGTTAGAGACCTTGGCGTTTACCCCACCGCACAGGCGGCGTTCCTTTTGGATTTGGGACTTCAGACCTTGGACGTGCGTTTGGCGCGTCATTGCAACAACGCTCTTGCGGTTGCGCAATATCTTGAAAACAGCGGTTATGCCGAATACGTTAAATATCCCGCTTTGGAAAGCGACCCCAACAACCACTTGGCGAAGAAATACCTCCCCAAGGGAAGCAGCGGTGTTGTTTCCTTCTGTATCAAGGGCGGCAGAGAAAAAGCCGAAAAGTTTATGAACTCCCTTTCGCTTTTCGTTAACGCGGTTCACGTTGCAACCGTACATTCCTGCGTGCTTCATCCCGCAAGCTCTACCCACAGACAGTTAAGCGACGAAATGCTTGTTCAGGCGGGAATCGACGCCGGTCTTATACGTATTTCGGTGGGCATTGAGGATATCGAGGATATCCTTGGCGATATCAAAAATGCGATGGAAAAGACCTTTGGGTAAGTTTTGTATAAATATTGCATAAAAAAAGCCCTAAAAAAGTTTTTTAAAGGGCATAAAAACTATTGAAATTCAAAATCTTTTGTGATATCATCAAAGGTACTATCAAACGGAGGTGCTAATTATGGCATATATCATTTCTTCTGATGCTTGCATCGGCTGCGGCAGCTGCGAAGCAGAATGCCCCGTAAGCGCTATCACCGCTAACGACGAAGGCAAATACGTAATCGACCCCGAACTTTGTATCGAATGCGGCGCCTGCGCAGGCGTTTGCCCTGTTGACGCTCCTCAGGAAGCGTAAATTAGGAAGGTCTCGGCAATGCGTTCATAGCGGTTCCGTTATGAACGCATTTCTGTATCTTTGGGCATTTTTCGATATAATTTTTCAAATTATTTTACAATTAGGAAAAACCAAACTAATTTTTACAAGGTATAATATATGATAACAAACAAAATCAATGCAGATTTGGTTTTGAAGGAACCCGAGGGCGGAATTCGTTTTGGAACGGACGCCCTTTTATTAGCCGACTTTGCCAAGGACAGCATTAAATACGGCAAGTGTATCGATTTGGGTACAGGCTCGGGTGTTTTACCTCTTTTGCTGTTGGGTTCGGGCTGTAACGCCGATTTTGTGGGGTTGGAGCTTCAAAAGGAATATGCCGAAATTGCCAAGGAAAACGCAAAGGAAAACGGTTTTGAAAGCCGTTTTTCGGTTATAAACGGCAACGCCGAGGATTATAAGACGCTTTTTGAATGTGGCAGAACCGAATATGTTATTACCAACCCGCCCTATATGCGTTCGGATTGCGGATTTAACAACGAATCTAAGGCGTTGGATATCGCAAGGCGTGAAATTTCGGGCGGTGCAGAGCTTTTTTGCCGCGCGGCGGCTTGGTGTTTAAAAAGCGGCGGCAGTTTTTTTGCCGTTTACCGCCCCGACAGGCTTGTTAACCTTATTTGCGCCATGCGAAGCTGCGGTATCGAGCCAAAAAGATTACGCGCCGTTGTCCCCTCGGTGGGCAAAAAGCCATCTTTAATACTTATCGAGGGCAAAAAGGACGGCAAGGAAGGTCTTATTTACGAAAACGACCTTATTATTTATAAAGACAAGGACCACAAGGAACAAACCGAGGAATTAAAAAGCATTTACAACAGATTTTAAAAACGAAAGAGGAGAAAATGACAAAAAGAGCTGTTTCGATAATTTTAACAATATTGTTGATACTTCCCGTTTTTATCGGCTTGGGCAGTTCTTTTGTCGCGCAGAAAAACCTCAACTTTAACAATTGGGATTCTGCTTACGAGCAATCCTTGGCAGATGCGCTAGAGCTTAACGCGGTTAATTCCCAAGGTTATGACACCCTCTCTGCCGAAAACAGATACATAGTTAAATTTTCGGATAACGCCGACCTTAAAACCATTGAAAAGGCATTATCGAAGGTAGATTATGCCCCCATTTCTGAAATCGAGGGCAGATTATTTACCGTTTCTTTAAGTAACGACAGTTTTCTTTCTGACAACAAAAGCATTATTGAATATTCCGAGCGCGAGGTTGTAAGAAACGCTTTGACTGTGGTTAACGACCCTGTTTCCATGCCTTCCTATGACCTTATGAACGTTTATTCCGCTTGGGATATTTCAAAAGGCGACAAGGATATTATCGTTGCCGTTTTGGACACGGGTATTATAAGGAGCCACGAGGATTTCGCAAACACAAATATTCTCGCAGGTTACGACGCCATTTCAAGAAAAGCGGGGGTTTACGAGGACAGCGCAGGACACGGCACTGCTGTCGCAGGTATTATTGCCGCTACCGCAAACAACGGCTTGGGTGTTGCGGGCATCGCCCACGGCGTTAGTATTTTGCCTGTTAAGGTTTCTGCAAGCGGTACCAACATTTACTCCTCGGACCTTATCCGCGGAATTCGCTTTGCCGCAGACGCGGGGGCGAAAATTATAAATATGTCTATCGGCGGTTATTCCCACTCCTTTGCCGAGCAGGAAGCCATAAATTACGCAAAAAGCAAGGGTTGTATACTTATTTCTGCCGCAGGTAACGGCGGAAACACCGAATATGCCGACCAATTAAGCTATCCCGCATCATACGATAACGTTATTTCGGTTGCCTCCTGCAACGATTTGGGCGAGCACAGCGGTTTTTCTCAAAGAAACGAGTTTGTTGATATTGCCGCCCCCGGCGAAAATATAACAATTATCGCCGTTGACGAAGAAGGCAATTCGGTTTACCGCGCCGATTCGGGCACAAGCTATTCCTGCGCCTTTGTAAGCGGTATTGCCGCCCTTGCCGCCTCGGAAATAGACAGGCAGGCAAGGTTCGAAAACGAAGAGTTTATTTCGTTGTTTACCGAGGCTTGCGGTATAACAAGAAACGATAAATTGGGCCACGGCGTTATTAATGCCCAAAAGGTGGTCGAGCTGTCGGGTATGCCCATCGTTACGGGGGTTATTAACGGCGGAAGCTATTCCGAATCGGTTACAATCGGGTTCAACCGAGGCGACGCGCTGTTGGGCGACGAGCAGATTGAAGACGGAGAAACCATAGTTGCCAACGGACAGCACACCTTGGTGATTACCGACGGCGAAAACCGAAAAACCGTTAAATTCCGTTTGGACCATACACCGCTTTCATTTGAATTCCGCGAGTTTTCATCTTATGCTTATTTCGAATTCCAACGCGGAAACGCAAGTCTTAACGGTTTCCCTTATAATTCGAAGGACCGCATTACCGCATCGGGAATGTACGAATTTATACTTACCGACGGGGATGAAATAATCACAAAAACTGTGGATTTGAAATATTCTCTCCCCACTGTTTACGGCGTTGAGGACGGAAAAATCTATGAGCATCCCATTGAAATAACAATCGTGGGCGAGGGCAGTGCGTATTTAAACGAGGTTGAATTTGAAAACCGAATTACCGTTTCGGAAAGCGGGGAACACACCTTAACCGTAAAAAGCGGTAACGGTGCGGTTGAAAGAAGCTTTAAGTTTAGCATAAAGTTCGACAATTATAAGCACTTTGAAACCGATTATGAAAACGGTTTCGCCGCAATTGACAGCGAAAACGGATATTTTTGTCTTTACGGCGATTCCCTTGTGGGCGCAAGAATTTACGATATAAGCAATCCGCAGAAATATAAATTTTTCCTGTCGGTGGGCCGTGTTTACAGCCATACGTTTATGGATGACAAGCTTTATTTATTCGGGGACAGCGGTATAACCGTTATCGACAGAAAAAAAGCGCTAACCGACAAAAATTCGGTGATTTCCACCTTTGATTCTCCCCTTGTTACCTATTATACCTATGCAAACGGAAGCATTTACGGCTTTGGCGGCAACAATATGTATATCGTTGACCTTGAAACCGAAAGCACTGTTTTGGTTGCCGAGCTGGGATACACCTGCGAGAAGGCGTTTTTTCATAACGAAAAATTTTACCTTCTTGCCCCCTCCGCCGACGGAATTGTAAGAATTTTCAACCCCGTTGACGGCGCTTTCAGTCAATACGATTTGGGACACACACTTATGAATTCGCCCGTTTGCTTCGGCGAAGGGTATATTTCGGTGGGCAACAGGCTTTATAACGCCGACGACGGAAGCTTTGTTTTTGAATTTGCGGGAAATTGTGCAATCAGAATTACCGAAAGCAGAGTTTTCACCCAAAACCGAGTTTTTGATTTCACTACGGGAAAGGACGTGGGCAGTCTGCCCTTTAACGTTTTTTCTATAGAAACGGCGGGTAATACCTCTTACTTATTCGGAACCAAGGCTGAATGTGCCTTCGTTACAAAAAATCTCGGCGGTGTTTACGATTTGGGCGGCGCGGCGGCCAGAGATAAAGCCTTTTCCAAGGCGGAACAGCAAACCCTATACCGCACCAATTTGTATCACGGCAAAAACAGCCTTCCCTTGGGCGTTGCGTCCTCCTTTAACAAGGTTTATATGCTGTTTGACGACAGCTTTGCCCTTTACGGCATAAATGCCGAAAGTAAAGCCGAACTGCCTCCCGTTTATTTGAAATATAAACCCGAAAAGGTTATGTGCTCTGGGGAATATGTTGTTATTTCCTTTGCAAACCGCACCGAAATTTACGTTGCCAAGGAAGAGGATATCGCAAACGGCGCTTATATTTCTTTGCCCTATTCCTGCAGAGATGCGGTGATTTTCGGTGGTCGGCTTATTGCGGTAATCAACCGTAAATTGGTTAACGTGGATATTCAAACGGCAACACTTACCGAAACTGAAATAAACGCTACCGCCATGGCAATCGACGGAAGCAATTTATTTATACTTGACAACGGCATTATTTCAAAATACGATACAAATTTAACCAAAACCGATTTTGAAATTTTGGTTTCCGAAAACGGCAGTCTGCATATCGGCGACGGAATCGCCTTGGGCAAAACGGTTTATAACAAAGAAAACGGCGAGATTATCGCAACCTTCAAGGACACGATTCTTGACCACAAGGGCAACGTTGTTATTACCAAAAACGGCGTTTTTGACCTTGCGGCAAACCAAAACATAGGTTTTTCGGGCATCGAACAGCCCAAATTCGCAACGATTTGCGGAAACAATACCGTGGTTGCAATAAACAACGGACGTATTTCCCTGAATTACTGTGCAGAGGGCGAGGATATAACCACCATGCCCAACATTTCGGGTATAGAGGAAAACGGCGTTTATTTGGAAAAAACCTCTGTTTCCTACGACCACGGCGTGGGATATATAGACGGCAACCCCTTTAAATCGGGAGACGTTATTTCGGAGGTAGGTAAGCACTTGTTCCTGCTCTCTCTACCCTGCGGAAGAACCATCGAAATTCCCTTTAATATCGAAGCAAGGCTTTCGGAAATAAAGTTCCTTGCGGAAAGCATCACCGTTTCGGTGGGCGAAAAGGTTGCCCTTCACGTGGCGTACCTTCCCGAAGGCGCAAGGTCTATCCCCGTTAGGTTCAAATTTGACGAAAACGGGCTTGATATCACCGAAAGCGGCGAGGTTACGGCACTGGCTGTAGGCAGATACAGGGTTACGGCAGAGGCAGAAACCGAAAGCGGAATTATCACTGCTCAAACGGTTATAACCGTCCGCGACGACCTTATCGCCTTCCTTCCCGAAAGCGGTTATATTATCGACCGCAACAATATGCTTGTTTCGGGCATTCTGCCCGGCACATCGGTTGCGGATTTCAAAGCCTCTATTTCCACAAGCAAAGAGGTTGTGATTACCGACAACCGTGGCTATAACGTTAAGGATTACGTTTGTACAGGCAACAAAATAACCCTCACCGATGAAAACGGCAAAACCACCGACGAGCTTTACGCCGTTGTTAAGGGCGACACCGACGGAGACGGATTTATTTCGGCTTACGATTTGTACGAATTAGAGCGCATCCTTAAGGGATATCAATACACCGCCCCCTTCGTCGCTTCGGCAGATACAAACGGCAACGGCGTGTTGGCGGATAACGACCACAGAACCCTTAAAAAGATGCTTTTCGGCAGAGTCGAAGCCGTTTTGGGCACACCCGAGGACAGTCTTTTCGGAGATTGCAACGTGCAAACCCTTTCCACTGTTTATCAAAACGACGTTATCGAAGCAGCGGTTTGCATTAGCGGTTCGAAATATGCCCGCGGTGTGTTCGGACAAATCGCATACAGCGAGGGGCTTGAATTTATAGGCGGCGGTGCAGTGGGTTGGGAAACCGATTGCTTCAACCGCAACGGTGTTATCAGCTTTTATGCCTTTGATGAAAACGGTCAAAGCTGTGATACCTCCTTTAAAATACTTTTAACCCTGCGTTTCAGAGTAAACGCCGAGCCTTATTCTAAAATAAGCTTTACCGCAGATAATTTCACTGTTTCTTACGAGGACGGTTGTAAAAACGTTGCGTTTCAAAATTCGGAAATTGTGGTTTCACCCCGAATTTATACCGATTTCAATATAGAAATCCACAATGCGGATATTTTCAAGTTTTCGCCATCCAAGCACGATTATGACATTACCATCCCCTACAACAGCGCGCTGGCGGATATCAACGTTTCTCATAAAGCGGGCGAGCGTATTTCCACAACCTCCTATATTCTTCCCGATTCCGGCGAACAAACAATAGTTATAACCTTTGCTGACGAAGACAACGGCACGAATTTTTACAACATCAACGTAAAACGCGATTCCGCCCCCGTTATCGACAGCAACTGCAAGCTTCAGGAATTAGAGGTGGAGGGGCACAAGCTTTCGCCATCCTTTAACCCCGAATTTTTAGAATATAACATTTCGGTTTCTCACGGAACCGAAAAAATCAACCTTTACTGCGTGGCACAAAACCCTTCGGCAGAGGTGGTTGTGGGCGACACCACCCTAAAAGGCGAAAAAACCGACGTTACGGTTACCGTAGGCGCGCCCGACGGCGAATCGTTGGTTTACACCATACACGTAAAGATACTGCCTCCCGAGGAAACATCCGAGCCTGAGCAAGAGGAATCTCAGGTTGACGATATCGACACCCCCGAAGAAAGCAATTTGAAATTGCTTCTTACAATCTTCGTCGCAGTATTGTTAGCCGCAATAATCACCGCGATTATCGTTAAGCTTGCAGGAAAAGCAACCGAGAATAAGGAATAACACAAAAAAGAGCCAAGCGGTTAAAACCGTTTGACTCTTTTATTTTTATACTATTATTTATCTTCCAGTTTCTTCAAATCTTCGCTGACTTCTTCTTTTACCTTTATCATACCCAGGGGTTTAAGCTCGGTTTTGCCGAAAATTTTAAGGCTTTGGTCGTTGTTCATCTTAACCTTTATTCTGCCTGTAAGGAAGCTGCTTTCCACAATAACGCCTCTGCCCTTAGGTGTATCTACAATAGTATCAACCTTGGGGAAGGTGGCATATTCGCGCTCGTAGGTGTCCTGCTCGAAGCGCAGGCAACACATAAGTCTGCCACACGCGCCGCTGATTTTAGAGCTGGAAAGCGAAAGGTTTTGTTCCTTTGCCATTTTTATAGAAACCTGAGCAAAATCGGGGAGGAATGTATTACAGCAGAAAGGTCTGCCGCAGCTGCCCAAGCCGCCGAAAAGCTTTGCCTCGTCTCTGACACCGATTTGGCGAAGCTCGATACGGGTGCGGAACACGCCTGCAAGGTCCTTAACAAGCTCGCGGAAGTCAACCCTGCCGTCGGCTGTGAAATAGAAGCAAAGTTTTGCGTTATCGTGGGTATATTCCACGTCAACAAGCTGCATATCCAGCCCGTTTTTCTTTACCTTTTCGTGCCAAATAGGCTTTGCACTTTCCTCAAGCTTGCGGTTTTCGGTATTGCGCTGGTCGTCCTCCTTGGTGGATTTGCGAAGCACGGGTTTAAGAGGAAACACAACCTCGGATTCCCCAACCATCTTGTTGCCCAAGGCAACCTCGCCGTATTCCACCCCGCGGACGGTTTCCACAATAGCGTGTTCGCCCTTTTCGAAGCTTATGCCGTTGGGGGAAAAGTAATAAATCTTACTGCCGTTGCGGAACTTTATGCCCACAACCTCGATATTTGCATCTTCCTTAGGCTTTTCAATTGTCTGCTCGGGCTCGTAATCGAACATATATTTACGTTCTTCCTCGGGCTCGGGAGAAAAGCCTGTGGAAAAAGAATTTTCTTGCTGTTGAACCTTAACGCTTTCGGCAGGAACAGTTTCTTCAAGCTCGTTATTTTCAGCTGCCTCGCCCATAGGCTTATTTCTCGGCTTGCCGTGGTGCTTGCCGTTTCTGTGGCGGTTGTAATGGTTTTTATGGTTACCTCCCTTATAGGGGCGTTTCTGGTTGTTATTTTCGTGGTTTTCCATATATTTTCACTCCGTTCGAAGTTTATATTTCAAAATCATTTTGCGGCGGCGCGCAAAAAATCAATAGCTAATTGGGATGACAGCGCCGTAAGGTTTGCGTTGTTATCGATAGATGCCAAGCCGTTAAGGGCAATTTCGCCGATAGATGCCAACGCTCTCTTTCCCGCAGATTTAAGTTTTTCGGCACATTCCCCGCCAACGGGAAGATAAACTGATTTTACGTAATATTTTTGCTTTTGCGCCTCGGCGACCAAAGCGGCAAGCTCGGTTAACAAGGCTTGTAAAGCTTCTCTTTTATGCTTTGGCGCCGCAAGAATCGCGCACACCTCGTAGCTGTTTTTCGAAAGAACGTGAAAAAGCAATTTTTCCGCCTTTTCTCTGG
The DNA here is from genome assembly GCA_015065165.1 of Oscillospiraceae bacterium. Lineage (GTDB taxonomy): Bacteria > Bacillota > Clostridia > Oscillospirales > CAG-382 > Coliplasma. Next base: position 23,841 of record SVQU01000016.1, on the reverse strand, counting down.
TTGCCGCAGTTTCCTTTGAAAGAAGCTTTTTCGCCTTTGAAAGGTTCCCGCCGGACATTTCCGACACCTGTTTAAGCGTTGCGCTGTCAAGATTGGGGTATTGGTTTAAAATCGTCTCTTCTAATTCCCTATCGGTCATACCGTCAAGATGAACCCGCTGTCCTCTTGACAAAACCGTAGGAAGCAAGGAAGAACGGCTTTCGGTTAGCAAAAACATCGCCACGCTTTCGGGGGGCTCTTCGAAAATCTTAAGAAGTGCGTTTTGAGAATCCGCCCTAAGCTTGCCCGCGTTGCAAACAATAAAAATCTGTTTTTCGCCATCGTTAGGCTTCAAGCCCGAGCGACGTATAATTTCGCGGACGTCGGCAATAGATGCTGTTTTATCTCTGCCGATAACGAATATATCGGGATGGTTATTGTCCAGTGCCTTGCGGCAGCTTTCGCAATAAGAACAAGGCTTGGATTTTTCGGTGCACAAAAGAGTTCTGGCACAGTAAAGGGCAAAATCCAATTTGCCGATACCCTCTTCGCCGTCAACGATATATGCGTGGGAGCAAAGCCCTTGCGCGGCGCGAACCGAAAACAGCTTTGCTTCTTCGGAATTAAACATAAGGCTTTCCTCCGTTTAATAATCGGGCGGACAGGATACCTTTAACCCACCCCAATCATAATAATACCACAAAATTTCCTTTATGAAAAGGGATTTTTGAAAAAATAATTTGACAAATGCAAAAAAAAGATATAAACTATTATGTCCAATGATTTTATAATGAAGTAATATTGCTTATTTTTCAATAAGGAGGACTACTGCCATGAGTATAATTGTAGGTATTGACGTGGGCGGAAGCACCACTAAAATCGTAGGCTTTGACGGCGACCGTCTGTTAGAGCCGGGTTTGGTTAAGGCTAACGACCCTATCGCCTCGGTTTACGGCGGTTTCGGAAAATTCACCACCGATAACAAGATTTCCCTTTCGGATATCGAAAAGGTTATGGTTACGGGTGTTGGTTCCGACTTTTTGGGAGATAATATCTACGGCATAGAGGCTGTACACGTAAACGAATTTATCGCCAACGGCAAGGGCGGTCTTTATTTAAGCGGTCTTGACGAGGCAATTGTCGTAAGTATGGGTACGGGCACTGCTTACGTTTATTCCAACCGCAAAACGGGAGAATATACCCACTTGGGCGGTACGGGTGTCGGCGGCGGCACCTTGGTGGGAATTGCCGACAAGCTTTTGGGAATTCGCTCGGCACAGCACGTTGCCGAACTTGCTCTCGGCGGCGATTTGAAAAATATCGACCTTATGATTTCGGATATTACACAAAACGACATTAGCCCCACCCTTAAAAGCGACATTACCGCTTCTAACTTCGGCAAGGTGAGCGATATGGCAACCCGCGAGGATATCGCATTGGGGCTTGTTAATATGGTTTTCGAAACCATTGCTATGATGGCAATTTTCTCTGCCAGAATGAAAAATATCAAGGATATAATTCTTATAGGCAACCTTACGGTTTTGCCCCAGGCAGAAACTATTTTTAAAAATTTAGAATCGATTTTCGGTGTTAATATTATTATTCCCAAAAATGCCGCCTACGGCACTGTTATCGGCGCAGCATTGGAAGGAGCAAAAAATGGCTGAAAACAAATGGAACAAAAAAATATTCGCAATGCTTCTTGCCGAAGCCAAGGGCGTTAGGTCCTGGCGTCAGTTTGCGGCAGATTGCGATATCAGCTACGTTCAAATGCGCAAATTGGCTTTGGCAACACAGGAAAACCCTCCCCGCCCCAAGCTTATTCGCAAGGTTGCTTCCCAAGCCTTCGGTGAAATCGATTTGGAAGACCTTATGTTTGCCGCTGGGATAAACGTTGGCGACAATATGACTTTAAGGGACGAAAGCGAAAGTGCCTCCGTCCCCACACCCTACGATAAATATCGTTCGCTTCCTCCGAAGGAACGCAAAATCGCAGATAAATTTATTGATTTTTTGTTGGCGGAATCTAAAAAGGGCTCAGAATAAAAGCATTAAAGCAATTATCAAAACGAAAATATCGTTTTCCTCCTCGGAATCCAATAACAAAAGAATTCCTATTCCTATAAGTATAAGGTCATCTATTTCAAGATGGCGCAGAAAATCCAACGGTCCCTTGGTTTTGGTTTTTTCGGGGTATTCTGCACTTTCCTCCCGCGGAGAGAAATCGCCGTATCCTTGCGGTTGATTATATTCCCTCTCCCGCGATTGGTTATATTCTCTTTCGAAATTATAAAGCTGACCGTCGCTTTTTATTCCGCCGAAATCACGGCTGTACATTTTAGCCACCTCACTTTTTAAAGGCTTTCAGCATAGAAGCCACGGTTAACGCGTTTAAAAGCGAATCCACCCGCCCCCGTTTTTCTTCCCGAAGCAGAGGCTTGATAGAATTCAGCAAAGCAATTCTGTGGTCGCCTTGGGGCAACGCAGTTTGATTTACAGGGGTAAATGCTTGGTGTGTTTCCGTTTCCCGCGGCAGTTCGGGTTGTACTTCTTTTTGTGTTTCCCCGCTGTTTCCGTTACCCAAGGAAGAAGCTATGGCGGTTATTTTAGACATAGCCTCGGGGTTGGAAAGTACGCTTTGTAATTTGCTTGCGAAATCACTGTCCAAGGTCTACACCCCGATTTCGGAGCATATTCATTATCTCCTCGCTTTTGTCCTTGCCCGCAGATTCGATAAGCTGTTTGGCTTCGGCTTCGTTCATTCGTGATATACGTTTTTTCAGCATATCGGGGTTAGAAAGCATCATTTCGGTTTTTGCCTGACTTGCCCCTGCCGCCTCGGCGATGGTGCGGGTTAGATTTTTAAAGCTTTCGTCATCTAACGAAAGTACCTTTTCCAAATCTTTACGGTTAAATTCCATAACTGTTCCTCCATATTATAAATTCAAATTAAAGTGGTGATTGTTTTGTATATTTGCAAGCCCGAAAGAAAGGTTTTTCAGGTTAAAATGCTGTTGGCAGTCAGCGTGATTGTTACGGCAGGTCTGTTTCTTATATCCACTCTTTTCGAAAACCATTCGGCATTGGTTAGGTTTTTGGGGTTCGCATCCTTAATGCTTTCCATATTGTTCAACGTGCGTTATTCTTTAACCGAATTTGAATATTCCGTTTCCGACGGAGATTTTTCGGTAACGAAAATCACAGGCAACCGCAGACAGCAGGTTTGTTGTGTGGCTTTGGAAAGTGCGGTTGACCTTTACACAAAAAGAGATTACCAACATTTGCCGTCCAACGAAAAAGGGATAATAAAATATTCTCTTAATCAAAATATGAAAGCAAACAGTTATGTATTCCTTTGCGAATTCAACGGCAAGCGGGCGATGATAGAATTCGAACCCAACGAAGCCTTTGTATCTATTTTAAAACAGGAAATCACGGCTTACAAAAAAGCCGAAGAACAATAAAATCGAAGAATTTTATTTAACAACTTCTATATACATATTATGCGAAGTTTCAAAAATATGTCCTCCGAATATGAGGTGAATTCAAATGTATGACGTAATTATTATCGGCGGCGGCGTTTGCGGCGCGGCTATTGCTATGTATCTTTCCAAATACGACATAAGCTGTTGTGTGCTTGAAAAGGAAAATGACGTTGCCGTTGGCACAACCAGAGCCAACAGCGGTATCGTTCACGCAGGCTACGACCCCGAGCCCGAAACTCTTATGGCTCGCCTTAACGTACGCGGAAACGAGCTTACCGAGGAATTCTGCATTAAAATGGGCGTACCCTATAAAAAATGCGGTTCTATGGTTATTTCCTTTAACAGCGAAGACGAGGAGCACATTCAAAAGCTTTACGAGCGCGGTATTATCAACGGCGTTCGCGGTATGGAAATTATCAACAAGGAAGAGCTTTTAAAAAGAGAACCCCACCTTTCGGATACTGTTACAGGGGCTTTGTTTGCACCCTCGGGCGCAGTGGTTAACCCTTGGAGGCTTTGCCTTGCAATGTGCGAAACCGCGGCAGAAAACGGTGTGGAATTCTTTTTGGAATGTCCTGTTACCGCAATTGAAAAATTGCCCACAAGCTTTATAGTTACCGCAGGCGGTAAGCAGTTCGAGGGCAAATACGTGGTTAACGCGGCAGGTCTTTATTCCGACAAAATTGCCGAAATGGTTGGCGCAAACGATTTTGAAATACGCCCCTCTAAAGGACAGTATTACCTTCTTGACAAAACCAGCAATTGGATTGTAAATTCGGTTATTTTCCAATGCCCCACCGAAAAGGGCAAGGGCGTTTTGGTTTCTCCCACGGCGGACGGTAATATTATAGTTGGTCCCAACGCCGAAAGCGGAAATGCAAGGGATGACGTTTCTACCACAAGAGAAGGGTTGGAATTTGTCAGACAGGAAGCAAGCAAAACCACCGAAAAGATAAATTACCGCGAAAATATCCGTTCCTTTGCGGGATTAAGAGCAAATTCCGACCAAAAGGATTTTATCATCGGCGAATCGCCCTTGGTTAGACATTTTATTAACGTTGCGGGTATTAAATCTCCCGGTTTGTCCTCGGCAATTGCCATTGGCGAATATTTGGTTGACGTTTTGGGTGATTGCGGTTTGATTATGTATCAAAAGCACGATTGGAAATATGCAAAGCCTCAGATTTGCTTTGCCGAGCTTTCCAACGAGGAAAAGGCAGAATATTGCAGAAAGAACCCCAAATTCGGCAACGTGGTTTGCCGTTGCAACACCGTTACCGAGGGCGAGATTTTAGAAGCACTGAATTCTCACATAAAGCCCCGCACGCTTGATGGCGTAAAACGTCGCACAGGCAGCGGTATGGGCAGATGTCAGGGCGGATTCTGCGGCGAAAAGATTCACGAAATACTTTGTAATTATTACGGACTTGACCCCAAGGAAATCCTTTGGGACAAGGAAACCTCATATATCGTTGCCGAAAAGGTGGGTGATGCCCAATGACAAAAAGAGATATTGTAGTTATCGGCGCGGGGCCCGCGGGTCTTGCGGCGGCAATTGCCGCATATAATGCAGGGGTTAAGGATATCCTTATTATAGAGCGCGATAAGGAAATGGGCGGTATACTTAACCAATGTATTCACAACGGCTTTGGCTTGCACCGATTCGGCGAGGAATTAAGCGGTCCCGAATATGCGGGTAAATATATCGATATGATAAAGGATACCGACATTGAGGTTAAATTGGGCTCGATGGTGTTGAGTATCGAAAACAAAATTGTTTCGGTTATTTCCGAAAAGAACGGCTTTGAGCAAATCGAAGCAAAGGCGATTATTCTCGCTATGGGCTGCCGCGAAAGAAACCGCGGACCGATTTTTGTCCCCGGCGGCAGAGGCAGAGGTGTGTTTACCGCAGGAAGTGCCCAAAGATATCTTAATATTAACGGATATCTGGTGGGCAAAAGGGTTGTTATACTTGGTAGCGGCGACATCGGTTTGATTATGGCAAGACGTATGACCTTGGAGGGCGCAAAGGTTTTGGCTGTTGCCGAAATTATGCCCTTTACCAACGGTTTGGCGCGAAACGTGGCGCAATGCCTCGAAGATTATGACATTCCTCTTTATCTTTCCCACACGGTTACCAACGTTTTGGGCAAAAACCGTGTAGAAGGTGTTGTTCTTTCTCAGGTTGACGAAAATAATAACCCCATTGAGGGCACCGAAAAGCATTTTGAATGCGACACGTTGTTGCTTTCGGTAGGTCTTGTTCCCGAAAACGAAATTACAAGAGGCGCGGGCATTGAAATCGACCCCCGTACCAACGGCGCCGTTGTAGGCGCGGATATGCAAACGGGCGAACCTGGCGTGTTTGCCTGCGGTAACGTTTTGCACGTTCACGATTTGGTAGACTATGTTTCTGCCGAAAGTGAAAAAGCGGGCTTAAGCGCGGCAAAATACGTTATTTCCGGCTGTGTAAACTCTAAAAGCGAGGTTACCTATATTCAAAACGGCGCAAACGTGGGATATACCGTACCCCAAAAGATTGAAATTGACAGCATAGAGAAAAATGCAGAAATTTTCTTCCGAGTACGCAAGAAGATTAGATATTGCGATATCGTTGTGGAATCCGAAGGAGTTAAGATTGCCTCCTTCCGCAGAGAATATCTTGCGCCCGGAGAAATGCAAAAAATTGTTTTGCCCAAGGTTTTGCTTGAAAAGGCAGAGGGCGACATAACCGTTTCTGCTTATGAACGCGAGGAGGTTGAGGAATAATGAAAGAGCTTGTTTGTATTGTCTGCCCCCGCGGTTGTCATTTGAAAATTGACGAAAACACCCTTGAAGTAAGCGGAAATTCCTGCCCCAAGGGCGAAGAATACGGAAAAACCGAAATCTCCAACCCTATGCGCACGGTTACAGGCTCGGTTTCTGTTATCGGCGGTATTCACCCCAAGCTTGCGGTTCGCACCGACAGAGCGATTCCCAAGGCAAAAATGTTTGAAATTATGAAGCAATTACATTCCTTTACCGCAAAATCTCCCGTAAAGCGCGGTGAGATTCTTATCGAAAACGTTTGCGATACAGGTGCAAATATCATTGCTTCCAGAGATATGTAAAATCCAAAAAAGTCAAATTAAAAAGCATATGCCCGAGTTTTCTTATGAATCTTGGGCATTGAGCATTTAGCGAGGTTTTGTTATGACCGCAAGAACAAAAAAGGAAATATTAACAGCGATTTTGTTGATTTGTTGCCTTTTGCTGTCCGCTACGGTGATGATGTTCGTGGAAAATAAGGTTGGTATACCATCCCTTGAAGACGGCAAAATTCAGAATATAAACGTTAGAATCAACGAAATATGCGCCTCCAACGGCTCGGTTATTGCCACCGACAGCGGCGATTTTCCCGATTATATCGAGCTTTACAATGCAGGGGACAGCTTTAATTTGTCGAGCTTTGGCTTGGCAAAGGACACAAGCAACGAAATTGTATACACCTTTGGCAACATAGAGTTCAAAGCCAAAAGCTATCTTATCGTTTATCTTGACGGAGTTAACGTTCCTTTTAAGCTTAATTCCAACGGAAACGAATATATCGCCCTTGTTTCAAAGGAAGGAAACGTTGTTGACAGCCTTACCACCAAGGCAACAAGGTCTAACGAGGTTATGCTTCTCGATGGGGGCGAATATACGCTTTCCTACGATGCCTCCCCCGGATTCCCCAACACGGCAGAGGGTGTCGAAGCCTTCCGCGCAGGGGACAAGGAAAGCAAGCTTGCCTTAAGCATCAGCGAGATTTTAACCTATAACCAATCTGTACTTCCCGACTATCAAGGGGATTATTGTGATATTATCGAGCTGAAAAACACCTCCTCGGCGGTTATTTCCACCAAGGGTTATTTCATTTCGGATTCGCTTACCGAAAGAAATAAATGTCCGCTGCCCGAAATTATGCTTGCCCCCGGAGAGCTTATGTTGGTTTTCGCATCGGGCAAGAATCTTCTTACCGAAAGCGGTGAATTCCACACCGATTTCAAGCTGAATGAGGAAGAAAACGTTGTGGTTTCGATAGGTTCGAAATATTTTTCGCAGAAAATCGAAAAATGCAGCCCCAACTGTTCTATGTCCCTGACAAGTAACGAAAGCGGCGAAGGGGTATTTACCGAAATGACCGCTACCCCCGGATTCCCCAACGACGATACAGGCGCAGAGGCTCTTGAAGAATCACGTATTTACAAGGATTCTCCTTTGGTTATAAACGAAATTCTCCTTTCTATTGACGAAACACCCTTTGACGGAAGTGTGCGGGACGTTATTGAAATAATGAATATTTCAGAGGAATCGGTTTCCACAAAGGGTTGGTTTATCAGCGATTCTCAAAAGGACCCTTACAGCTTTGCACTTCCCGAATCTATAATCGAGCCCAACCAATGCTTGTTGCTTTATGCAGAAAGAAGCGACAGAGAAAATGCAACGGGGTTTGGTCTTTCCTCGCGAGATGCGGTTTATCTCACCGCCCCCAACTTTAAAAGAAGCGAATTTATAAGCTGTGCCGAAGCGGGCAGCGGAAAATCGCTGAACCGTATTATCGATAACGGCGAAAGCGTTTACGTAAGCGGTGAAATTTCACTTGGCTTCCCCAACGACAGCGAAGGGCAAAAGCAATATGCTTCTTCTATCCGCCCCGACGAATTAGAAATAAGCGAGATTGTTTCCTCTAACAAATCCTATCTCCCCGGTCCTTATAAAACCTACCACGATTTTATAGAACTTCACAACCGCACCGATAAGGAAATCGACCTTTCGGAATGGTATCTCTCCGACGACGTTGAAGAGCCCCGCAAGGGAAGCCTTAAGGGCGTGATTATCCCTGCAAATTCTTATCTTGTGATAATCCTTTCCTCCGAGGGAGTTAATATACCGGACGGTTATCCCAAATTGGATTTCGCGCTGTCTTCCTCGGGCGAAACGGTTGTGCTTTCCAAGGGCGATTTTATCGTTGATCACGCCGTTGTGCCTTCTATGGGCGCAGACACATCCTTTGGCAGAGCCGACGGACAGGACGGGTTTGAGATTTTAGAATCCCCCACCCCCGAAAATCCTAACAACGGCAAGGCAAAGGCGAAGGCGGTTTCACCTACCTCCTCTTTACCCCAAGGGGTTTACAAGGAAAAGGAAATTACGGTTGAATTAAAGGGCGAGGGCAATATTTATTACACTTTAGACGCCACAATTCCCTCGGCGGCATCCTCACTTTACACTCAACCGCTGAAAATCAACTCCACAACGGTTATACGCTGTGTTTCGGTTGCCCAAGGCAAACAAATAAGCGATGTTGCCGATTTGACCTTTGTAGTTAACGAGCCCGATACCTTAGAAACTATTTCTATAATTTCTTCTCCCGATAATTTTTTCGATTATTATTCGGGGATTTATTCCACAGGTCCCAACGCTGCCCCGAATTTCCCATATGACGGTGCGAATTACTATCAACGTTGGGAGAGAGAAGCCACCCTTTCCTTTTTCGACAAGGATGGCGGCGGTTTTTCGGAAAAATGCGGAGTTCGCATTTTCGGCGGACTTTCACGCGCGTTAGAAAAGAAATCCATGGCGTTTTTCTTCCGTTCGGCTTATGGAAACGGCGAGCTGAATTATAAGCTGTTTGAAAACGACAGTTTAGAGGTTTACGAATCCCTTGTCCTTAGAAATACAGGGCAGGATTGGCGACTTTCGGCAATGCGCGATGCCATGATAACCAGCCTTGCCTCGGATTATATGGGATTGGACGTGCAAAACTGCCGCCCCGTTGCGGTTTATCTCAACGGCAAATATTGGGGTATTTATTTTATCCGCGAAAAGCTTAACGAGCATTACGTTGCAGGGCATTATAACGTTTCGGCAGAGGAAGCCGAGGTTAGCTTTGCCAACGGTAAATCCAGCACCAATTATAAAGCAATGGTCAGCTACGCCTCCACCCACGATATGTCGGTTAAGGAAAATTACGATTATATCTGCACCCTTATGGACGTAGAGAATTACGCGGATTATATCGTTGCGGAAATTATTATCGGCAACGGCGATAACGGAAATATCCGCTTTTTCACCTATGAGGGCGGAAAATGGCGCTGGATGATGTACGACGTAGACCACGCCTTTCGCTCGGCATCGTCTAATTCGGTAGAAGGCCACCTTAACCCCGCAGGTACGGGGGCAAGCGATATGTTTTCCACCGCGCTTATAAATTCGCTTTTAAAAAACCCCGATTTTAAAAAAATGTTTCTTGAGGAATTTGCATATCAGCTTGAAAATATCTGGACATCCGAAATAGTTAACGAATATATCGACAGATTTTCGGGTATGATTGCCAACGATATCGCCAGAGATTGCCAACGCTGGGACCATTCCTATGACGCTTGGAAATCTTCGGTGGAAAGTCTGAGAAGCTTTATTGACCAACGGGAAGACTATATAGAAAGATACGTTAAATCCTATTTCAGCCTTTCGGATGACGAAATGCGAAATTACGGATTTACCGTTTGAGGAGGATAATGGCAGAAAGAATTGAAGAAAAATACATTATCTCCTATGCGGAATACCAAAGAATCTCTCACAGTATAAAACAGGTTCTTGTTCCCGACAAAAACGGAAAAAACGGTAAATATTCCATTTGCTCTCTTTATTTCGACGATGTTTTTAACACAGCCCTTCGGGAAAAAGAAGACGGAAACGCGGTTCACATTAAATTTCGAATTCGCACCTACAACGGCGAAAATAAATCTATACGTCTGGAACGAAAAACAAAACGCGGTATAGTTACCGAAAAGCATTCCGCGCTCATCGACGAAGCACTGCTTGACGCGATTTTAAAGGGCGAAAGCATACCCGAGGACCAAGAATGCTTCGGTTTGGTTTCAGAGATGCAAGCAAAGGGATTTAAGCCTGCCGTTACGGTGAAATATGACCGCGAGGCATACGTTATGCCCCAATTGGGGATTCGGGTTACCTTTGATATGAACGTAGATTCATTAACCCCCCACAAAAACACGCTTTTCGGCGAAACCATCGGCGGTATACCCGCTATTTCGCGAAACAGCATCATTTTGGAAATCAAATATACCGACCGTTGTCCGTCGTTTATTCGCAAATGCTGTCAAAACACAGGTATGCAGCTGTCGGTTTCAAAATATGCCCTCTGCCGACATAGGGGCGAAGATTATAACCTTTAAGGAGTTTAACTATGAGTATTTTTGACGCTATCAAAAAAAGTGTGTTGGAGGGATTTTCTCCCGAAATTACGCTTGTCGACATTGTTATTGCCCTTGCACTGGCTTTCGTTTCGGGGCTTTTCATTCTGCTTATCTATCGATTGACTATGCGCGGTGTGTCCCGCAACCGCACCTTTGAAATCACCCTGCTTCTCATCACCCCCATTTCGGCGATGATTGTACTTACCATCACCTCTAACCTCGCCCTTTCCTTGGGTATGGTGGGCGCGTTGTCTATCATCCGTTTCCGTACGGCTATTAAGGATGCATCCGACACCGCATTTATGTTTTGGTCTGTTGCCGCAGGTATCACCGCAGGCGCGCATTTCTACAAAATCACAATCGTGGCTTCCTTGTTTATCGGCGCGGCAGCGTTTATCGTTATGAAGCTTTCCGCCCACAGTGCAAGACCGTATTTGTTGGTTATCCGCGCAAACAGCGATACAGCCATCGACCAAGCGGCAAAGCTTATTGCCGAAAAGGGCATTAAAAACCGTATGAGTTCTTTGGTTGACAACGGCGATTATTGCGAAATTATTTATGAGGTTGCTATCAGCGGCGCACACCAAAAGGTGGTTTCTTCAATAAGCCGCATCCCCGACGTTGTTTCGGTTTCCTTGGTGGATTGCAGAAATTAAGAATAGCAAAAAGGGGTGTTTTTGAAAAAACACCCCTTTTAAAATCCCCAAAAACCTTTACCGCCAAAAACTTCGTTTTCGAAAAAACGCGCTATACTTTTGTAGGGGTGGTTGTCCTCGACGACCCGCAAAAACGGCGGGAGTAGAACCTCCGCCCTACGGCATTAAAATTGCCTGCGCTCAGAATGACGTTTTTGTGTGTCATCCGGCAGAACCAGCCGAAGGATATACGTTTTCTTGATTGATTTCCAACACACGCTTTAAAACTATCGCACCCAAGGGGACAACGAAAAGCCCCGCGATACCGATAAGTTTAAGCCCGATATACATTGATGCCAGAGTGGCAAGGGGCGAAATGCCCATAAATTTCCCAACGATTTTCGGTTCGATAATCTGTCTTATCACGGTTATCACTGCATAGGAAATTAAAAGACCTATTCCCGTTTTATAATCTCCCGAAACCAAGGCTATTGCCCCCCAAGGAATAAGCACCGTGCCCGTGCCCACAACGGGCAAAATATCCACAAGAGCAATTACAAGGGCAAGAACAAAGGCAAAATCCAAGCCGATTATTACAAATGATGCAAGAAGCTCGGCAAAGGTTATTATAAACAGCAATCCATAGGCGCGAAGGAATTTGCCCACGGTGGCGGCAAGCATATCCTTTGCGTTTTTCAAGGTTGGTTTAACCGATTTTGGAAAAAGCGAAAGAAAAAAGCAATTAATCCTCACACGGTCGATGGCGAAATAATAGGTTGCAATTATTACCACCAAAACCGTAAAAAGGGCGTTGGGAACAAACACTGCCGCCCCGCCTATAATGGAAACCAATCCCCCTGTCGCGCTTTCTCCAAAGGAAAGCGCCATGGTTAAAAGCTCGGTGTTGAGGTTTGCGCGCATTTCCCAAAGTCGGTCGCTTATATCTATAAAGGGCACGAAGGAATTGATTTTATCTATAACCGCCGCGGCATAATTTCTGTCGGCTTGTATAAGGCGCAAGGTTTCTTTTATACGTTGGGAAAGCTCACCCATTTCCAAAACAACCTGCCTTGCCACGGCGTAGATAAGCATAGTTATAGATGCCGTTGCAAGCAATACCACAAACAGCACGAAGGATTTTTTGGGAAACCTTTTGTGAGATTCGGAATAGCGAACCACGGGACGAAAGCATTCCGCAAAGAAATAGGCGATAACAAAGGGCAAAATCGCCGACCAAAGATAGTTGAAAAGTAAATAGGTTATCACCAATCCCACGGCGCAATATAGTGTTATTACGGCAAAACGCTTGTAGGGTTCTTGGGGTAGCATTCGTTTGTCCTCCAAAGGATTCGTTATGTTTTTGCAATATTATATGTAGAGTTTTTCCATTCAAAACCAAAAATATCCAAACAAATGCGAAATTTAATGTTGACAAGCGCGAATTTGTGTGATATAATAGCCAAGCGCGTTGAAGAAATGGCGCAAAAATAAGACTTGTGGAGAAGTCGCGTAGTTGGTCGAGCGCGCGCGATTGGAAATCGCGTAACGGGTAACACCGTTCGAGAGTTCGAATCTCTCCTTCTCCGCCAAATAAAAACTGCAATTCCGATACAAAGGGATTGCGGTTTTTGTGTTTTTGTGGTATAATTAAAAGAAAGGAGGAGTAGATATGCATTTTGATTTTTTGAAAGAATTATTTTCAGAATATGTTGTTGACATTTGTTCTGAAGAAGATGTCGAAACCGCTTATATAAGGAATAGTCTGTTTAATTTTCCAATAGTGATTGACTATTACCCTGACGATTACTACAAATATCTGTTGCGTTTTGCAACGCAACATAGAGATACCTCTTCAAAAGACGATTTGATAAGTTATATTTCCTCTTTTGCAAATGCAGAAAAGGCTGCTATTGAATTTTACAAAGACGGGGCGAACTGTTTTGGTGGCGAAATTGAGACCGTTGTTTTGGATGACTTGACTTACAGCTCTTTGAGGCTCAAGTTTGGTTATCATGATCTTAAAGACTATACGTTTAGCGTAAGGGCATGGGACAAAAGATTTTGTTTTGATGCCCATTTTGAAAAAGATGATTCTGGCAATGTAACCATTGTGAAAAAATTTGTATCATAATTAGGGTTATTAGCCAAACAAAAACCGCAATTCCGATACAAAGGAATTGCGGTTTTTGTTTTTATGTGGTATAATGATTATGTATAAAGGAGGTGGAATATATGAATGACAACGTATTGTCTGCAATGGAGCGTACTTTCAAAAAGTGTTCCGATTGCTTACTACATCCCGATTACATCGCTAATTTAAAGAAATTAGACGATATAGACCTAACACAAGAGCTCATTGATTATCTGTGCGATAAAACGACTTCAAAAAAGCATATTTGGGAAATACGATTAGAGCATCTCCGCATTCTGCTACTTAATCCATCAGCAAAGGCATTTGACTTGAAAGATTTTTATTTTGAAAATTTAAAGAAATGTCGCAGACTTGCAATGAAGATTTTTTTCATTCGTGGATATGCCATTTATGCTTCCGAGGCAGAGTTAAATCCCGTGATGGATAATTTCCGCAGAAACCTCGAAAAGAATCACGACTATATTGATTATAATCATATTTTATCGGTGGCAGGATTACCGTATCTTGTAGATATATATGGGTATGATTGTTTTTCGCAAACTCTAAAAAAAGCTGAGGAAGAGTACGAAAAAATCGATCCCTTGCTCCGAGGATATTTCACATTGGATTCCAATTTGGAACAGGTGAATCTGTTAACCATTAAGGAAATACAAAAAAGGTCAAAACAGTTTTTGGACAAGCATAAAGAACAACTATAATCTTGTATCAAAATTACAGTCATTAGCCAAATAAAAAACCATCCAACGGATGGTTTTTTTGTTTGTTTGAGAAAAGATTCGAAGGGCAGAACATTACCCCGAAAATTCGTTCCTCATTTTCGGGGGGTATATTTACCGCCACCGCGAATTTGTCGAACTAATATATAACAAATAAAACACGCCCAAAACATAAATTTCAACCAAACTATTGATTTATTTTTGATAAAATGCTAAAATATTATGTATTTTTTGTGAAATCCCAGGTGTTTTATGAAGAAAAAGCAAAACAAGTGGATAAAACCCCGACACAGAATTATAAGAAATATTCTTTGCGCCGTGATAAAACCCTATTCGGTTTGGAAATACGGAATTAAAATTGAAAAGTTCAAAGAACAGGAAAACCGAAATTATTTGATTCTTTATAACCACCAAACGGCGTTCGACCAATTTTTCGTTGGTATGGCTTTTAAGGGCCCTATTTATTATCTTGCCAGCGAGGACCTTTTTTCAAAAGGCTTTGTTTCGTCGATAATCCGCTGGTTAGTTAACCCTATTCCCATTAAAAAGCAGGCAAACGATATCGGCGCAGTGCTTAACTGTATACGCGTTGCCAAAGAGGGCGGAACAATTGCCATCGCCCCCGAGGGAAACCGCACCTACAGCGGTAAGACGGGATATATGAGCCCCTCTATCGCTATGATGGCGAAAAAACTGAAATTACCTGTGCTTCTTTATAGAATCGAGGGCGGTTACGGTGTTCACCCCCGTTGGAGCGACGTTGTACGAAAGGGCAAAATGAGGTCTTACGTTTCGGAGGTCATTCACCCCGAGGAATATCTTGAACTGTCCGACGAAGCGCTTATGGAAAGAATTGAAAAAGGACTTTTCGTGGACGAAGGCAACGACAAAGCCGTGTTTAAATCCGACAAGCGCGCGGAATTTTTGGAAAGAGCTATGTACGTTTGTCCTTTCTGCGGTCTTTCGGAATTTCATAGCGCGGGTAACAAAATCAAATGTAAAAAGTGCGGTCGCAAGATTAAATATAACGAAAACACCCGTCTTGAGGGCGTTGGCTTTGATTTCCCCTTTGAATTTGTGGGCGAATGGTATGATTATCAGGAGAATTTCATAAATAATCTTAACCCTTCGGATTACACCGAAGAGCCTTTATATAAGGACGTTTCGGGTTTCTTCGAGGTAATACCCAACAAAAAGAAGATTACCATTGACAAAGAGGCAGAAGTTTCTCTTTACGGCGACAGAATTGTTATTAACCAAGGTAAGGAAACCGAAACGGTTTTCGATTTTGAAAGCGCAACCGCGGTTGCCGTGCTTGGAAGAAACAAGCTTAACATTTATTATGACAAGCGTGTTTATCAGTTGAAAAGCGGAAAACGTTTTAACGCTCTTAAATATTTGAACATATATCACAGATTCGACAATATCAGAAAAGGTGAAGAAAATGGAAAATTTTTGGGACTTTAGCGTTTGGGGTGGCTTTAACATTATTGCGGTGTTATTGCTCAGCCTGCTTGCCGCAAACCTTTTGAAAAAAAGCTTTAAGTTTTTGCAGGTATCCTTAATTCCCACTTCTGTTCTGGCAGGCGCGATTTTAATTATCGTTGCGGATATTTACAAAATCGCCACCGGCGGTACGGTTATGTTCGATACCGCATTTTTCGGCGGAAACGGCACCGCATTTTTGGAAATGCTCACCTATCACACTCTTGCTTTGGGCTTTATCGCGTCCGCTTTTAAAGAATCGGGCGGAAAGCTCACCAAGGAAAGAACCTCGGAGATTTTCAACACGGGGGTTACCACCGTTGCCACCTATCTTCTTCAGGGCGTGGTAGGTCTTGTTATCACAATTATCGCCGCCAAGTTCTTTATCGATGAATTTTTCCCTGCTTCGGGTTTGTTGCTTCCCTTTGGTTACGGTCAGGGTACAGGTCAAGCCCTTAACTATGGCGGTATTTACGAGCACGATTTTGGTTTTATCGGCGGAAAGAGCTTTGGTCTTACCGTTGCGGCTTTTGGTTTTATCAGCGCAAGCATCGGCGGCGTTATTCACCTTAACATACTTAAAAAGCGCGGTATTATTAAGAAAACCGTAGCAGAAGAAGGCGCGATACACTCGGAGGACATCCAGCGCGAGGGCGAAATTCCTATGCAGGAAAGCATCGACAAGCTTACCATACAAATGGCGTTAATTGCCTTTGCATATTTCCTTGCTTATCTGCTTATGTCTCTTTTGGGCAACCTTTTGCCGGGTATGAAATCGGTTATTTTTGGCTTTAACTTCCTTTTGGGTGTTCTTTCGGCGACCTTGATAAAGGCTGTGATGAGTTTTCTTAAAAAGAAGAGAGTTATTAAAAAGGAATATACCAACGATTTCCTTATGACCCGTGTGAGCAACTTCTTTTTCGATATAATGGTTGTTGCAGGTATCGCGGCAATCCGTTTGGACATTTTGGAAAAGCGTTGGGGCATTTTGTTGATTCTCGGTGTGGTTGGCTTGGCGGTTACTTACGCATACAACCACTTTATCGCAAGAGTTCTCTTTAAGCATTATCAAGAAGAGCAATTTTTGGCTATGTACGGTATGCTTACGGGTACTGCCAGCACGGGTATTATTTTGCTTCGCGAAATCGACGGCGATTTTAAAACCCCTGCGGCGGATAATTTGGTTTACCAAAACTTCCCTGCCATTGTGTTTGGCTTCCCCTTGATGTTCCTTGCCCTTCTTGCACCTAAAAAGCCTGTTCTTACCACAATAATCCTTTTCTTGTTCTTTGTGGTTTTGAACATTATTCTTTTCAGAAAGCAAATTTTCAGAAGAAAAAAGAAATAAAAAAATACATCACGCTCGGTTAAATACAGAGCGTGATGTTTTCTTTTGATGTTTATAATCCCTTTGGCTCGATGTGATTATGCTCTCATCATACCGTCTACGCTTAGGATTACACCCGTGATGTAGGATGCTTCATCCGAGGCAAGGAACACAAAGGCGTTTGCAATATCCTGAGGTTTGCCGAGACGTTTTAAGGGTATGCGTGCTATCATAGGCTCGATAACTTCTTTCGGAACAGCCTTCATCATATCGGTTTCGATAATTCCGGGGGCAACCGCATTAACGCGAATACCCTTTGGGCCAAGCTCGCGAGCAAGAGAAACAGTAAAACCGTTTACCGCAAATTTCGAAACGGGATATGCCACGCCCGAGGGCTGACCGCTTATGCTTACCATAGAAGACGTGTTAAGAATTACACCGCTTCCCTTTTCTTCCATAATTTCGGATGCGGCGCGGGAGGCAGTGAACACGCCTTTAACGTTAAGGTCCATTACCTTATCAAAAAGTTCCTCGGTATAATTAGAAAAGGGTGTACTTTCAGAAACGCCGGCGTTATTAACCAGCACGTCGATAGTGCCGTAGGTTTCGGCAACCTTTAAAAAGGAATCGCGAACCGATTGATAATCGGCAAGATCGGGGGCGATACCGCCGATTGTTGAATTAGGGAAGGAAGTTTTGAGACTTTCCGCAGCTTTGTCGGCATTTTCCTGCTTACTCGCCGCAATAATAACCTTTGCGCCCTCTCGAAGAAACGCTTCTGCCGTGGCATAACCGATACCTCGGCTTCCGCCTGTGATAACCACAACTTTGTCCTTTAATCTCATAACTGAATACCGTTCCTTTCATAATATCTGATATATTTTCTTTGGGTTTATCTTTATGTTTGTAAGATAACATATCAATAACCCTTTGTCAATAGTTTGGCGAAAACTTATTAAGAAAAATTCTCAATAAATTTTTGGTTTTTCTATTGACAAACACTTATATTTTATGTATAATGTCCACAGTACCTACAGCACTGACGGATCAAGCGGCTTGAGCGCGTTGATTCGTGCCCGAACCGCCGGAAAACGTAGGCAATACATACGCAGTCCGTCAGGGCAAATCGGTATATGTTTACTGATTTGCCCTAATTAATTGTTAATTAAATAAAATGATAAATTATAAGGAGTACAACCATGGAACACAAGAATTGGACAGGTTTCAAGGGTGGCGTTTGGCAGGACGAAATCAACGTTCGCGACTTCATCCAGAACAACTACAAGGCTTACGAAGGCGATGCAAGCTTCCTTGCAGGCGCTACCGAAAGAACCAACGCTTTGATGGCAAAGGTTCAGGAACTTTTTAAGAAGGAAAGACAGAACAACGGCGTTTTGGATATCGACACCGAAACCGTTTCTACCATAACCGCATACGCTCCCGGTTATATCGATAAGGATAACGAGCTTATCGTCGGCGTACAGACAGACGCTCCCCTTAAGAGAGGCGTTAACCCCTTCGGCGGTATGAGAATGTGCGTTAGCGCATGCGAAGCATACGGCTATACTCTCGGCGATTCCGTTAAGGACAAATTCAAATATCAGAACACCCATAACGACGGCGTTTTCAGTGCATACACTGCTGAAATGCGCGCTGCTCGTAAGTGCCACGTGCTTACCGGTCTTCCCGATGCATACGGCAGAGGCAGAATCATCGGCGACTACCGCCGTGTTGCTCTCTACGGTGTAGACAGACTTATCGAAGCTAAACAGGCTGAAAAGAAGGCGCACAACGGCATCGATTTCAACGTTGATACCATCCGCGCAACAGAAGAACTCCATTTCCAGATTAAGGCTCTTAACGACCTTAAGGCTATGGCGGCTTCCTATGGCTATGATATCAGCCAGCCCGCGCAGAACGCTATCGAAGCAGTTCAGTGGACCTATTTCGCATACCTCGCTGCTATTAAGGAACAGAACGGCGCAGCTAACTCTCTCGGCAGAGTTGGTACCTTCTTCGACATCTATTTCGAACGCGACATCGAAGCAGGTATCCTTACCGAAATCGAAGCTCAGGAAATTATGGACCATTTCGTTATGAAGCTTCGTCTTGCACGTCATCTCAGAACTCCCGAATACAACGAACTTTTCGGCGGCGACCCCATGTGGATCACCGAAGTTGTAGGCGGTATGGGTCTTGACGGCAGAACCTTGGTTACCAAGACAAACTTCCGTTTCCTCAATACTCTTTATACTCTCGGCCCTGCACCCGAACCTAACCTCACCATTCTTTGGTCTCAGGATCT
The DNA here is from genome assembly GCA_015065165.1 of Oscillospiraceae bacterium. GTDB lineage: Bacteria > Bacillota > Clostridia > Oscillospirales > CAG-382 > Coliplasma. The sequence goes on along the minus strand of SVQU01000016.1, from coordinate 4,519 downwards.
TCCCGAAGGCTTTAAGAAGTTCTGTGCAAAGGTTTCTGCAGATACCGACTCTATCCAGTACGAAAACGATGACCTTATGCGTGCAGACTACGGCGACGATTATGCTATCGCTTGCTGCGTTTCCGCAATGAAGGTTGGTAAGGATATGCAGTTCTTCGGCGCAAGATGCAACCTTCCCAAGCTTCTCCTTATTGCTATCAACGGCGGTTACGACGTTTCCAGCAATATGAAGATCGGTCCTCAGATGTCTGTTCTCGAAGGCGACAAGCTCGATTACGCTTCTGTTAAGGAACGTCTTGACATTTACCTCGAATGGGCAAGCAAGCTTTACGTTAACACCATGAACATTATCCACTATATGCACGATAAATATGCATATGAAAGCGAAATGTTGGCTCTTCACGATACCGACGTTCACAGATTTATGGCATTTGGTGTTGCAGGTCTTTCGGTTATCGCCGACTCCTTGAGCGCTATCAAATATGCAAACGTTAAGCCTATCAGAAACGAAGAAGGCTACATCGCAGAATTTGAAACCACCGGCGAATTCCCCAAATACGGTAACGACGACGACAGAGTTGACAGCATTGCAAAGGATATGGCTCACCAGGTAATTACCGAGCTCCGCAAGACTCCTACCTATCGCAACGCAGAGCACACCCTTTCTATCCTTACCATCACCTCTAACGTTATGTACGGTAAAAACACCGCCGCTACTCCCGACGGAAGAAAAGCAGGCGAACCCTTCGCTCCCGGTGCTAACCCCATGCACAACCGCGAAGCAAACGGCGCTCTCGCATCTCTCAACTCGGTTGCTAAGATCGATTACTGCGACTGCCGCGACGGTATTTCCAACACCTTCTCTATCACTCCCGAAGCATTGGGCGCAGGCGAAGACGAAAGAACTACCAACCTCGTTAACATCATCGACGGTTACTTCAAGAAGAACGCTCACCACATCAACGTTAACGTTATGAACCGTGAAACTCTTCTTAAGGCATACGAAAATCCCGAAGATTACCCCAACCTTACCATTCGTGTTTCGGGTTACGCAGTTAACTTCAACAAGCTCTCCCGCGAACAGCAGAGAGAAGTTATCAGCCGTACCTTCCACGAAACCGTATGAGCGATAAGGAAATAAAAGGTAAAGTTCATTCTATTCAAAGCTTGGCGGCAAGCGACGGTCCGGGTGTGCGTTTTGCAATATTCCTGCAAGGGTGCAACCTCCGCTGCGGATGCTGTCATAACCCCGACACTTGGAATATTTCCGGCGGAACCGAATATACTCCTAAAGAAATCGTTGAAATGGCGAAAAGATATCGCGAGTATTTCGGTTCTGACGGCGGAGTTACCATTTCGGGGGGCGAGCCGTTGCTTCAACCCGAATTTGTGCGCGAGGTATTTACCCTTTGCCACGAAGCGGGCATAAACACCTGTCTTGACACCTCGGGAAGCCTGTTTGGCGAGTCCATCAAGGCGGCGCTTGCGGTGGCGGACAGAGTTTTGCTTGACATAAAGTATACCGAAAACGGTCTTTACGAAGAGCACGTTGGTTGCGACCTTGAAAAGCCCTTACGCTTTTTAGATTATCTTAACCAACAGAACATACCCGTTACGGTTCGTCAGGTTATCATACCCACTTTGAATAATAACGATGAAAACATACTTAAACTAAAGGCGATTTGCGATGCTCATCCCTGTGTGGATAAAATCGAACTGTTGCCCTTTAGAAAAATGTGCAAAGTTAAATACGATGATTTAGGTATTCACTTTGCCCACGGACATTTGCCCGAGCCCGACCCAAAAGAGGTTGACAGGTTTAGGGAAATGTTGAAAAAATAAAACCTATGCCCCGAAACAGATTTCTGCTTCGGGGCATTATCTTGAAAAGGTGCGTTTATGAATTTAGGAATTATGTTTTTTGTAGAAAGTGCTTTGCTTGGCGTTGGCCTTGCCATGGATGCCTTTTCGGTTTCTTTGGCAAACGGGTTGAACGAGCCCTGTATGAAAAAACCGCGAATGCTTGGTATCGCGGGTGTTTTTGCCTTTTTTCAATATCTAATGCCTATGATCGGCTGGGTTTGTGTACATACGGTGGCACAGCATTTCAGCTCTTTCGAAAAATTCATACCCTGGATTGCACTTGTTTTACTTTGCTTTATCGGCGGAAAGATGATTTTAGACGCCTTTAAGAATCAGGACGAAGACCGCTGTTGCGAAGCACGAGCCATCACCATAGGGGCACTTATTATGCAAGGTGTGGCAACCTCTATCGACGCATTGTCCGTTGGCTTTACCATTTCCAGCTACAACCTTGTAACAGCGCTGATATGCGGTCTTATTATTGCCGTAACCACCTTTGCAATTTGCTTGGGCGGTATTATAATCGGCAAGAAAGCAGGCACAAGGCTTGCAAACAAAGCCGGTTATCTCGGTGGCGGAATTTTGATTTTTATCGGTTTTGAAATTTTCATAAGCAGTTTTATGTAATTTTGTTCTTATTCACCCGTCCGCCCGAAAACATTATAATAACGCCCTCGTTTTCCTCTTGACAAAGTTTAAAAGTTGTGATATATTATATTGCACGGCCCGTTAGTCAAGTGGCCAAGACGTCGCCCTCTCACGGCGAAGGCAGGGGTTCGACTCCCCTACGGGTCACCAGAAAAAAGCACTTCTTACGAAGTGCTTTTTTCAATGAAATTCGTTCTTGCGGACCGAATGAAATATTGCTTCGCAATATGAAATACGCTTTGCGTATGAAATATGCTTTCGGCATATGAGCGAACGAATTTTACTTCATATTGAGTTTTGCGAGATACTTCATAATCCTAAAGGATTACTTCATACTTTCCGAAAGGAAAGTATTTCATTACCCAAAGGAGCCCTTATGCAAAAAATAATTGTTATCGGCTGTCCCGGAAGCGGAAAAAGTTATTTTTCCAAAGAGTTACACAAAATAACCTCCCTGCCCCTTTTTCATTTGGATATGATGTTTTGGAATCCCGACAAAACCACCGTTGGCAAAGCGGTCTTTTTGAACCGCCTGTGCGAAGTTCTGCAACAACCCGAATGGATTATCGACGGAAACTATGAAAGCTCAATGGAGGCGCGTTTAAAGGCTTGCGACACGGTTTTCTTTTTGGATTACCCCTTGGAGGTTTGTCTTAACGGTATAAGGGAAAGAAAAGGCAAACCGCGAACCGATATTCCTTGGGTTGAAACCGAAACCGACGAAGAATTTTTAGAGTTTATACGAAATTACAACGCCGAAAACCGACCAAAGGTTATTTCTCGTTTGGAGAAATGTTCCGACAAAGAGGTTTATATTTTCAAATCCCGCGAGGAATCAAAAGGATTTTTAGAAAGCTTGAAATGTAGATAATCATATACAAAAACGGACGTTAGAAAGGGTAATTCTCATAAGGAAGTTAAAAACCGACAGAATTTTGTTCTGTCGGTTTTTTGTTCTACATATTGAATGCGGTATTATAGCCATTGAATAAATGCAGTTTTATCTGTACTGTTATAGCCTGCATTAGTATAAAAATTCAATGTTTTATCATTTTTTGAACCTGTAAGTAACATTATTTTATAACAGTTTGCGTTTTCTGCAATGGTTTTCGCATAATTCAAACATTCCGTTGCATACCCTTTTCCGCGATAATCCGAGTGTGTAACAACATTTTCAACAAATGCATAAGGCCTTATGTTTCTTGTCAAGTTTGGAATAATCACACAGACGCATGACGATACAATTTCTCCGTCTATTTCCTTGACAATAACATGATGATTTTTGTCATGCATAATAGTATTCCAAGTGTTTGCTAAATGTCCCGTCATTTCCGGGATAATTTCCTCGTGCAAATGCAAATATAACTCTAACAATTTATTTAATTCGTTTTCAGATACTTCCCTAACCATTACATCTTCTCCTAAAATCTTACTATTTCGATTATAACCAGCATCGCATTTGTCAATACAAATACTCTTGGTCTAAGCCCAAACCCTTATTTTGATTTAATAGTTTTAAGAGAAGAGATCAACATTCTGCGAATTGCTCCGCAATCGTTTTGTAATGTTTTATATTCTTCTTTATTCATACAATCTGTTTCAAAAAGAATCTCTAACCAATATTCTGTTTCGTAACATTCTTTTTGGGCTATTTCAAGCTTTGAAATAAAATCATTAGTGCTTTGAGCATATTGCGCTTCATGTAGATTTGCGCCAATGGAAGTAGCAGAACGAAGTAATTGGTTTATCAAAACCGATTCTTTATGCTTTGATTTCATATCACGACAGAGAAAAACAACCGTTTTCGCAAATTCCTTTGCTTTATCTCTTAAAATACTATCCGCCATTCTTATCACCTCAAAGTTCATTATACACAAAAGCATAATGCTTTTCAAGTTTTATTCCGACTTCGTCGGAGTGATATTATTGCAAAGCAATAGTGTTATTGAAGCCTATCGGCTTCAGTGTTATTTTATTCGCCTTAAACTGCCGTAGGCAATATAACTAT